>NZ_SZNK01000001.1:4835000-5158750 GCF_005217615.1 Brevibacillus antibioticus
TTACCGCTTGGCTATACCCCAATAGCCATGAAGTAAAGATGGTGGGGAGAGACGGATTCGAACCGCCGAACCCGGAGGGAGCAGATTTACAGTCTGCCGTGTTTAGCCACTTCACTATCTCCCCAAGCTTGTCCTTCAAAAGCAAAGCTTATTCAACTTTCAAAGAAAAAATGGTGCCGGCAATAGGACTTGAACCCACAACCCCCTGATTACAAGTCAGGTGCTCTACCAATTGAGCTATACCGGCGTGTTTTGTACAAATGGTGGCTCGGGACGGAATCGAACCGCCGACACGAGGATTTTCAGTCCTCTGCTCTACCGACTGAGCTACCGAGCCTCAAGCGTAATTGTTTCGCCATCGCTTGAGAAAAATGGCGGAGCTGACGGGACTCGAACCCGCGACCTCCGGTGTGACAGACCGGCGTGAACTCCAACTTCACCACAGCTCCATGTAAAACATTCAGTTGTTAAAAGTGGTGGAGGCTGACGGGATCGAACCGCCGACCCTCTGCTTGTAAGGCAGATGCTCTCCCAGCTGAGCTAAGCCTCCAGGACCCCTGCAATTGCAGGGCGTTTTGCTAGGTGACCCGTAGGGGATTCGAACCCCTGTATGACAGCGTGAAAGGCTGCTGTGTTAAACCGCTTCACCAACGGGCCATCTGAATGGCTCCTCGGGACGGACTCGAACCGCCGACCGATCGGTTAACAGCCGATTGCTCTACCAACTGAGCTACCGAGGAATAATGATGTTTTAGAATGGTGGAGCTGAACGGGATCGAACCGATGACCTCCTGCTTGCAAGGCAGGCGCTCTCCCAACTGAGCTACAGCCCCATCCTAACGCTTTCGTGACACGCTTGTCATGTCAGCTATGTAAGTGGTGGGCCTAGGCTGACTCGAACAGCCGACCTCACGCTTATCAGGCGTGCGCTCTAACCAACTGAGCTATAGGCCCGTAATTACTTCCGGAACTTTAATCTATCACACCTTTAAGTTCATTGCAATAGAAAATTTGTTTTTTTTTATTGTGTGGGTGAACTTTTTTGTGAAAGACGAGGTTAACAAAAGCAAAATCTATTATAAGTCATGTTCATCGTATATTTCAAATGTATTTTTATATTTTCATTAAGAAAAAGCTTGCCCGGTAAAGGACAAGCTTTTCTTCGTTCCCAATTTAAATATCTAGATCGCGTACATTTGCCGCGTATTGCTCTATAAACTCCCTGCGAGGCTCTACTTCGTCACCCATTAGGGTCTCAAACACCATATTGGCATCCATAGCATCCTCCAGATCCACCTGAAGCAACGTACGGACTTCTGGATCCATTGTAGTCTCCCACAATTGATCGGCATTCATCTCACCTAGTCCTTTATAGCGTTGGACGTTCGGCTTCGGTTGAGCCTTCAAGGTAGCGAGAACCTCATCACGCTGCTTGTCGGTATAAGCATAATGCAACGTCTTCCCTTGCTTGATGCTGTAGAGAGGCGGCTGCGCAATATAAATATACCCCGCTTCAATCAATTGTTTCATGTAGCGGAAGAAGAACGTCAGTAGAAGCGTACGAATATGCGATCCGTCGACGTCGGCGTCCGTCATAATAACGACTTTGTGGTAGCGTGCCTTTGTAATATCAAAGTCTTCGCCAACACCCGTTCCCAAAGCCGTAATAATAGCACGGATCTCGTTGTTGCCGAGAATTTTGTCCAGACGCGCTTTTTCTACGTTCAATACCTTACCACGAAGAGGAAGAATAGCTTGGAAATGACGATCCCGTCCCATCTTCGCAGAACCGCCCGCAGAGTCACCCTCTACAATGAACAGTTCAGATTCGGATGCGTCCTTGGAAGAGCAGTCCGCCAGTTTACCTGGCAAAGCACTTACTTCCAGAGCACTCTTGCGACGAGTCATTTCACGTGCTTTACGAGCTGCCTCACGGGCACGAGAGGCCATGAGCGCTTTTTCCACAACTTTTTTGGCTACACCCGGGTTTTCTTCCATAAAGGTGTTAAAACGGTCACCGAAGACAGACTCAGTAATGCTACGCGCTTCCGAGTTACCCAGCTTTGTCTTTGTTTGTCCTTCGAACTGAGGCTCTTGAATTTTTACGGAGATAATCGCGGTAATGCCTTCACGCACATCGTCCCCGGAAAGATTCGGATCCTTTTCCTTCAGGAAGTTAAACTTGCGGCTGTAGTCGTTAATAACACGGGTAAGAGCCGTTTTAAATCCGGTTTCGTGAGTACCACCCTCATGCGTGTTGATGTTATTGGCAAAAGAGTAGATGTTGCTCACATAGCTGTCGTTGTACTGAAGGGCAACCTCCACGACAAGACCTTCTTTTTCTCCTTCGCAATAAATCACATCGTCATGTAGAGCTTCCCGGTTTTTATTCAAGTGTTCTACGAACTGG
This sequence comes from Brevibacillus antibioticus, assembly GCF_005217615.1. Classification (NCBI taxonomy): domain Bacteria; kingdom Bacillati; phylum Bacillota; class Bacilli; order Caryophanales; family Paenibacillaceae; genus Brevibacillus; species Brevibacillus antibioticus. The sequence continues at coordinate 4,837,411 of NZ_SZNK01000001.1, forward strand.
ATGATACCGCCCTCGTAGCAGAAAGACTCTTCCTTCTGGTGATCTGGACGTGCATCCTTCAGCGTGATGCGCAATCCTTTGTTAAGGAACGCCAGCTCGCGAATACGTTTTTGCAAAATCTCGTATTCAAATACCGTTGTTTCGGTAAAAATAGTCGGGTCGGGTTTGAAGGTAACTTTTGTTCCTGTCTCTTCGGTCTCGCCCACAACAGCAAGATCGGCATCCGGTGCGCCTACTTTAAAGCGCATGAAGTATACCTGGTTATTTTGTTTAACCTCAACTTCCATCCATTCGGATAGCGCGTTTACTACCGAGCTACCTACCCCGTGAAGACCGCCAGACACTTTATATCCGCCACCGCCGAATTTACCACCGGCGTGCAATACAGTCAAAACGGTTTCAACAGTAGATTTCCCGGTCTTTTCATGAATGCCGGTCGGGATTCCTCGACCGTTATCGGTTACGGATACGGAGTTGTCTGGATGAATGACCACCAAGATCTCGTCGCAATAACCGGCTAGCGCCTCGTCAATGGCATTGTCGACAATCTCCCATACCAGGTGATGCAAACCTCGGCTGCTGGTCGACCCGATGTACATGCCGGGACGTTTCCGAACTGCCTCTAACCCTTCCAGTACCTGAATCTGACTCGCATCGTAGTTTGTATCTTTCGTCGTCACTTGATCCACTACTCTGTCAACTCCTCCACTTCAGCTTGTACAAAGGGAAACTGATCCAAGCTGTCCACGAACTGAGCGCGTCGCTTCAGCGTCAGAGAAGAAATAGGTGAACAGTAAATGGCGTTCTTGGTGATTACATAAGACTTCGTTTCTTCCTCGCTATGGTCAACAACTGTCTTACTTTTTTCGAGTAAGAACGCTTTATTGATTTTTGAGGATTTCACAGTCTGATGATCAAGAATGGAAATGACTTCCTTCGTGCTCACCACAGTATCTCCACCAATGTGAATAAACATCCCTGTACCCCCTACCTTTCTCCGGAGATTTTCCCTTCCCTCACGTAAAAACGAGAGGCTTGCTGGAGAACCTGATGCTTTAAGCCTTCCACACCTGTGGTACTTACAAACGTCTGTACTCGATCCTGAATGGTTTCGAGCAGCAATGTTTGCCGATGTTCATCCAACTCTGACAAGACATCATCCAACAACAGAACGGGGTATTCTCCCACTTCTTCTTTAATCAGCTCAATTTCGGCTAATTTAATGGACAGCGCACTGGTGCGTTGCTGTCCCTGGGAACCATACGTTTGCACATCCATGTTGTTCACTTTAAGTGAAAAATCATCACGGTGTGGCCCAATCAGGGTGCTCCCCCGCATGATTTCCCGGTCGCGAACCTCTTCGTAGGCAGCAAGCATTTTATCTACAGCCTGATCTATCGTCATTTCTTCTGTTACGGGCGATGAGTTAACGTAATGCAAAGAAAGTCTTTCCCTGCCATCGGTAATGCCAGTGTGGATTTCCTGTGCCCACGTCTCCAGCTTCCGAATGAACTCAAAACGCTTCCGTAACAATTTTACCGCTAAATCGGCTAATTGGGTATTCCAAATTGCCAGCATTTCCAGCGAGTTACTTTTTTTCATGGCCAAATCCTTTAAAAGCTGATTTCGCTGGGCCAGTACTTTGTTGTAATTGCTCAAATAATAAAGATACGTAGGTGAAACCTGACCGATTTCCATATCGATGAAGCGTCTGCGCTGGGCAGGTGCGCCTTTGACAATGGAAAGATCCTCGGGTGCAAACATGACGACATTCAATGCCCCCACATAAGCACTCAGCTTCTGCTGTTCCATTCCGTTGATTTTGGCCCGCTTTCCCTTGGTTGTCAACTGCAGCTCTAAACGAACAGAACCGTAGCGACGAAGAACATCGCTACGGATCGTGGCATAATCGGCATCCCAGGAAATTAGCTCCTTGTCGCGGGGCGTTCGGTGGGATTTGGCGAGTGCCAAAACATAGATCGATTCGAGAGCATTCGTTTTCCCTTGAGCGTTGTTGCCAATAAACAACTGGATGGGACCGTCAAACGACAGGGACATCGTTTCGTAGTTGCGATAATTGGTTAGCGACAGGTTCTTGAGAAACAAGAATCACGCTCTCCTCTCAGGGGCGTACCACTTGATAGCGACCATAGCCTTCAATCGCTACTTCATCGCCAGGATATAACTTGCGTCCACGTCTGTTGTCCAACTCTCCATTGACCTGGATCGGAACCTCAGCCAAAAAAGCTTTGGCCATTCCCCCCGTATCAATGATTTCAGCCAGCTTCAAAAATTGGCCGAGAGCAATATAGTCTGTGCTAATGGAAACCTCACGCATGGCTTGGCTCCTTTCTTTTACGTAAAAACTAATTAGTACGTACGAACTGGCAAAATCAGATGGAGCATCCAGTCATGATCGGTCGGACGAATCACAAATGGACTCATCGGGCCACTGAAGCTCGCTTTAATTTCCGCGCTATCGATTGCACGCAGCGCATCGATCATGTATTTGGCGTTGAATGAAATTTTCAATTCTTCGCCATTCATTGCTTTTGGCATCAAAATGTCCGTTACTTTCCCGATTTCGGGTGCATTGGACGTAATTTCGACGGTTCCATCAGGCATCGTAACGAGCTTGACTACGTTCGATTTGCCTTCGCGGCTCAGCAAGGAAGCGCGCTCAATGGATTGCAAAAACTCCTTGGTGCTAACGGTGATCTCCGTTTTGCTTCCTTGTGGAATAATTCTGGTCGTGTCCGGATAGGTTCCTTCCAAGAGACGGGAATAGAACAGAATATGCTTGGACTTCACCAAAATTTGATTGTCCGCAACAACGATGTCCGCGAGATTTTGGTCGTCATCTAATATCTTTACCAATTCATTGCAGCTTTTACCCGGAACAACCACGTTATGGAAAGAAAGATCCTCTGGGCATTCGACCATTGCGGTACGGCTAGCCAAGCGATGACTGTCGGTTGCCACAAAACGCAATTTTCCTTGATCAAGCGACCACATCAATCCGGTCAAGATCGGACGCATTTCGGAAGTGGAGACACCAAAAACAGTCTGGCGAATCATTGCCTTCAGTAAATCACAGGGAACACTGAAGACTTTATCTTCTTCCAGATGCGGCAGTTGTGGATATTCGCTGGCATCCATTCCGTTAATGGTGAACTCAGCTTGTCCGGAACGAATTTGGGTTACGAGACGATCATCGACTTGAATATCGATTTCATTGCTTGGCAGCTTGCGCACGATTTCGCTGAAAATACGTGCAGTCAATACAATACTGCCAGGTTGATGTACCGTTACTCCCCATTCTCCGGCTTCTTCCAGCGGGATCTGAACTTCAATAGACACATCAGAATCGCTTGCTGTCAGTGTCAAACCTTCATCATCCGTTTTGATTTTAATCCCGGTCAAAATTGGAATCGTAGTTCTGCTAGATACTGCTTTGCTAACATGCGATACGGCGTTCGACAGCTTTTCACGCTGAACGGTAATATGCATCGACGTGAGCCTCCCTCTCCGGCGCCATTATTTTTGGTTGGAATCTGCATAATGGCTGCGCCTTTATCATAACTTATTAGGATAGATCTTTTTAACAGAAGTAGTAATAGGGCCTGTGGATTTGTGGATATGTGGGTCAAATACGTAAAAGAGAGCCTATACACATGTGGGTAAGTTGTGTATAGGCTTTTTGCGTTATGCACAGGTTTAATGGTTTGCTTTTAACTTTTCAATGAGCGACTGAATGGTTGTTTGCATATGAGGGTCATTTGCCAGCGCACGAGAGATTTTCTCATGGGCATGGATGACTGTCGTATGGTCACGGCCGCCAAATTCATCACCGATTTTCGGCAAGGAGGCATCCGTCAGCTCTCTGGAGAGATACATCGCAATCTGACGGGGGAAAGCGACGGTTTTTGTCCGTTTTTTCGCCTTAAAATCTTCTAGTTTCAGGCTGAACGCTTCTCCGACCGTTCGTTGGATGTCCATAATGGTAATCACGCGTGGGCGAGAGGAAGGAATAATGTCTTTCAGTGCTTCCGCTGCCAGCTGCGTGTCGATATCGCGATTAATCAAGGAGGAGTAGGCAACGACACGAATCAGTGCGCCTTCCAGCTCCCGGATGTTGCTGTCGATCTGGTTGGCGATGTACGCCATTACCTCATTAGGGATATCGAGATTTTCTGCTTTCGCCTTTTTGCGCAAAATCGCAATCCGCGTTTCGAGGTCTGGCGGCTGAATATCAGTAATCAGTCCCCATTCGAAGCGTGAGCGGAGGCGATCCTCCAGTGTCGGGATCTCCTTAGGAGGTCGATCGGAGGAGATGATGATTTGTTTGCTTTCTTCATGCAAGGCATTGAACGTATGGAAAAACTCTTCTTGTGTCGATTCTTTGCCTGCTAAAAACTGAATGTCATCAATTAAAAGAACGTCAACACTCCGGTATTTATTGCGGAACTCGACGGCTTTGTTGTCACGGATAGAGTTGATGAATTCATTGGTGAATTTCTCAGACGACAAATAGACCACTTTCGCCGATGGGTTGTGCTGAATGACATAATGGCCAATCGCATGCATTAAGTGGGTTTTGCCAAGTCCGACTCCTCCGTAAATGAAGAGGGGATTGTAAGCTTTTGCAGGAGCTTCAGCAACCGCAAGCGATGCGGCGTGAGCGAATCGATTCCCTGAGCCAATGACAAACGTGTCAAAGGTGTATTTGGGATTTAAGATACTGGGTGGCTGGTCATCCGCGACTGTTGGCGGTTCGCTCATTTTCACCCGTGGGGCAGGTTGTTCGTCGGCAAAAGCCGCATCAGGATTTTGCATTGCGACGAACTTTACTTTCATATTGATACCCGTCACTTCATATAGTGTATCGGTAATCAGTTGTGCGTACCTAGTTTCTAGCCAATCACGAGCAAAGTCGTTTGGTGCGACGACGATCAGTGCATCCTCTTCTAATGTAGTTGCCTTTGTCGCCTTCAGCCAGGTATCAAAACTGGGTTTGCTTAGCGATTTTTCTATCTTGGCAAGTACTTTGCGCCATAGTTCGCTAATCGCTGCATCCAACCAGAATCCCTCCCTCTGGACCATCCGAAAAATTGATGAAGCACCGATCCATAATGATCGAGAAAAAGTGCAAAAACCTGCTATGTTGTGACCTAATTGTCAACACAGCCGTTTGTAGCGACTGTGGATAAAAAAAGTCGAAATATAGGGATTCCGCTCGTAGAAGTGAAAAAAAGCAGACGGTTATCCTCAATCCTGTGAGTAACGACATACACAAAGGAAAGAATCTGTCCACAAACTTATCCACACCCTGTGGAAAAACCGATTTACGCATCGGAGTTATTCACGCTTCAAAACAAAAACATAATAACAGATATAAGGCATGGTATCAATGGTTTTTTCATACTTATCCACAAACACAACTTCTGGTACTCCCCACATATTCACATCTCTATATTTTGTGTACAAGCTGTAGATAAACTTGTCGAAACCTGTTTTTGTGGATAAAATGATATCCACAGGTCCGGGAAATAGTTTTATGGGGATATTTGCCTTGGTAATGAAATTCCACGGTTACTTGACTTTTTAGGCATATGTTCTTATAATGCAAAAGAATGTCTTTGCAAGACGGAGGTGTATACGTAATGAAACCATCTTTTAATCCTAACAACCGCAAGCGCAAAAAGGATCATGGATTCCGTAAGCGCATGAGCACAAAGAATGGCCGTAAAATTTTGGCTGCTCGTCGTCAAAGAGGTAGAAAAGTTCTTTCCGCTTAGGCCACACTTTCAGTGGCCTTTTTGTTTGTTTACGTATGTCTGAAAATTCTTTGTTCTTATAAAAGAGGAAGGTTTACTCCGATGTGGAAACCTTTTGAGGGATAATCGTTACCTAGCTACCGAAAATCCTACTATTTTTATTGAAGAGACAGGAGAAGGCCGATGGAGCAACGTAAGGATGTAACCGACTTTTTTCTATCGTTGGCGCGCGAGTTTCTTGATGAATGTCCTCTAGCCAATCTGGTATGTGCTTATGCTGGTGGATCTGTCGGGAGGGGAGAAGCGGACGCGTACAGCGACCTCGATTTACACATATTTGTGGAGGGAGAAGGTGATCATTCCTTTGAAAATCGTCTGTTTAGAGGGCATATGATACAGCTGCAGGTCCAAGCTGCTCCTACAGATGAAGAAGTATACGAGAATCCGTGGGCATGGCGTTACTTAAAGGAAGCAAAGGTTGTTCTGGACCCAGAGGATCGGTTCACTTCCTGGATGAATGACATGTGTGCCTATATGGATTCTCCGGCTGGAAAAGAGAAAATGTTCGCACAGGCAAAAACGGAGGTAGATTCGTTCCACGAAGAGGCTCAGGCTGCCTTAATAGAAGGCTTTCCTTACTCCGCTTATTTGGCTGCATGGGCAGGATGGATCGGTGCACTACAAATGAGTGCTGTCTTCCAGGGGCATTCATTGAGCGATGCACAGTTGTATCAGCTGATTCAGAAAGCAAGACGTTCGGATGGTAGAGGTGGCTTTTTTCAGGAGACATACTTGAGTAATCATGATGTACAGGATGCGCTCATGCTATTGACGGACTATCGGGCTCATCTACGGTCAATAAATGAGGGGAACCAGTTTGCGCTGGCAGCTGAGAATGATTGGTTAGTAAAGAGGAAGGTTCAGAGATTGCAGGAGAAAAATCAGCATGATATGGCTGGGTTTTTATTATTTTCAGAGGCGATCTGGTTATATCATAGCGTGGATTCTAATGAATGGCTGGAGAATCATTGGGCGAATCTGCCCACCCAGCTTTCCTTGTCTCTTCAAAAATTGGGCTTTTTCCAAGCGGATGAGCAATTGCTCGCTCACTTGTGCCAAGCGAGTGCAGAAATCATCGCAGAAATTCGCTGATAGCCTATCGTTTTTTCGCTGAATTTTTGATTTTGTTGTAAACCGAGTATACTTAGGGGAAAAAAGTGAACGAAACAAGGATATACTGGTAGATGCTGTTTACGTTTTCTACTATAATTGTGATGTTAGGGGTTGTTTACCTTTGCATCGTTCACACCGGCTCAAAAAAAATGAGCAATTCCAAGCTGTGTTTCAACGAGGAAGTTCTGCTGCTAATAAGCAGTTTGTCTTGTATTCAGCAAAGCAAGAGGGGCAAGCGGCTTTTCGCGCTGGAATTTCCGTCAGTAAAAAAATTGGCAATGCTGTTGTCCGCAATAGAGTCAAGCGGCTTATACGCGAAGCAGTAGCCCGAATGGAGTCTGATATTCCAGTCGGTCTCGATCTCGTCATCATCGCCCGTCCGGGTGTGGAAGCGATGACGCTTGAAGCCATTGAGCAATCTCTGTTACATGTGATGAAGCGAGCCAAAGTGATCAAACAGGCACCCGTACATAATGGAAAAAGAAGGTGAAACGATGATGGTGAAGATCATGGTTTGGTTGATTCGAGGATACCAACTGATGATTTCTCCGTATAAACCACCTTCATGCAGATTCGCGCCAACCTGTTCCCATTACGCAATCGAGTCGATTCGTCGATTCGGAGCGTGGAGGGGAGGCTGGTTGGCCCTTCGTCGCATCTTGAAATGCCACCCGTTCCACCCGGGCGGGTATGATCCAGTCCCGGATCAGCACAAATAAGATTACCTCAATTGAAGCGGGGAAAAGGAGGATCACCCTTGAGTAGACGTACACTCAGCATTCTTATGCTGACTATGCTGGTTCTAGTTTTGTCGGGCTGTAACCCCCAAGCTGCAGCACCAATTGGCCCTGACGCAACCGGCATTTGGGACAAGTATTTTGTTTATCCACTGTCCTGGCTAATTAAAGAGAGCGCGTTGATACTCGGAAACAATTACGGTCTGGGTATCCTGGTCGCTACGATCATCATTCGAATCATTGTGCTTCCATTGATGGTCAAGCAAATCAAGAGCTCCAAGAAAATGCAAGAGATTCAACCGGAGATGCAAAAGATCCGTGACAAGCACAAGAATGATCCGCAAAAAGCACAAGCGGAAACAATGGCCTTGTTCCAGAAGAGCGGTGTCAATCCGTTGGCTGGATGCTTGCCAATGTTGGTACAAATGCCGATTTTGATCGCGTTCTACCATGCGATCATCCGTACGACCGAAATTAACTCACAAACGTTCTTGTGGTTGACGTTGGGAGAAAAAGACCCGTATTACATCTTGCCAATCATTGCTGCGATTACGACGTACCTGCAGTCCAAGATGATGGGTCAGGCAAACCAAGGAAACCCACAAATGCAAATGATGATCATCATGATGCCGCTGATGATTTTGGCGATTGCTGTCACATTACCTTCAGCGCTGTCTCTGTACTGGGTATACGGTAACCTGTTTACCATTGTACAAACGTACTTCCTGTATCGTGATAAAGGTAATATGCCTACTCCTAAGGGGGGAGCCTCCAAGTGAAAAAGGTGGTAGCTACGGCAAAAACGATCGACGATGCTGTGCAAAAAGCTTTGCTGGAATTGGGAGTGCCGCGTGAGCGGACAACGATCCAAGTTCTAGAGGAACCAAGCAGAGGATTGTTTGGACTGATTGGGGCAAAGGACGCTAAAGTGCAAGTAGAATTTCACTTTGATCCGGCTGCACAGGGACGTGACTTTCTTCAAGACGTTTTGTCGAACATGAAGGTGAATGCCAAAGTGGAGACGCGTACAAATGAAGAGGGCATGCTGTTTGACATCCAGGGAACCAATCTGGGAATCATTATTGGCCGCAGGGGACAAACTCTTGATTCATTACAGTATCTCGTAAACGTCGTAGCGAACCGTCATGCGGACAAACATGTACGTATCACTCTGGATGCCGAAAATTACAGGCTGCGTCGCAAGGAAACATTGGAGCAGCTCGCAGATCGTGTGGCCAAAAAAGCATTATCGACCAAACGGGATGTACGTCTGGAACCAATGTCTGCTGCTGAACGGAAAGTAATCCACGCCTTCTTACAAAAGAGAGCGGATGTGGTTACCTTCAGTGAAGGAGACGAGCCAAATCGTTATATTGTGATTGCACCGAAAGAAGCCTCTCGCTAGGCTTCTTTTTTTTGCCTGAATACAAGTGAGCAAGCGACGACATTTTGAACAATCTCCTTCAAAAAGTTGTCCACTGTGGATAATTGACCAAATGGTTGAGGATTTGCGAAAATGATTATACTGTGGATAACCAAAACGGACAGCAACCTTGGAGAACGGGTTGCTTTTTCCTATTGGGTGTTTAGTCAGATGGATTGGCTGCACTTTCTTTTGGAATTTTTCTAGACGATCTGTTATGCTAGTAAGTTAGTGGCTGACTTGTAAGAGTGGAAAGCTTGAGGTGAACAGCATGAAATTCGATACAATAGCGGCGGTCGCAACACCGATGGGTGAAGGCGGTATTGCCGTGATCCGGGTAAGCGGTACGGAAGCGATCGAAGTTGTGGATAAGATATATAAAGGAAAGCAGCGGTTGTCCACTGTGGACAGCCATACGATCCATTATGGGCACTTGTATGAGCCAAACACAGGTGAGCGAGTGGAAGAGGTACTGGTTTCCGTAATGAAGGCTCCCCGTACATTTACGAGGGAGGATGTAGTTGAGGTTAACTGTCACGGAGGAATTGTTTCCGTTGAAAAGGTTCTGGAGTTAATCTTGGATAATGGAGCAAGATTGGCTGAGCCGGGTGAGTTTACGAAGCGTGCTTTCTTAAATGGACGTGTCGATTTGTCTCAGGCTGAGGCCGTCATTGATTTGATCCGGGCCAAAACAGACAGGGCGATGAAGGTCGCATTGAATCAAGTAGAAGGGAAGCTGTCCAGGCTCATTCGGCAGCTGCGTCAAAACTTGATCGAAGCAATGGCTCATATAGAAGTAACACTGGACTATCCAGAGCATGACGTTGAGGAGTTTACACAAAATTTCTTGCGCGGAAAGTGCCTGGAGGTTAAAGGTGAGATCCAACGACTGTTGCAGACAGCACAGCAAGGAAAAATTTTGCGTGAAGGCTTGTCGACCGCGATTATTGGACGCCCGAATGTAGGGAAATCCTCTCTATTAAATAGTCTGGTCCAAGAGGAAAAGGCGATTGTGACTGACGTTGCGGGAACGACACGCGATGTCATCGAAGAGTATGTCAATGTGCGCGGGGTTCCTTTGCGGCTCATCGATACAGCAGGAATTCGCGATACAGAGGACATCGTGGAGAAAATCGGGGTAGAGAAATCGAGACAGCTGCTGCAAAAGGCTGACCTCGTGTTGCTCGTGATCAATTACAATGAGCCTCTCTCTGCTGATGATTACGCGATTTTTGAAGCGGCAAAAGGGTTCCATGTGATTGTGATTGTTAATAAATTCGACCTGCCGCAAAAAGTGGATTTGGAAGAGGTCAAGCGTCATTTCCCTCAGCAGCCGTTGATTATGACGTCTGCGCGTGAGGAGACGGGTATCGATCTTCTGGAGCAGGCTATTGGGGAGATTTTCTTCAGTGGCCGTGTGCAGCAGGATGACTTGACCTACGTGAGTAATGCTAGACATATTCAACTGCTTCGTCAGGCAGAACGAGCCATAGATGAAGCGCTGGGTGGAATCGATGATTTGATGCCAGTAGACATGATTCAGATCGACATTAAAAAGTCGTGGGAGCTGCTTGGTGAAGTCATCGGGGAAAGTGTCGGCGAGGATTTGATTGACCAGATTTTCTCCCAGTTCTGTCTGGGTAAGTGATTAGGAGGACAAAAAATGAACGTTGTACCTGCATATGAAGCGGGCTCGTTTGACGTCATTGTCATTGGTGCGGGTCATGCCGGTGCGGAAGCGGCATTAGCGGCTGCACGTATGGGCTGTAGTACATTGCTGTTGACGATCAACCTGGATGCTGTGGCGTACATGCCATGTAATCCTTCCGTAGGTGGTCCGGCAAAAGGCCACGTCGTACGCGAATTGGACGCGCTTGGTGGAGAGATGGGACGCAATACTGACAAAACCCATATCCAAATGCGTATGCTGAATACAGGGAAAGGACCTGCTGTGCATGCCTTGCGCGCACAAGCAGACAAATTTGCGTATCAGCATGAAATGAAGAAAACGATTGAAAATACTCCGAATTTGATCCTGCGTCAAGCGATGGTGGAAGAGCTGATCGTGAACGATGGAGTCTGTGAAGGGGTGATTACGCAAACTGGGGCGCGATACATGGCCAAATCCGTTGTATTGACGACCGGAACTTATTTGCGCGGAAAGATCATCCTCGGAGATCTCCAATACGAAAGTGGACCAAACAACATGCGTCCGTCCATTCGTCTGGCCCATCATTTGAAGGAACTCGGTTTTGAAATGACACGCTTCAAGACGGGGACGCCTCCACGTGTTCATAGCAGCAGTGTGGATTTCTCTAAAATGGAGATTCAGCCTGGTGATCCGGTACCGCGTGCTTTTTCTTATGAAACAACGGAATTTATTATGGACCAGCTTCCTTGCTGGTTGACATATACAAATGAAGAAACGCATGGACTCATCAATAGCAATCTGCATCGTGCGCCTATGTATTCGGGAATGATCGAAGGAACAGGCCCGCGTTATTGCCCTTCGATTGAAGATAAAGTAGTTCGTTTTAACGATAAGCCGCGTCACCAAATTTTCTTGGAGCCAGAAGGACGCAATACCGAAGAAATGTATGTACAAGGCTTGTCGACCAGCTTGCCGGAGGATGTTCAGCTTTCCATGCTGCGCTCCATGGCTGGAATGGAAGAAGTCAAAATGATGCGCCCTGGCTATGCGATTGAGTATGATTCGGTCGTGCCGACGCAGCTCTGGCCTTCTTTGGAAACCAAAGTCTTGCCTGGCTTGTTCACAGCAGGACAAATCAATGGTACCTCTGGCTATGAAGAAGCAGCGGGTCAAGGTCTCATGGCAGGAATTAACGCAGCACGCCGCGTTCAAGGGAAACCACCAGTTGTTTTGGGACGAGAAGAGGCGTACATCGGTGTCTTGATTGACGACCTTGTTACGAAAGGAACGCATGAGCCTTATCGTTTGCTTACTTCTCGTGCAGAATATCGCTTGCTGCTGCGTCATGACAATGCGGACTTGCGCCTAACGGATATCGGCCATGAAATTGGTCTGATCAGCGAAGAGCGCTACCATCGATTTAACCAAAAACGCGAGCTGATCGAGCAAGAAAAAGAACGTGTGGCAAACACCCGCGTACGTCCTGAAATGGCACATGTTCAAGAGGTTTTGCGCAACGCAGGCTCTCCTGAACTGACAGATGTCATCGAGCTGGCTCAATTGCTGCGTCGTCCGGAAATCAACTACAGCCACATTGCTCAAATGGTCCCTGCACCAGAAGCACTGCCTGAGGATGTGACCGAACAGGTTGAAATCCAGATTAAATACGATGGCTACATCAAAAAGTCATTGCAACAGGTTGAGCGGATGAAAAAAATGGAGGAGCGCCGCATCCCAACAGATATTGACTACCACCAAATCTCCGGTTTGTCCAAGGAATCCCGCGACAATATGACCAAAATTCGTCCGTTGAACATCGGGCAGGCGGCTCGTATCGCAGGGGTTACTCCAGCAGACATTTCCGTTTTGATGGTATATCTGGAGTACAAACGTGTGGGAGTAGCCGAGTAAGGAGAAAAACTATGACGAAAGAACAGTTTGCCGAGGTACTTGCAGCCCAGGGGATTTCTTTGACAGATCGTCAGAAGGAGCAGTTTGATCATTTTTTCCGCCTGCTGGTGGAATGGAATGAGAAGATGAATCTGACTGGGATTACCGAAGAGGAGCAAGTGTACAACAAGCATTTTTATGATTCGATTACACCGGCTTTTTACTTTCCGTTTGACCAGGTGCAATCCGTTGTAGATATCGGTGGGGGTGCAGGATTTCCGAGTATTCCTTTAAAAATTTGCTTCCCACATCTGAAAATGACGATCATTGATTCCTTAAACAAGCGTATGAGCTTTTTGCAGCATGTAGCAAAGGAACTGGGCCTGGAGAACGTAAATCCCGTACATGGTCGTGCTGAGGATCGTGGGCAAGAAGCGATGTATCGGGAGAAATTTGATCTCGTAGTGGCACGTGCGGTTGCGAGACTCAATCTGTTGTCGGAGTTCTGCCTTCCTTTTGCCAAAGTCGGGGGACACTTCGTCGCTCTCAAGGGAGCGGAGATTACTCCAGAGCTTGCTGAAGCGAAAAAGGCAATCAAGACGCTTGGTGGAAAGACGAGAAAGGTCGAGACATTCCAGCTTCTAGAGGAAGCGGGAGAACGCAATATCGTCATCATGGAAAAAATAGAAGCGACGCCGAAAAGCTATCCGCGTAAGGCAGGAGTTCCTGCGAAAAAGCCGTTAGTGTAGGAGTCAGTCATAAGAGAGGGTCGTAGCCACATGCTGCGGCCTTTTTTTGTATGGAAAGTTTACATGAAACTGCCCATTTCTGATGAAAAGGAAGTATGCCTCAAAAGTAGTCTCTAAGGTTTACTTCTTGGATCATCTACAACTTGGCATATACATAGTACTAGCTTCCTTCGAGAAGAATGACATCGTATGAGAGGGTAATTAGACTATGCAAGCAGCAGTACTTTACTCCTTTGTTCCTCCAGAACTCCGACCATATTGCTTCGACTCTTTCTTGCTTTTTTAGCAGGTGCCATCATGGGATGGGAGCGAGAGGGATTTATAAAGGATGTGAGTAGGCAAAGAGGCGCTGGGTTTCGAGCGTATAGTCTCGTTTCCTTTGGTTCGTGTCTTTGTGGACTAGCTTCCATTTACGGTTTTTCTTTGGGTGGCGTTAATCATGATCCGGGGAGAGTAGCTGCACAAGTCGTGACGGGCATGGGATTTTTGGGAGTGGGAGCTATTATTAAATTCAATGGTACGGTAAAAGGGCTGACGACGACAGCAGGGATGTATGTCACTATGATCGTTCACTATGATCGTTGCCGAGGTTTTTCGTACCTGACGTTAGTCTTTCATAGACTTTTTCCTCAGTTGTTCTCTGTCACCAAAATTTCACATCCTACTGATGAGAGCATTGGAAGTGATGAGAGGCCGAAGCACCGTGACGATCAAGATTGATGTTTCACGTGAAACGTTTTTCTTTAGCAGGAATTGGACGAATCTTGCAGAATTACATATATATAAATGAACCTGAAGAAAGCGTGTAGGGAAAGAAGATTAGGTCAAAGGCAATTTTACAAGCTGACCGGATGGGCAAGAAGAGTCTGTTATGCAGTATGTACGATAGGGCTTGTGAAGCCTTTTTTAAAGTAGATGCATGCTGTCTCTAACGATGTAAGAGGAGGACCTATGTTAAAAGAGTAGGACTGGACTCACTTACGGCGCTACTATGCCATTTTTCCTTAGCAGCAATAATCAAAGAACATATTCAATCTGTCATATCCGGACAATGGATGTGAGGGGGATACAAAATGTTTCCAGGGAGATTCTGTCGTTGATTGGACAGGACCTTTTTCAGTTTCAAGGACGTATTCAAAAGGTTTCTTTTCAGCATTAAGAAAGTGGCGAGAAGCTGAAGAAAGAGGAGCGGAATGTAGGAGAGCTACATGAGCACCGGGATTTCGAAGGTGAACGCTAGTTTCGTTGTCGCGCAATCTTTTAGGATTACTTCGTGATCAAAAATGACTTTTTGAACACCTCTTAAAGACTTTAAAATAGCACGGATGGAACGGGTAGAAGTGGGGGATTTTTCTATGGCAGTTAAAGATTCATTTTCTCGGATTTTTGGCTTGACGGACAAGACAGATAACGAAGAAATCAAACAAATACCGGTTGAGGAGATTGTACCGAATCCATATCAACCTCGTACTGTATTTGATGACGAGAAAATTGATGAGTTGTGTCAAACAATACGAACTCATGGGCTTATTCAACCGATTGTCGTGCGGGTTCGCGATGGTCGTTATGAATTGATTGCTGGGGAACGACGTTTGCGCGCAACTAGAAAATTGGGCATGGAGAGGATTCCTGCGATTGTCAAAGAGTTTAATGACTCGCAAACAGCCTCTATCGCATTGATTGAGAATTTGCAACGAGAAGGTTTGACAGCCATTGAAGAGGCAGTCGCATATCAAAAGCTAATTGATTTGCACAATTTGACGCAAGAGAGTCTTGCTCAACGTTTGGGCAAAGGACAATCGACAATCGCAAACAAACTGCGCTTGCTCCATTTGCCGCAAGAAATTCAAAATGCATTGTTGTCCAGACAAGTAACAGAGCGTCATGCAAGGGCTCTGATTCCGTTAAAAGATCCAGAATTACAAAATAAAGTACTACTGGAGATTTTGGAACGGGAATGGAATGTAAAACAGACGGAAGTGCGTGTGAAGCAGCTTCTGGAGTTGGCCGAGAACCCTAAATCGGAAAAAGATGCGAAGCCTCGTTGGAAGGCATTTTCAAGAGATACGCGGATTGCGATAAATACCGTTCGGCAATCAATCGATATGGTGATTCAGACGGGCCTACCTGTAGAGACGGCAGAAGAAGACCATGATGAATTCTATCAATTCACCATTCGTATTCCGAAAAACAAGGAAACAGGAAAATAAAAGATGGTAACAAAAATGGCGACAAGGTCGCCTTTCTTTTTGGGCAAATGCTGATTATTTAGAGGAAATGGCGTTTTTCTGCACGAGTTGGTTCCCCAAAATAGGTATTCCCTGTAAAAAGGCTAGGGAAATCTGCATTTTCGGGACAAAAATCAGGCTTTTTTGTCTCACTATCTTAAAAAAACAGCGTACGACCAAGCTGCAAATCTGATAACATGGAGAGTACCAACCTGTGAATACTTGCTGGTTTACTCGATAATGAATGAGGATGACCTTTCAGAGACTTTTTTCGTCTTATCATGTACAGGCCATGTAAAGGTTATTGAATAAAAGATCATCGTTGTACAAGAATACGAGCAAATCGTAAATAGACTCGAACGACTAACTAGATGAGGATACAGAAGATGACTTTGAAAGACGTACTGGAGAGTGTACTGGTCAAGCCACAAGCTTTCCTACACGACAAAAAAGAGGTGGAGAAGTTGGGAAAAATCATTGCGGTTGCGAACCAGAAAGGCGGCGTCGGGAAAACGACTACGTCCGTCAATCTAAGTGCTTGTTTGGCCGCATTGGGGAAAAAGGTGCTGCTGGTTGATATTGATCCGCAAGGAAATGCCACCAGTGGGATCGGGGTAAATAAGGCAGATGTTAAGTACTGCATTTATGATGTCCTGATCAATGATATCAACCCCGTCGATGCGACTTTACCAACTGAAATTGAAGGATTAATGATCATTCCTGCCACCATTCAATTGGCAGGTGCGGAAATCGAGCTGGTTCCTACGATTTCCCGTGAGGTTCGTCTGAAAAAGGCGCTGGAAGTAGTCAAGGACAAGTACGATTACGTCATCATCGATTGTCCGCCATCCTTAGGGATATTGACCGTTAATTCTTTGACAGCATCTGATTCCGTCTTAATTCCAATCCAGTGTGAGTACTATGCGCTAGAGGGATTGAGCCAACTGTTGAACACGATTCGTTTGGTCCAAAAACACTTGAATTCACAGCTTGCCATTGAAGGTGTCGTGCTGACGATGCTGGATGCACGGACGAATCTCGGTTTGCAAGTGATTGAAGAAGTGAAAAAGTATTTTCAGGACAAAGTATACAAGACAATTATTCCTCGAAATGTTCGCTTGAGTGAAGCACCGTCACACGGACAAGCCATCATTACGTACGATCCACGCTCACGAGGAGCGGAAGTCTATACTGATTTGGCGAAGGAAGTGGTAGGGGTATGAGTAGAGGATTGGGAAAAGGACTGAATGCGCTAATTACTTCCAATCTCATCGAAGAAGGGGAACAGGTAAAAGAGGTTTCCCTCAATGAGATTCGTCCTAACCCTTATCAGCCCCGGAAAGAATTCGAGCAATCAGCTATAGATGAACTGGCACAGTCGATCAAAGAGCATGGGATCATCCAACCGCTGATTGTTCGGAAAAGCATCAAAGGTTACGAGCTGGTAGCTGGGGAAAGACGATTGCGTGCTGCAAAGGTAGCGGGGTTAAAAGAGGTGCCGGTAGTAGTAAAAGCATACACAGACCAGCAATTAATGGAGATTGCCCTGATTGAGAACTTGCAACGGGAAAATCTGAATCCACTCGAAGAGGCAGAGGCTTATGACAAGCTGATTTCCCACCATGATTATACGCAAGAACAGCTTGCACAAAAGATAGGGAAGAGTCGACCGCATGTAGCCAACATGCTGCGTTTGCTGCAACTGCCAGAGAAAATCCGGAAAATGGTCTCAGCAGGGGAACTATCCATGGGACATTCGCGTGCTTTGCTTGGGGTAACGGATAAGAAAGTACAACAACAGCTTGCAAATGACGTGGTGGAAAAAGGATTGAGTGTTCGTCAGCTGGAAGAGCTTGTGAAGCAGCTCAATGTTTCACGTGAAACAAAAAAGAAAAAGCCAGCGAAAAACGAGCCAGTATTGATTCAGATGGAGGAACGGCTGCGCAGCCGTTTTGGAACATCAGTCAAGATTAAAAAAGGATCGAAACGCGGCAAGATCGAAATTGACTTCTATTCACAAGAAGACTTGGAGCGAATCATCGATATGCTGAATATAGAGAAGTAAGTCCAGGAGGTAGTCATGGCGATCATCTATTTGGATAACGCAGCTTCTACATGGCCGAAGCCACCAGCAGTCAAAGAAATGATGGCCGAGGTCATCGAGGAATTTGCTGCAAATCCTGGCCGAGGTGGACATGCACTGGCGATGAAAGCAAGTAAAGCTGTGTTTCGGACACGAGTGCAAGTATCGCGGTTGTTTGGGATTCAAAACCCGAATAACCTCTTTTTTTATCTCAATGCCACTCAAGCGCTTAATCAGGCGATAAAAGGATTCTTACAAGCAGGTGATCATGTTATTTCTTCGTCTGTTGAGCATAATTCGGTAAGACGTCCCATCGAGTACATGCGCAAAAACAACCAAGTAGAAGCTACTTTTGTCGAGCCAAGAGAAGATCATCAATTCTATGTAGAGGATTTTGCCAAGGCAATTACGCCCGCGACGCGGTTAATCGTTGTGAGTCATGCTTCTAATCTGACAGGTGTCATCCTGCCTGTAGCCGAACTGGGGAAACTGGCAAAAGAGCACGGCATTACTTTTTTGGTGGATGCTTCTCAGTCTGCTGGTGTTTTGCCTATCGATGTAGAGGCAATGAATATTGATATGCTTGCTTTTCCTGGGCACAAAGGATTGTATGGTCCACAAGGTACAGGTGGTTTGTACGTGAGTAGTGATATTGATCTCGAGCCGTTGATTCATGGGGGGACAGGCAGTCAGTCTGAAGCGATCGATCAACCGACAACTCGTCCAGACCGATACGAAAGCGGGACACTCAATACGGTTGGTTTGGCAGGGCTGCAAGCAGGTGTTGATTTTGTCATGGAAAAAGGTGTGGACAACATTCGTCAACACGAATGGGAATTGGTGAAGCAAACAATCCTTGGATTGCAGCAAATCGAGGGTGTACATGTCTACGGACCAGGGATTGAGACCGAACGTGTAGGCGTGGTTGCTTTTAATATCGGAGAGGTGGATGCAGCAGAGGTGTCGTTTATCCTGGATCAACAATACGGGATTGCGACCAGATCGGGTTTTCATTGCACGCCACTGGGTCACCAGACTGCCGGTACCGAACAACGTGGAGCAGTTCGAGCCAGCTTTGGAATTTTCAACTCAGAGAAAGATGTAGAAGCGCTTCATAACGCTGTTCGGGAAATTGCAGCAGCGTTTGTGTAAGGGTAAGGCATCTGTAGGGGGACAGCGCAAGTGATCTTGCTGGGAACATTGGTCAACGCCGGAGCAATCATCTTAGGAGCATTGTTAGGCAGAATGTTGAAGCGAATTCCGGAGTCGATGCGACAAACCGTCATGCAAGGAATTGCTCTGGCCGTATTCATATTGGGCATTAAAATGTGCATGGGTTCAGATAATTTTTTACTCGTGATTATCAGTATTGTGCTAGGAACAGTGCTAGGTGAATGGATTGGGATTGAAAAAGGCTTAACCAATCTGGGGCACTGGCTGGAGAGGAAAATGGGGGGGAGCCAAGGCAGTATCGCCACTGGTTTTATCACGGGGACGCTGGTGTACTGTATTGGAGCCATGGCTGTACTGGGTTCATTGGACAGTGGTTTGCGTAACAACCATGATGTGCTGTTTATGAAAGCATTGCTAGACGGCTTCTCTTCGATCATTTTCGCATCAACGCTAGGAATCGGTGTCATCTTTTCGGCTGTGCCCGTGTTTTTATATCAAAGCGCGATTGCGTTATTATCTACGAGCATTTACAGTGTGGTGAGCGAAACGATGCTGGATGCGATCTTGGTAGAAGTAACGGCGGTAGGTGGCTTGATGATTATTGCCATTGGACTAAACGTTTTGGAGATCAAACAGATAAGGGTAGCCAACATGATGCCAGCATTAGTGATCGCAGCAGTTGGCGTTCCTTTTATCGATTGGATTTCAAAGCTACTTTCATAGTTGGCACAGAGGCTCTTCCTTCGGGAGGAGTCTTTTTTCATGAAAAATCAACTATCATCGATAAAAATAGCATGCGATAATATGATACAAAAACTTGATTTGAGAGCAAATATGGATAAGTGGGACGGGACAGTACGGTACGACAGCATGTTGGGGAGAGAATTACTATGTTGGGTGTAATCGTCAATCCTGTATCAGGTAATGGCACAGGGTTGAAAGTATGGAGGCAAATTGAGCCGACGCTACGACGTCTAGGAGCGCCTTTTCATGTCAGGTTGACATCAGGAGAGGGGGACGCGGAAAAATTATCAAAAGAGCTGATTCAAAAAGAGGGAGTAAATAAAATCATTGCTGTCGGAGGGGATGGAACGGTCCGAGGCGTGGTGAACGGGATATACGATTCGAAACAAGATTGTCGATTTGGATTGGTGCCGGCTGGCTCCGGGAATGATTTCGCTCGCGGGCACGGAATTCCGATGAAACCGTTACAGGCATTAGAGCGAATTCTGTCGGAAAAAAGGGAAAAGAGAATCGATCTGATTTTATTGAATGGAGAAGTAGCTGTGAATTCAATCGGGGCCGGATTCGATGCACAGGTAGCAAAGATAACGGATCAAGCTGCGTACAAAGCTTGGCTGAATCGGTACAAGCTAGGAGCACTCGCCTACATTATATCGGTGATTCGCGTCGTATGTACGTATCAGCCCCGTGACGTCGTAATAAATGTTGATGGTCATGAGATTCGTATAGAGGCTGTCTGGCTAGTTGTCGCTGCCAATATTCCGAATTACGGAGGCGGAATGCTGATCTGTCCTGATGCTATACCAGACGATGGCATTGCGGACATTTGCGTAGTAAGTGGTGTGGGTCGACTCGGATTGTTAGCCGCTTTTTCGAAAATATTCACAGGAGCTCACCGTCATCATCCGGGTGTCCATTTTTATAGGGGCAAGCAGGTAACGATACAAGCAGCAGGACAACTGCCTGTCCATGCAGACGGAGAAAGCGTGGCCCCAACGCCGATCAGCGCCCAAGTGATCGAAAAGCGCCTGACGATTTTTGTGTAAAAAAATAGACCTGTCATCCGTTGAGGGAGAGAACAGATCGAAAAGCAAGTTTTCTAAAGAGGGATGGAACCTTTTGCAGAAAGAAACGGTCAATCATATAAGACACTATCGAATCGACTCGGCGTAGAAGCCAGTGTTACGGCTTTTGCCAGTCCGGAAGCTATGATATCTGCCATGTTCATAACGATGGAGAGGCGGGTATTTTGAAGGACAAAATACTCCATGAATCCTCCTACGTTGACAATCCCAGTAATGTGAAAGGAACCAACAGGAGGCAGCTCTTTTTTAACGCCTGCTCCTGGTTTTAGTGGACCATTAATCACATTGATATTTCCGACGTGGCTAAATTGACCTAAACAGGCATCGACTGCAATGAGTGCAGCTGTCGGATGATTCGTGTGGATGAGCTCTAATTTTTCCTTAAGATTCATGGCGTGTACAGGGTCCTCAAGCGTTCCGTACACTTGCAAAAAACGAGGTGACTGTGCGATGAGCTTGGTTCCTACTAATGGACCTAGAGCATCACCAGTAGAACGGTCTGTCCCAATACATACAATGACAAGGTCGTCATCGAACCGATTTAAGCGAAAGCGCTGCGCAAGGTGACCGGCGAGATGCTCGTCTGCGTTTTCACTGCGGTATTCCACTTTAAAAGGTGGCAAAGAATAATCCCTGCGATTATCGGATGTACTCATGGAAACCCCCACTCTTGCCGACTTGGCTTAAACCAATCTGTAAAAGGTTATATAAAAGTATTCACAGTATCGTACCGATATGACATTTTTATACCTGCTAATGGGAAAGTTACGTAGGTTTTGAAAACTCAGCGGCTGGCATGCATGAAAACGAACAGGTAAAATAAGAGGAGTTATGGTAGTTTGCGTAAAAAGATGAGGGGGAGTGAGATGGGAGGAGAGACAGTGCTGATCGCATTTGATTCCACGCAGCAAGCCTTGCGGGCAGAAATGTTGCTGGAGTACGAAGATATTGAGATCGATACAAGACCAACACCAAAAGAAATAACGGCAGGCTGTGCCCTTTCCATTGAGTTCCCACTGTCGGATTACTTACGAGCGAAGGCGATCATGATGGAACAGCAAGTGGTAATACGAGGATACTTCCGTCAGTTTTTCGGCCAGTATAGCGAGGTGGATGAAAACGGGGAGCAGAAGGAGCGGGAGGAATGAATCAAGCTGGTTTTTTTGAGCGAATTTATGCCCAGGTATATGCGTATGTGACAGATTCAGATATGTGGGTAAATATAGGGATGGTTGTACTGAAAATCGCAGCGATCATCCTGTTATCGCGCATTGTCGTTTCCGTGGTGCAATCAGGCGTAAATAAAGTGTTCCAGCACCGCCATGGAAGCAAGATTCAAATGGATCAACGCCGAGTGGACACGATGCGGGTGCTCGTCAACAATGTCGTGCGGTACGGCATATACTTTTTGGCGATTCTCATGATTTTGCAGCTGTTGGGCATTGATTTGCGCCCTGTTTTGGTAAGCGCAGGGGTACTGGGGCTGGCAGTCGGTTTCGGGGCGCAGAGTCTAGTGCGTGATATCATTACGGGATTCTTCATTATTTTTGAGGACCAATTTGCTGTCGGAGACGTCGTAACGATCAACAATTTGACGGGCACGGTGCAGGAGATTGGTCTGCGCATTACAAAGGTGCGAAGCTGGACCGGTGAGGTACACATCTTTCCAAACGGCACGATTAATCAGGTGACCAACTTTTCTTTGCAAAATACGTTAGCGGTTGTCGACGTTTCTGTAGCGTATGAAGAAGATCTGAATCAAGTTGAGTCTGTGCTCAAAGAAGTATTGGCATCGGCTCGAGCAGAATTGACGGATATCGTAGCCGAGCCACAAATTTTGGGAGTACATGCACTGGGACCTTCCGAAGTCATCATCCGGGTTACGGCTGAGTGCAAGCCAAACACGCATCACGGGGTCAATCGAAATTTGCGTGCCAAGATCAGATCGGAATTAACCAACCGCGGCATTCAAATTCCGTATCCAAAAATCGTCGCGGTGTCTGGAAAGGGAACAGTGTAGAGAGGAGAAAGAGATATGGAACGAAAGCAATTTGGACTAGGGGATGTCGTACAGATGAAAAAGCCACATCCATGTGGCACGAATGCGTGGAAGGTCATACGCATGGGCATGGATGTGCGAATCAAATGTACGGGTTGCGATCATAGTGTGATGATTGGACGACTAGAATTTGAACGAAAGCTAAAAAAGATACTGATTCGCGCGGAGGAAGAACCGCAAGCATAGACCATATTTCTTTGATCAACCCATCTGTCTTTTTCTACAATGCCTGTAAACGATGAAGCGACGCGCTTATATACTCCAGGAAGCGGCTTTGTCGTTATAGACGGGAGGGGTTCGATGAAAAGGATGAGTGTTCGGTGGTTGCAATGGGTAGTAGTGCTTGCGCTTTTCCTACTTCCATCACAGGGAGTGTGGGCAAAGTCGGCAAACGAATGGGGAGTGAGAATATCCCCGGCTGACAAATCGGCGGAAATTGACCCGAATCAAATCATTACACTGACATTTTCGGGGCCAGTTTCGTTAAAAAATGGGCAAGAGATCTCCGACAAGTCTGGTCTCTCGATCATTTCGCTCACGGATGCGAAAAAAAAGAAGATTCGTTTTACGGCAAAATGGAACAAAACAGATCGAAGCATGACGATTGATCCGGTAGGAAATCTGGAAGCGGGGGCGTCCTATCGAGTAAGCTTGGTGGCCAAAAAAGTGAAGGATCAGCGCGGCAATTTGAATCCAGAACTGACCTACACGTTTCAAACGAGAAAACCTGTGGATAATATCGCTCCACAAGCAGTCATGCTGCCCGGACACGGGGCTAAAAATGTAGGGCTCCAGGATAAAGTGACACTCCAGTTTGCAGAAGAGATTGCTTTGGTTGGTGGTGAAGTCCTCTCTAGCAAAACGGCCGGGCCATTAGTTCGCGTGACAGATGAAAAAGGGGCTATCGTTCCGCATACCATTACATGGAACAAAAGCAAGCGGATGTTGTCTGTGAAGCCAAAAGGAAAGTGGCAGCCACATACGAGATATCAGGTAAGTCTCATTGCGGGTCTGGTAAAGGACACAGCAGGTAATGTAAATCAAGCGCAGTGGATAACTTTTCAGACAGGATCTAAATAATTAATTCAAGCATGTGGGTAAATAAAAAAAAGGATGCAGCCAAAAGAGGCGCATCCTTTTTCCTTTTGTACGATCAAATGTATCTCCCGGTGATGGTACGTAGGTTATGACTGATCATTATCCCTAGGCTGCATTGCCTTGGCTATGATCTATGTGGAATTGGAGAAGGTAAGGCTGCTGAGGATGCAAGCTTACCTTCAGATAGGCTGGATGGCAGCGGAGTAGGTTAGTCGCAGTCGCAACCTACGATAACGAGAAGGATGAACAGAACCAAGATCAGCGCGAAATCGTCGAAGCCGTTAAAGATACCCACTTGCTAACACCTCCTACCGTAGTTTCAATACTCATGCTATGTAGGAACCCACTACGAGGTATAGGCGGATGCCCTAGTTCCAAGAAAATAAGTTATTCACAGCATATCCACAGAAAATGTGGACAACTTTTTACGGGAAAAGGGAGTGCTTGCAAACGCTGAGGGGAATAAAAAGTTGTTAGTAAATACTTATCCACAGACTTATCCACAAAAGAGAATTTTCTCTGGATAAATTGACGGTTGTTATTGAATATTTTAAAAATTTTTATTAGTAAGAAGGAATTTGGCAGGTGAAAATATAATTACACACTTATGATTTTGGCAAAAATAGATAGAAGAAAAGGGGCGATTCAGATTTGAAGAAGCAAGTATTTGCATCAGTTACGGCTTTGGCCATTGCATTGTCGACAGTATCGGTACCATTTATTCCTTACAGCACGCAGGCGGTAGCTCTTGCTGCTGAAAAGCCTTCTTATCAAACTCGCGCTGAGATCCCAGATGCGTACAAGTGGAAGCTGGATCATATTTATCCGACTGTTAAGGAATGGGAAAAGGATGTTGCAAAGGTTGAATCTTTAGCGAATGCTTTCACAAAGAACCAAGGCAAGGTGGGTACATCTTCTGCTGCGATGCAGGCGGCATTCGATGACTACGTTGAATTGATGCGCTTACATGACAAAGCATACGTGTACGCAAGCATGTCTCTCGATGTAAACTCCGCGAATCCTGATCTGCAAAAGCTGAGAGACCGCGCTGAGAAAATGTCCACGCTTGTCACAGAAAAAACTTCATGGGTACAGCCTGAAATCGTTGCGATTCCCGATGACAAAATAAAGAGCTTGCTTTCCGCAAAGGAGGTTGAGCCTTACAAGCTGTTTATCGAAGACATGCTGAGGACGAAGCCGTACGCACTCTCTGCGGATATGGAGCAGCTCCTGGCGAAATCGTCTCCTTTGGGAGGTGCACCGACAAATATTTACGGCATGCTGTCTAAAGATGTGAAGTTCCCTAAAATCAAAGATGAGACAGGCAAGGAAGTTCAGTTGACTCGTGCCAATTTCATTTCCTATATGGAAAGCAAAGATCAAAAATTGCGCAGAGAAGCTTTCAAGGCATATTATGGGGCTCTGATCGATTTCCAAGACTCGTTTGCATCAACATTTGCTGCCAAAGTAAAAGCAGATAATTTCTATGCAGCGGTACGCAATTACGATTCTGCGTTGGAAGCAAGCCTAACACCGAATAACGTACCGACGAAGGTGTATGATGAGCTGATTGATACGGTGAATGACAATCTGCCGTTGCTGCATCGCTACATTTCTTTGAAAAAGAAAATGCTTGGCGTGAAGGAATTGCACATGTACGACATTTACGTGCCGATCGTTCCATCCGATGACAAATATATTTCCTTCGACGAAGGAAAGAAAATCGTCGTTAATGGTTTGAAGGTAATGGGTGATGACTATGTGAAGGCAATGTCTGACGGCCTGGATGGCGGCTGGGTAGATGTCTACTCCACTGATGATAAGCGCACAGGTGCTTACCAATGGGGTGCTTATGATTCACATCCATACGTACTGTTGAATCACCAAGGTACGCTCGATGATGTGTATACCATCGCCCATGAGATGGGACATGCCATGCAGTCCTATTATACGAATAAAAACCAGCCGTACATTTCGTCCAACTATCCCATCTTCACGGCAGAAGTGGCTTCTACCATGAATGAAA
Organism: Brevibacillus antibioticus; assembly: GCF_005217615.1. NCBI lineage: Bacteria > Bacillati > Bacillota > Bacilli > Caryophanales > Paenibacillaceae > Brevibacillus > Brevibacillus antibioticus. The sequence goes on from NZ_SZNK01000001.1 coordinate 4,863,307, forward strand.
CACTGCTGTTCAAGAGCATGTACGCGAAGGCGAAGACGAAAGAAGAGAAGATGTATCTCTTGAATCACTATCTGGAAAACTTCCGTTCCACGCTGTTCCGTCAGACGCAGTTCGCGGAGTTTGAGAGAGTGGTTCACGAGAAGGAACAAGCCGGGGAATCTCTGAATGCGGAAGCAATCAAGAAGATCTACCTCGACATCAACAAAAAGTACTACGGCAAAGATATGGTTTCCGATGAGGAAATCGGTATGGAATGGGCACGTGTGAGCCACTTCTATAACTATAAATACTACGTTTATCAATACTCGACGAGCTTTGCCGCTGCACAAGCATTAGCGAAGCAAATCATGGATGAAGGTCAGCCAGCAGTGGATCGAGTTCGCAAAAACTTCCTCGAAGCGGGTAACTCTGCTCCACCTATCGAGGTGCTAAAAGCAGCAGGTGTGGACATGTCCACGTCCCAGCCAATCGAGCAAGCAATGGAAATCTTTGAAGAGACATTGAATGAGCTGGAAAAGCTGGTAAACGAGAAGTAAAGAAGCAATAGAAGAAAAACAGGCTCCTATCCGTAATGGAAGGGAGCCTGTTTTTCTCTATACGTATTAATAGGCAATGCCGACTCGTGCCCGTATGTAATCGGAACTAGAAAGCTGTTGATATGTAAACTCCGCCGTATCGGGCACGGAAATTTGTATCCCATCTACAGGTAGCTGGTGAGCCTCGACCCGGTAAGTGCCTGTATACTCGCCATCAGGCAAATACGTCGGGCATACAATGGTCCAATCGAGCTCGGACTGTTCCAAGAGCGAGTATGCCTTGTGATGTTCCTCGGCAGCACGCGTCAATTTTTGTCTGGATTCACTGGATTGATAGCGGAGCAGGTCAGGAGAAACTCTGCTTTGCAAGATGCCGGCGGTGCCCACCGTAATAATGCGTGAAACGACTTCACGTTTCATTGCTTCAATAACATAGGGAGTTCCCTCGGATAACGTCGTCGCTTTATCTGTCCCCAGCGCGCTAATGACCGCGTCAACTCCACGCATGGCTGATGCAACATCCTTTTGATCGAGAACATTTCCGGTCAGGACTCGCACATTTTTATCAGCCAGATGAAGGAGCTTGTCTGCTGAGCGAACGAGAACGGTTATTTCATGCCCATCCTTTAATGCATAGTCAAGGATATGACTTCCAACGCGACCAGTCGCACCGAGAAGTAAGAGCTTCATTTTTGCAGTCACCTCATTTATAAACATGTCGAGATAATTCAAAGAACAAGTTTTTTCCAGTCTAGCATTTCTTTTTCTGTCCCACCACCTGAAGGTATTTTCTATGTTATGGAACAAGTATATGGAGTATAAGGTAGTGTGTAATATTACTTAGTTCGTCACGCTTGTTTTTCTGGTGTAACGATCCAGAAACAATTTCCTACCACGTAGGCAATAGCAACCGACATGCACTAGGCATTTGCCTTGTCGGGGACTTCCGGACACAGCAACCGAGGCCTGAGCAACTTGATGTCGCCAATCACCTGATTAAGCACTTGCAGGTACAGATTCCTACCATGAAGCAGGTGCTGGGTCACCAGGAGTACCCCGGCTACGCGTCGGTAGCCAATGCTGCTGGTGGAAAAGAGGAGTGGATCGAACAGACGAAGGATGTTCGCGTGAACGGGAAGGATCTGAATGCTTGGAACCTGAACAATCGAGAGGAAAGAGGCTGCGTAATGAATGCCCGATCCTGAACGACTTGGCAGGCAGCAGAGTACGATCGGAAGCGACGATAACCTTTTTGTTGAAGAGCTATTACAGCAACTCCCTAATGAAAAGGAAAGGCACGTCATTCGCAAGATCATATTGGAAGGCTTCACAGCAAGAGAAGTCGGAGAAGACCTACACATGGGAGAAAGAGGAGTGAATCAATGCAAAAATCGGAGCCTGAAAAAACTGCACAATTATGCTGTTCCGTTTTGTCCCTGTTTTTTACCTAGATAGGTGAAAGCGACGATGACCGGTCAAAAACTGGTGCTTATCACGCACTCCCTTAATTGGTTCATATACAGTTGTTTAATTCGTTCGCCATGCTAATTTTGTGAAATTGAAATATTCTTCATTTTGTATTTGCCATCTTTAAAATAATATTCAATCGTTATATACCCAATATATTTCAAATAATCACCTTCCACACCAACAGTGGCCGTTATTGTATTATCTGAGATCCCATAGTAAATGAAATTTTCATAACTGATTTCAGAAATTTTATCGGGAAGAAGTTTGGACTCTTTAAAAGGGATATTCTCTAACTTGATATTTGAAATCGTTTCACCTACTTTTATTTCCACTTCGGTATCAGATATTATTTTTGTTGTAACATGGTTTTTTATTATATCTAATGGATTTTCTATAGGATACTCAGTAAAGTTCTCAGGATTTACAATATGAATGGTTTCGCTAGAAAAACCTGTCCCATGACCTTTACTTAAAAGAATAGCCAATTCTTTTTTTTGATCACTATTTAAATCTAAATAAAACAATTCGGGTAAATCTGTAATCATTGCAATGGTTTCCCAATCAAAAACTTTTTTAACCCCATTGATGCTTACAATTAAATCCTTATACATGTTTGTATCTTTATCTTTATTTAAAACATATAAGTAAATTTCTTCTTCTGGAATAGAAGCGATCATTTTGATATCAGTGTTGATATCAACTGTCTGTTTCTTGTCATCCCAACTTACTTTAGAACCTAGAGATTCCGCCATTAACTTAACTGGTACATACACGCGTCCGTTTATGAATTGGGGATCCCAATCGGTCTTTTGTTTACCATTCAGATAAATAGCTATTTTTTGTTGTATGGCACTACTATCATTCATCCAAAAACTAAAGAAAACGATTGAGAAAAGCGATAAAGGAATAATGAACTTTGTTTTTTTAGGTAGCATTCTAATCCTCCTCTTATTTCTTTGTTCGACTCAACCCATTGAACATGGTACGTAGCATTAATTCGATCTAGTGCGCCTCCGCTTTCTGTTATAGGTGCTTTTAGCTTAATTATACCGCGTATCAACATCACGAATCCATCTACTGCAAAAAAAGGGGTTTATTACCTATATCTATCAGCTCACGAAATGGAAAAGAAGGGATATACTCTTCACTGGTGGATACACCTGAAACAAATGGACTTGCATGCGTAGTCTATATGTATGAACCAAATACAAGGAATCTTGCTAGGAACGTGGACCTCCAAACTAAAGCGCAGTAAGCTAAACTAGAGGTTAAAGCAAAGCATGAGGTTGCTGCTAAGCCAGCCACGCCGGCAAAAAACCACAACCAAAGCCTGCAACAACGTTTTTCTACAAGACATGTAAAAACGCGAAAGCATCAGGGGCAGCACAATTGTACGCAGGTGATCCGGGATATCGAGATAAGTTGGATCGGGCTAAAGGATGGCAATAGCGTGTGAGTAACCTATTTAATCCGACCCTATTTTAGGAGACGAGTCGTTTACTATATTAAATCGTATGCATTGTTTTCAAGTTAATGGCTGATTGGACGTAATGGCAGAATGTGATAGACTATTCGAGTTGGATATTAAATGAACGAGGTGTATATAGATGGGTGCATCATGCGGGATTGTAGGTCTTCCTAACGTAGGAAAATCGACATTGTTTAATGCCATTACACAAGCGGGCGCTGAATCGGCTAACTACCCGTTCTGTACGATTGACCCGAACGTAGGGATCGTGGAGGTGCCAGACGAGCGTCTGGAAAAGCTGACACAAATCGTTGTACCGAACAAGGTAGTTCCGACAGCTTTTGAGTTTGTAGACATTGCTGGGTTGGTAAAAGGCGCGAGCAGAGGCGAAGGCCTTGGCAACCAGTTCCTTGGACACATCCGTGAAGTGGATGCGATTGCACATGTTGTCCGTTGCTTTGAAGATGAGAACATCACTCACGTAGCAGGCCGTGTCGATCCTTTGAGCGATATCGAGACAATCAACCTGGAGCTGATCTTTGCTGACTTGGACTCTGTTGATCGTCGTATTGACCGCATTGCACGCAAAGTGAAATCCGGCGATAAGGAATCCAAGCAAGAGCTGGACGTGCTGGAGAAATTGAAAGCAGCATTTGAAGAGGGTCAATCTGCTCGCAGTGTCGAACTGGATGACGAAGAGCGCAAATGGATTCGCGATTTGCATCTGCTGACAATCAAGCCAATGCTGTACGTGTGCAACGTAGCGGAAGACGGCATTAACGATGCAGACAACAACCCGCATGTGCAGACAGTTCGCCAGCATGCAGCGAGTGAAGGTGCAGAAGTGGTTGTCATCAGCGCGAAAGTAGAAGCAGAAATCGCTGAGCTCGAGGGCGAAGACAAAGAAATGTTCTTGGAAGAGCTGGGGCTTTCTGAGTCTGGTCTCGACCGCCTGATTCGTGCTGCTTACAAGCTGCTGGGATTGGTAACATACTTCACAGCAGGTGTACAAGAAGTACGCGCTTGGACCATCCGTCAGGGTACAAAGGCTCCAGGAGCAGCAGGCGTGATTCATACTGATTTCGAGCGCGGATTCATTCGTGCCGAAGTGATTGCTTATGATCATCTGGTAGATGCTGGTTCCGTAGCAGTAGCGAGAGAACGTGGGAAGTACCGTCTTGAAGGGAAAGAGTACGTAGTGGCAGATGGAGATGTTATGCATTTCCGCTTCAATGTTTAGTACGAAATTCTTGATTCGAACTAGGCTGTTTGCTATAATACGATAATGCGAGTATTTATGGAGTGCATGTTTTGTGCGTTTCGTTTTAGCACTCGCTCCTTGCCCGAACAGGGCCGCTAAAGTCCATAAGGAGGTGAAAAGGTATGCGCCAATACGAAGTAATGTATGTATTGCGTCCAGACCTTGAAGAAGAGAAAGTAAAATCCAATGTAGCTCGTTACAGCGATGTTGTAACTAACTATGGTGGCGAAATCTCTAAGCTTCAAGAAATGGGTAAACGTCGTCTTGCGTACGAGATCAACAAGTTCCGTGAAGGTTACTACGTTTTGATGAACTTCAAAGCGAACTCCGATGCTGTTGCGGAAGCTGAGCGTCTGATGAAAATCAATGACGACGTAATCCGCTTTATGTTTGTTCGTGATGAGAAGTAATCATTGTCGCGATCAGAGGGGGAACCAAGATGAATAAAGTCATTCTCATCGGCAACCTGACGAAAGATCCTGAACTTCGCTACACGCCAAATGGCGTTGCCGTTGCTACTTTTACTGTGGCCGTTAATCGTCCCCGCACCAATCAAGCGGGAGAGAGAGAAACGGACTTCATTAACATTGTCGCTTGGCAAAAACTTGCCGACCTGTGCGCAAGCTATTTGCGTAAAGGTAGACAAGCAGCCATCGAAGGACGTATGCAAACACGTTCCTATGATAATAAAGAAGGTAAAAAGGTATACGTGACGGAAGTCGTTGCGGAGAACGTTCAATTTTTGGGCGGTCGAGGCAATGAATCCGGCGGAGACAATTCAGGATACGATCCAGGACCGGGCATGGGTGGCGGTAACAAACCATCCGGTCAAAAAAATAATGACTATGATCCGTTTGGTGATCCTTTCGCGAGTGCAGGCAAGCCGATCAACATTTCAGATGATGACTTGCCGTTCTAAGATCGTATAACTTTCACATTCCTAAGAGGGAGGGACTATCATGGCACGCAAAGGACGTCCTAATAAGCGTCGTAAAGTATGCTTCTTTAAAGTGAACAAAATCAAGCACATCGATTATAAAGATGTTGACTTGCTGAAAAAGTTCATCAGCGAGCGCGGCAAAATCTTGCCACGTCGTGTAACTGGTACTTCTGCGAAGTATCAACGTGCACTGACAATCGCAATCAAGCGATCCCGTCAAGTAGCACTGTTGCCTTACACTGCTGAATAATTTTCAAAAGCTATACAAAGAGGGGCACAATTGCGTGGCCCTCTTTTTTCCATAGTTTTCTATGGAGAGGGTACATGAGACATGAATAATGAGGTGCTGACATGCCGTCCAAAACGAAACACTTGGCTGAAAATGCCCTTATGCTGGGTATCGCACTGGTGCTGCTGTTTCTCAGTACATATACGGTACTGGGAGGACTCGTCAGTTTCTTGATACCTCTGCCGTTTATCCTTTTGGCAGTAAATCGAACAGTACCTAACATGGTGTGGATCTCCCTTGTCTTCACGTTTCTCGGCTGGATCATTACTGGTCCGTTTGCGGCGGCTACACTTGCTTTTTCAAGTGCGGTTTGGGGTTCAGTCATGGGGATTTTTTATGCGAGAAAAGGAGCGGCTCTTCCGGCGATTGTGGCAGGGGCAGGCGTTGCCTTTTTAAGTGTCGTTTCCATGATGGCATTTATGGCATTTGGGATGAACGTTGATTTTAATGTCATCATGCAAGAAGTTGCTAAGCTGCGTCCAGCAATGGTGCCAAAAGAGCAGTTTGATCAACTCCTTGAACTGGGCAAAATCATCTTGCCTACGAGTATTGTCATGTTCAGCTTTTTATCGACCGCCATTATTCATGGATTGGCGCGTTGGTCTGGAAGGCGTCTGCGCAGACCGATTCCAGCATTGAAGCCAATTCGGGAATGGAACTTCCCGCGATCATTGCTGTATTACTACTTCATTGCGATGATCAGTCTTTTGTTGTTTGCTGAAAGCATGCAGGGCACGTTCTGGGAAATCGCCCTGATGAACCTGAAAGTCATGCTGGATGCTGTTTTTACCTTGCAGGGCTTGAGTTTTTGTCTATTTGCTGCCTATTTATACGGCTGGAAGGGATGGGCTATTGCGCTCGTTGTCTGTCTATTTATTTTTCTCTCTCCAAGTACTATAATTACTATACTTGGTCTGGTACTTAGTCTAGTAGGGATATTTGACCTAGGAATTCGTTTGCGTGAAAAACTGGAAACAAGAGTGAAGAGGGGCTGAGGAAATGCCCAAGTTCCTGTTAAAGCGTTGGTACGGGATGCACATGGTCCTGGCACTCAGCTTTAGCTTGTTGTTGTTGGGGATTTTGACCTTGTTCCATTGGATGTACGGGGCGATCGGCATAGTTTGCTTGATTGGCTTGGTTCTTTACGCTCTTCAAGCAGAAAAGGGGTTCCAACGAGACTTGCGCCTGTATTTGGCGACGGTCACCCATCGCGTGAAGAAGGCGGGAGAAGGCGTTATCCAGGAACTGCCGATCGGAATTCTTTTATACAACGAGGAAAAGGCAATTGAGTGGGTAAACCCGTATATGACGCATATGTCCGGGGATGAAACCATGATCGGGAAAAGCCTTCAAGAGGTATTTCCCCAACTGGTTTGGAAGCCGGAGCAAAAACGGCTGGAGTTTACTTATAACGAGCGGGTATACGAAGTCATTGTTCGGTCCGATGAGCGCCTTTTGTATTTCAAGGACATTACGGATTTCAAAGAATTGACGACTCGTTACCATCGAGAAAAGGCTGCACTTGCCATCATTCACCTCGACAATTTGGACGAGGTTGGACAAGTCATGGATGATCAGAGCCGTACGCTGCTCTCTACAAGCGTGGCTGGTGTGATTACAGAGTGGGCCAACAAACATGGCATATATCTTCGCCGAATCACAGCCGACAAGTTTTTGGCTCTGATGGAACGGGAAGCACTTGATAAATTGGAAGAATCGCGATTTGACATTCTCGATGTAGTACGGGAGATGACGGCTGACAACAAGATTCCGATTACGCTCAGTATCGGGGTTGGAGCGGCGGCTACCACTTACATTGAGCTGGGACAAATGGCGCAATCAAGCTTGGATATCGCATTAGGGCGCGGTGGCGACCAGTGCGCTGTCAAGATTGGCAACAAGCTCACTTTCTACGGTGGGAAATCGAATGCGGTGGAAAAGCGGACACGTGTCCGGGCTCGTGTTATTGCACATGCGTTGCGTGATCTCATTCATGAGGCCGAGCACGTCATTGTCATGGGGCATAAACAGCCTGACATGGATTCCATCGGGGCATCACTTGGTGTATTGAAAGCTGTGCAGTTGCACAACAAAACGGCTTATATTGTCATGGATGAAGGCAATCATTCTGTAGAGCGTCTGATGAAAGAGATTTATGCCAATGAAGAGTTGGCTGAGACCTTTATCACGCCAGAACAGGCAATCCGACTCATCTCCGGTCGCACATTGCTGGTAGTCGTCGATACGCATCGACCATCGCTGGTGATTGAGCCGAAGCTGTTGACGGAAACCAGCCGAATTGTGGTGATCGACCACCATCGACGTTCGGAGGAGTTCATTGAGCCAGTGCTCTTGTATCTGGAACCATATGCTTCTTCGACGGCCGAGCTTGTTACAGAGCTCTTGCAATATCAGAGCGAGCGATTGAATATCGACAATCTGATTGCAACGGCACTGTTAGCAGGGATTGTGGTGGATACCAAAAGCTTTGCCTTCCGCACAGGTTCACGGACCTTTGAAGCGGCGTCTTTCCTTCGCCGTAACGGGGCCGATACCGCGGCTGTCCAGCGTCTGTTGAAGGAAGATCTGGGACAGTATGTGAAGCGGGCAAAAATTATCATGAACACGGAGACGTACCGCGACAACATGGCGATTGCCATAGGCGATCCGTCCGAGGATTACACACAGGTACAGGTGGCGCAAGCTGCAGAGCAGCTACTCACTTTGTCAGGTATCCAGGCGTCGTTTGTTGTTGCAGAGCGTTCCGACGATACGATCTTGATCAGCGGACGTTCTCTGGGCGACATCAATGTTCAGTCCATCATGGAACTGCTTGGTGGAGGCGGTCACCTCACTGGTGCTGCGACACAAATTCAAGGCATATCAATTAAAGAAGCAACACGTCGTTTGAAAGAAGCGATTGACTCGGTCGTATAGGCCAAAATATAAAGGGGGAAACGATGATGAAAGTCATTTTTCTTCAAGATGTAAAAGGCCAAGGGAAAAAAGGCGAAGTGAAGGATTTGTCAGAGGGCTATGTACGCAACTTCTTGTTGCCAAAGAAGCTGGTAAAAGAAGCGACAGATAGCAACGTGAAAACGCTCGACGCTCAAAAGCGCAGCGAAGATAAGCGCAAGGAGCAGGAAAAGCTGGATGCTCAGGAGCTGGGCAAAAAGCTGGAAGAGCTGACAGTGAAAGTAACAGGAAAAGCAGGCGAAGGTGGTCGCTTGTTCGGTGCAATTTCCAGTAAACAAGTAGCGCAAGCGCTGGAAGATCAGTATAAAATCAAAGTAGACAAGCGTAAGCTCGAAATGGATGCCATCCGTGCTTTGGGCGTGACGCAAATCAAAGTAAAACTGCACAACGAAGTAACTGTGACTCTGAAAGTACACGTTGTGGAAGAATAATGACTCAAATGTGGGGGGTGTGACGTGAGCGACCTGTTTTTGGATCGTGTGCCGCCACAGAACAAGGAAGCGGAACAATCGGTACTGGGTGCCGTGTTCTTGTCTAAGGAAGCTTTAATCACGGCCATTGAGATTCTCCGTCCGGAGGATTTTTACAAGACAGCGCATCAGCGCATCTTTCAAACGATGGTGGACCTGTATGAAAAAGGCGAGCCTGTCGATCTGGTTACTGTTACAGCGGATCTACAGGACCACAAGCTGCTGGATGAAGTCGGCGGGGTTACGTATCTCACGGAAATCGCCAGTTCAGTTCCAACGGCTGCCAACATCGAATACTACGCAAAAATTGTAGAAGAAAAATCGCTGCTTCGGCGATTGATTCATACAGCTACAAAGATTGCCAATGACGGGTACTCCCGTGAAGATGATGTCACGCAGATCATCGCGGATGCGGAGAAGTACATCATGGAGATCGGTCAAAATCGCAACAGTGGCGGTTTTACACCGATTCGTGATGCCCTTCTGGAAACGTACGAGCGAATTGAATTTTTGAGTCAGCGACGCGGAGATATTACGGGGATTTCTACGGGATATACGGATTTGGACAAGATGACAGCAGGATTGCAGCGCAGTGACCTGATTATCTTGGCAGCCCGTCCTTCTGTAGGGAAGACGGCTTTTGCCTTGAATCTCGCGCAAAACGTAGCAGCCCGTGCAGGCGAGACGGTAGCCATCTTCTCCTTGGAGATGGGTGCTCCTCAGCTGGTACAGCGTATGATTTGTGCGGAGGGTAATCTGGATGCGTCCCGGATGCGTTCAGGGTCACTGGAGGAAGATGATTGGCAAAAGCTGACGATGGCAATCGGTACGCTGGCGAAAGCGCCGATTTACATCGACGATTCACCCGGGGTTACTGTACAGGACATCCGGGCGAAATGCCGTCGCCTTCAAACAGAGAAGGGCTTGGGCCTGATCCTGATCGATTACCTTCAGCTGATTCATGGACGAGGTAAAGGAGACAACCGTCAGCAGGAAGTATCTGAGATCTCTCGTACGCTAAAAGGGATCGCGCGTGAGCTGAACGTGCCGGTTATCGCCCTGTCGCAGTTGAGCCGTGGTGTAGAGCAACGGCAGGACAAGCGACCGATGATGTCAGATATCCGTGAGTCGGGGTCGATTGAGCAGGACGCCGATATTGTTGCCTTCTTGTACCGTGATGACTACTATGACAAGGAATCAGAAAACAAGAATGTCATCGAAGTCATTATCGCCAAACAGCGTAACGGCCCAACCGGAACGGTGGAGTTGGCGTTCCTAAAAGAATTCAACAAGTTCGTTAACTTGGATCATCGCTTTCGAAATCAAGCAGGTTAATAGTTGGAATGGAAGAAAAGCCGGAGAAATTCCGGCTTTTTTTTCTATATTGAATTGCCGAACATATCAACAATTAAGTATATGAATGTTCGTATTTAGCGTTGACATGGGGAGTCTCGTTTAGTAAACTTAGATTGTTTCAGGCCCGAAAAGACATGATAATATCAGGAGGTGTTTTTCGATGTCAACAGTCGTTGTCGTCGGAACCCAGTGGGGCGATGAAGGTAAAGGTAAAATTACAGACTATCTAGCGGAAAGTGCAGAGGTAGTGGCTCGTTACCAAGGCGGTAACAACGCAGGCCATACCATTATTTTTGATGGTAACAAGTATAAGTTGCATTTGATTCCATCCGGAATTTTTTATAGTGACAAGACCTGCGTAATCGGAAACGGTATGGTAATCGATCCGAAAGCATTGGTAAAAGAGCTGGAGTACATTCACAGCTTCGGTTTTTCTACAAGCAATTTGAAAATCAGTGATCGCGCGCATGTGATTCTGCCGTACCACATCAAGCTGGATGGCGTAGAGGAAGATAGCCGCGGTGCTAACAAAATCGGTACGACTCGTAAAGGTATCGGACCTGCTTACATGGATAAAGCTGCGCGTATCGGTATTCGTATCGCTGACTTGTTGGATCGCGAAGAGTTTGCTCGCAAACTTGAGCGCAACCTGGCAGAGAAAAACATGCTGCTGGAGAAAATGTACAACACAACTGGCTTTGAGCTTCAAGAAATTTTGGATGAGTACTTGGCACTCGCAGAGATCATTCGCCCATACGTGACCGATACTTCTGTTGTTCTCAACGATGTGATCGATCAAGGCAACCGTGTTCTGTTTGAAGGCGCACAAGGCGTATTGCTCGATATTGACCAAGGTACGTATCCTTACGTAACGTCCTCCAACCCAATTGCGGGTGGTGTGACTATCGGTTCTGGTGTTGGACCGACCAAGATTCACCAAGTAATCGGGGTTGCAAAAGCTTACACGACGCGTGTAGGTGATGGTCCGTTCTTGACTGAGCTGACTGATGCAACTGGCGACCATATTCGTGAGGTTGGTTTCGAATATGGTACAACAACAGGTCGTCCACGCCGCGTAGGCTGGTTTGACAGTGTTGTCGTTCGTCATGCTCGTCGTGTCAGTGGTCTCACTGGTTTGGCGATCACCAAGCTGGATACCCTGTCTGGAATCGAGACCCTGCGTATTTGCACAGCGTACAAATACAATGGAGAAGTTATCGAATCATTCCCAGCGAACCTCAACCTGCTTGCGAAATGTGAGCCAGTTTATGAGGAGTTGCCAGGTTGGACAGAGGATATCACAGGCGTTCGCAATTTGAACGACTTGCCAGAAAACGCTCGTCACTACATTGAGCGCATCACGCAACTGACTGGTATTCCAATGTCGATCTTCTCCGTAGGACCAGATCGTGAACAAACTGTCATTGTTCGTGGCATTTACGGATAAGCTATTGCCTATATAATAGAAGAAAGCTGTCGAGCATTCGGCAGCTTTCTTTTTTTTGCAACGGACAGACACGAAACGACACCCTCTGGGCATATGGATAGACATAGGGAGAAATGGAGAGGTGAAAAGTGATGATGGGTTTTGGATTTGACCAAAAGGCCATGAAGCTGTTGGGCAAAAATGTACAGGTAAAGATGATCAATGGCGTCGTCATCAAGGGAACCATGACTCATTTCAACAATGGCTACCTATGCTTTATCACCACATACAAACAACAAAATGACGCCGAGAAAACGAAAATACGCAGACTTGCGTTAAAAGACGTTACCTCAATGCAAGAGGTGTGAGTCCCTGATGTCCATAACGAAATAAGCCATCTTCCCTAGTTCATTTAGGAAGATGGCTATATTTATTTTAGATCATCCCTCCATACGATCGGATGATCTCAGTCGCAAGATCACCTTGTTCCTCTGGTACCACTGCCGTTAACAAGACACTGCGGTTCAAATTGCCATCGCCCCGATCGGCCATGCCGCTGGCGTCTGGATTTACTGCAGCCATGACGCTTGCATCTCTGCCGCTTGGGAAGTCAGCTGCCAGTGTAAGGTTGCCCAAGCTGGGAAAATCTCCGGTTATAGGATTCAGGATCTGTTCATTCCCGTCACCAGGGAATTGGCCGATTCTGTCGATCTGAATGATGGAAAAACCAGCTTCCCGAAGTGCATTTTCTGCCTTTTGGGCATCATCTTCGGTGCGAAATCCTGCAAGAATGTTACGTTCCTTCACGTGTATCAGCCTCCAGATATGATAAATGCTACCAATTGTTTGTACATATAGTGACTCTACGTCTATTTTTTTATTCGACAGCAATTTACACTTGATGTTGTCGTTAATCTTATGGTAAAGTCGACATAGTTGGTTTCTTTAGGCAATTTGTCAGATATATGGAAACTAAATTATGGGATTTACGACCCAGTCAATATATTAAAAATTTTCAGGAAATGGAACGAGCAAGTTGTATCTGTTTTCAGGAGGGACAAGTTATGCATTGGTCGGAATGGAAGGCCAAGCTGCAGGAACGGTCATCACGAATCGTTCGAGATTGCAGTGATCTGGCGAAACGTACAATGAAACGTACAAGCTCTTACATCCAGTCGCATAAAAAACAATCACTTTCAATTGCGGCAGGTCTAGTATTGACGATTGCTGCTGGAGCATCTGCACAATACTATTACACAAGCAATGTCAATTCTGTCTACCATGTCAGTGTGAACGGCAAAGAGATTGGCGTGGTAAATGATCCAAATGTGATACATAACTGGACAGTAGCAAAGCTGGAAGAGGAAAAGTCAAAAACAGGCCTCAACTTGCAATTGGCTGACTATATCACATTCGAAGAAGAGCGTGAATTCAAGGCACCGTTTAATAATGATGCCGCTGTACAAGCTCTGGCATCCGTAGCGGATCTCAAGGTTCAGGGCGTTAAGCTAATGATTGACGGCAAAGTAGTAGGTTACCTGCCAGACCAGCAATCGGCTGATGAAGTACTGGCTGAAGTGAAGCAAAAATATTCCGGAGTTCCTGCAACGACAGGGAAAAAGTCTGTTGTAGCAGCAGCATCCACAGTCCCAGTCAAACCAAATCCGGTAAAAGAAGTCGCATTTAAAGAAAATGTAGAGATGCAAACCGAAACAGTCGATGCATCTCAAATTTTGTCTGCCGATAAACTCGAGGAGTTGCTGGTAAAAGGCACCTTCAAGGATATGAAGCACACAGTCGTAGAAGGCGATTGCATCGGTTGCATCGCGAAGAAATACGACATTACATCAAAAGATATTTACGCGAACAACCCAGGTGTTACGGAAAATACCGTTCTTAAATTGGGACAAGAAATTAATGTAACCGCAGTGCGTCCACTGGTTACTGTACAAGTCAAAGAAGAAGTAGATCAGCAAGAGGTTATTGCTTTTAATACCCAAATTAAAAACAATGACAAGGTTCCTAAGGGCGAAACTAAGGTCGTACAAGAAGGTAAAAACGGCAGTAAAACAGTTAAGTACGAAGTTTTGAAAGAAAATGGACAAGTCGTTAATCGCAAAGTCATCAAACAAGATGTAACTGTGCAGCCTGTAACCCAAATTATGGAGCGCGGTACAAAAGTTATCCCATCGCGTGGTACAGGCCGTTTGAGCTGGCCTGCTAGCGGGTATATCAGCAGCGGCTTCGGCAAACGCTGGGGCAGCATGCATAAAGGGATTGATATTGCCGGTGCTGGTTCTGTCATGGCGGCAGACAATGGACGTGTTACGTTCGCTGGTTGGAATGGTGACTATGGAAAATCGGTTATCATCGACCACGGCAATGGAATGAAGACGTTGTACGGTCACATGAGCATCATTAATGTGAAAGCCGGCGATGTTGTTAGCCAAGGAAAGAAAATCGGCGTAAAGGGTTCTACTGGGCAATCGACCGGCGTCCACCTGCATTTTGAGGTTCTACAAAGTGGACGAAATCAAAACCCGATTCGTTACTTAAAATAGACTAGTAATTTCTGGGTAGGAAAGGGCAACTCTTAGGAGGGGCCCTTTTTTTGCTGGCAGGGATTGAATGCCAAGCCCTTCTTTACAAGGCGTACATGGTGTATTGTAGAGGAATAGTAACGGTCGAAGTGGAATCCTTGAAGAGGCAGTTAAGAGGAAACAGAAGACTGTTGAACACGTATTTACAGAAAAGGGAGGGCGCAGGATGGCAAAACTCCTCGTAGTTGACGATGAAAAACCGATTGCAGATATTTTGAAATTCACGTTTGAAAAAGAAGGATATCAGGTCGTATGCGCCTATGATGGTGATGAGGCACTTGTCGTGGTCAAGGATGAGCGACCGGATCTGATTTTATTGGATGTTATGCTACCAGGCAGAGACGGAATGGACGTATGCCGAACTGTTCGCCAGACGTATGATGTTCCGATCATCATGCTGACTGCCAAAGACTCTGAATTGGATAAAGTACTCGGGCTGGAATTGGGAGCGGACGATTACGTGACGAAGCCATTTAGTACGCGTGAGCTGGTAGCCCGTGTAAAGGCCCATTTGCGTCGTAACCGCTCGAAAGTGGAAGAGAAGGATAGCCAGCATGTACTGCGCGTGCATGAGCTGGAAATCGATTTGCACTCGTATACCGTCGAAAAGGTGGGAGAAGCATTAGAGCTGACGCACCGTGAGTTTGAGCTGCTGGTGTACCTCGCTCGCCATCAAGGACAAGTATTGACGCGAGAGCATCTCCTGCAGTCGGTCTGGGGATTTGACTATTTTGGCGATGTGCGGACGGTAGATGTGACCATCCGTCGTTTGCGGGAAAAAATCGAGGATGATCCGAGCCAGCCGAAGTACATTATCACGCGACGTGGTTTGGGCTATACATTACGCAATCCCGGCATGGGAGGCCAGCCTGGATGAGGCGGCTGTTCAAGACCGTTCAATGGAAAATGGTCATCATTTACATGCTGTTGATTTTGCTTGCGATGCAATTTATTAGTGCGTATTTTGCCCGGGAAGTCGAGAGCTACTACATCAACAACTTTTCCGAGGCCTTGAACGGACAAGCTAGTTTGTTAGCGAGTTTGCTGGAAAGCGATTTGCGCCCGCATGATGGGAAGGAATCCAACACCGAACAAAACCGTCAGTACATCGACAACCTGATCAACAACCTGGTAAAAATCAATGGAGCGAATGTGCAGGTCATCGATCAGACAAGAACGGTGGTTGCGACGACGGACGACAAAAGTACAATTGGACAGCGGACCTCGCAGCCTGAAGTGACGGTTGCCTTGCTCGGGACGCGCAGTGAATCGATGCGGATCGACCCGAAGACGGGGGCGCGGGTGAAGGTGTTGGCATTACCTGTTAAGGGCGATCAGATTGTATACGGTGCGGTCTACATGATCGCTTCGATGGAAGGCACTTATGCGACGATTGGTAAAATGAACGGCATCTTGGGGACAGGTACGATGATCGCCATGGTCATTACGGCGGTGCTCGGGGTCGTGTTGGCCCGCACTATCACCAAGCCTGTGAAGGAGATGACCCGTCAGGCACGATTGGTTGCAGACGGGGACTTTAACAGTAGTGTACGTGTCTATAGCGATGATGAAATTGGCCAACTCGGTATGGCCTTTAACCATATGACCTTACGTTTGCAGGAAGCCATCTTGCAGCAAGAGGAAGAGCGTGAGAAGCTCGCAGGGATTTTGAGCAACATGACGGACGGTGTTATTGCCGCAAACCGGAATGGACAGATCATCCTGTTTAATCGGGCCGCAGAAGATATGTTGCAGGTGACGATGGCTGACGTCCTTCTCAAGAGGCGCACCTTGTATGATCTGTTGGGTCTGCCGCCAGAGGATGAGATGTCGCTCTATGCGCAGGAAGAACCGCTTATTATTGAGATGACGCTGCCGAATAAGGAAGAAGTAATCCTGCGTGTGACGTTTACGCCCTTACAGCACGATAGCAAAAAAATGGGCGGGATCATCGCCGTCGTAGCCGATGTGACGGAGCAGCAACGACTGGAGCAGCAGCGACGCGAATTCGTGGCGAATGTATCGCATGAGCTGCGGACACCACTGACGACCATTAAAAGCTATGTGGAAGCGCTGCTGGATGGCGCAGTGGAAGAGCCAGAGCTGTCCCAAAGGTTCTTGAAGGTTACGTCGTCGGAGACAGAGCGCATGATTCGCTTGGTAAACGATTTGTTGCAGCTATCGCGGTTTGATTCGCAGGGGGTTCGTCTGCATTGCAAGGAAGCGGACCTCAATCGATTGCTTCGCTATGCTGCCGATCGTTTCTCCATGTTCAGTGAACAACAGGAGGTTCAGCTCAGTCTTGATATGCCGAGCAAGCTTCCGCAGGTTTATATTGATTTAGATGCGATCAATCAAGTATTGGATAATCTTCTGTCCAATGCAATCAAGTATACGCCTCAAGGAGGCACCGTGGTTCTTATGGCAAAAGAGGACCACAAGCAAAAGCGGGTCCAAATCTCCATCATCGACACAGGAATCGGTATTCCCAGCCGTGATTTGAAGCGAATCTTTGAGCGCTTCTACCGCGTAGACAAGGCGCGTTCGCGCGGTCAGGGTGGAACAGGTCTGGGATTGGCAATTGCCCGCGAATTAGTACAGGCACACGGTGCAGATATCGAGATTACGAGCGAATGGAACGTGGGAACGACAGTCACGTTCTGGGTGCCATTTGCCCAAGGAGGAAAAACGGGATGAAGCGGATGCTAGAGCCTGCCAAGACCGTCTTACTCAATCTGCTAGTGCTAGCCAGCTTTGTTTTGACAGCGATGTTGTGGTCGAATCAGCCTAACCTTCAATTTATTGAGCCGGCAGAGTACACGCAGTCAAAGCCAGTTCAGGAAAAACAGCTCGAACAGCTCGTTACGCCGGAATCCGTTGTTTTTCACTATGGGGAAGATCGCCACACGAAAGCATCCGCAACCGATGCTCCTTACAGTTTGATCGTACGAGAAATGTCGAAATGGATCTTCCTCGATTTTTCTCCTCTCACCATCTCCAATGAGAAATGGGAAGATATTGCCCGGGAAAAGATGGGTTTGGAAGTGCGCTTTCGGAGCACGGTTCCCTTGTCAATTGTAGGTCGGCTGGTAACCTTTCGGGATGAGTTTGACAACCGAATGAAAGGGATTGACCGATTATGGTTGTACTACGAGAAGGACGAGGATGTCGTCTACGCATTATTTTTGTCGACTGAGGAAGGTCGAATGATGCGTTCTCGAACATCGATCAGCCCTAAGGATTTGCGAGAATCGTATTTGGCTTCTGGTGATTTAATGCCTGAACAAATTATGAAAATCGTCAAACCAGAGCGAAGCTTCGTAGATTTGGAAGGACCTGCGCTGATGTGGAGCACGTACTATTTGCCCAAGAATCAGATGCGCATGCAGCAATTCCGCTACAGCTATGTACCGGTTACGAATGATAGATTGATCGAGTCTTACTTTATCGATCAGTCGCTCGTCAGACAGATCATGGAGCGGGACAAAACGGTTATTTTTACAGATGGCAGCAGATCGATTCAATTGAGATCGGAGCAGCAGGCATTCACGTTTACTGATCCAGCGTACCAACAGCGGGATCAGGAGCTGTCTGATGAAGAAAAAGTGCAGAGTGCCGTTACCTTCATGAATAAGCACTTGGGCTGGCTTGATGAGTACCATTTTGAACGAATCAAGAAGAGCTACAATGAAAAAGACTTGATCACGTTCCGCCAGTACTTGGGGGCGTATCCCTTGATCAGCGAAGGGGAGGCCAAGCATATCGATACCATCCAAATGACTTCAGAGGCAGGCCAGATTGTGACGATGAGCCGATCGCTGCTGGATTTGGACAAATATATCGATAACAAAGAGTGGACGGTTATGTCTGGTCCGGAGCTGTATCAATATATCCGCGACAAAAAGCTGGCGGATACAGAAAAAGTCACCAACGCTTATTTGGCTTACCATACCAAAGTAGGCGAAGGATACGTGGATCTGATGCCAATCTGGGTTGTGGAATTGGCGAATCAGGCGAGCCTGTATATTTCTGCGCACACCAAGCAGGGAGGAGGGAAGGCGCATGGATTGGAGTAGGACCAAGACGATTCTGATCTGGGCCTTTCTTCTCCTCGATTTGTTTCTCTTGTATCAGGTGTATGTGACGCGCATTAGCCTGTGGAATGACAAGGAAGTCGCGCAGAGCGAGAAATGGAATACAGAGCTGTACTTGAATCAGCAAAATATCACATTGGATACAGAAGTGCCGCAGGATACACCGGAAATGTCCAATTTGGATGCGGAGTATATCGGAATTAATCCGATTTCCTTGCATGAGATATCAGGACTTCAGGCGACGGTAGAAAAGATGGCGCTGGCTGCTAAGCTGGACCCACCGATGCAGATTCGTGGTCAACTGAATCCGCAGGAGCTCTTGCGTCAAATTGGTCCGAGGCTGATTTATTCCGATCAATACGTAGCCGATCCGTATCAATCGAATCAAGCGCGGCTCTTGTATTGGCAGGTCTATGATAAAATGCCAGTATTCGTCGCCCCGTTGGAAATGTATTTGGACAACGGAACGATACTTGGTTACAGGCAGACCTTCTTCCACCTTCGCAAGCAGCAGGGGGAACGACAGGTGATCTCTGGTTATGCGGCACTACGCTCTCTGGTGGACAAGCAAATCATTTCACAAGGAGAACGGATTGAGAATGTGAGCCTGGGTTATTACGGTTCTTACGATGCGGATATTCAGACGCTGGTACCTGTTTGGCGTGTGGTTCATGATGGCAAATGGCATTTTGTCAACGCGATTACAGGAGCGCTGGAGCGTCCGATGGTCACGCAGCGCTGAATAGATAGACTACCTGGGAAAGATACGGGAAGAGGGATGTTCGGTGAGATTTAGTGTGTTGGCAAGCGGGAGTACGGGCAACGCCATTTACGTGGCGACAGACCGTGTTTCCGTATTGATCGATGTAGGCATTACAGGAAAGCAGGCAGAAGCGGCACTGGAGACCATTGGCGTCAATCCAGCCGATCTGAGCGCGATTCTCGTCACCCACGAGCACGTTGACCATATTAAAGGAGTCGGCGTCATGGCTCGACGATATGGATTGCCGATTTACGCCAATGAAAAGACATGGTCGGAGCTGGATGGGCAAATCGGGACGATCAAGGAAGATCAGCGACGCTTCTTTTCTGTAGGGGAAAAGAAAGAGTTGGAGGACTTGGGCATCGAGTCATTCGGAATCTCACACGATGCCGCCGAGCCGATGGGCTTCTGTTTTTATGATGGCAAGAAAAAGCTCAGTGTCGCGACAGATTTGGGGTATGTCAGTGATCGGATCAAGGAGACGATTCGTGGAGCAGATGCGTATGTGTTCGAGTCCAATCATGACGTTGAGCTGTTGCGCATGTCCCAGTATCCTTGGAGCATCAAGCGACGTATCTTGAGTGATGTCGGGCACTTGTCCAATGAAGCGGCGGGCGATGCTTTGCTCGATTGTCTGACGGGTGGGGCAGAACGTGTGTACCTTGCCCACTTGAGTAAGGAAAACAACATGATTGATTTGGCCCGACTGACGGTCAAAAACATCTTGGAGGAGCGGGGGCTGTCTGTTGGTAACGATGTGCATCTGCGCGATACGTACCCGGATCGACCTACCAAGCTGGAAGAGTTATAAGATCGGTTTGATCCCTGCTTGACGACTGGCGATGCGCTCTGTGAGCTTTGCATACGTATCGATATGGAAAGTTAATTGTGTATCGAGCTCATTCACTTTGGCAGTCAGCTCGTCATGTGTCACCAGTCCTTTGGCTACGAGCAGCTCGATTAGGGCATGCAGGACAAGCGTATGGTGGTAGTCTACTTCCTGAAGGTCAGCCAGCTTGGCGATGAGGTGGACTTCTTTCAAGTCTATCAATCCTTTCTATTTGGTTTGGCAGGAAAAAGCTTTTAATCTATCATATCCGTGCTCTCGGAGAAATATTCCGGGAGCTTTTTTGTATTCCACAACCTTTCCATAATTCTCACGCCATTTTGCCGAAAGCGGGTCGTATACTAAGGGTGTCAAAAGGAACAGACATCAACGGAATCAACCATGCAAACCAAATACGGCGCATGTCATTGTGTATACGAGCATGAAAAACCTGCAAAGCTAGTAATGGTAGAAGATAGAAAGGAGAGGTATGAATCATGGGTTTCTATGATGATTTAACTCACGTGGAGCGAAAAAAACAACGCGGTTCTAACATTGGACGTATGGTCGTGACGTCGGTAACGTCCGCGGTAATTGGGGGGATGGTCGTCCTGCTCACGCTGCCGACTCTCTCCAATGCGGGATATATTAATATGGTTGAGCCTGGAACAGAAAATGCGATAAGCAGCAATGCCTCGTCGTCTAACTTGTTTGCCAAGCCAGTATCTGTAAGTGTAGGCTCGGGTACAGTAGAGGCGGTGAAACAAGTAGAAAATGCGATTGTCGGTGTAATCAACATCGGTCAGCGCAGAAACAGTTGGATGCAGAACTCGATGGATGTAGAGCAGGGCCAAGGCTCTGGTGTCATCTTTCAGAAAAAAGGCGGAAAAGCCTACATCGTTACGAACTATCACGTAATCGATAAGGCGCAAAAGCTGGAAGTCGCCCTGCCAACAGGGGAAAAAGTATCGGCGAAAGTAGTCGGCGCCGATGGTTACGCCGATCTGGCTGTACTAGAAATCGACGCCTCCAAGGTTACGGACGTTGCTGAGTTTGGGGATTCTTCTACCTTACAGGTGGGCGAACCCGCCATTGCCATCGGGAACCCATTGGGTATGCAGTTCTCCCGGACCGTTACACAAGGCATCATCAGTTCCAAAGAACGCTCCATGCCAATGGACTTTAACGAAGATGGCCAGGACGACTGGGAGCTGGACGTCATTCAAACAGACGCAGCGATCAACCCTGGTAACAGCGGTGGTGCCCTCGTAAACATCGAGGGTCAGGTCATCGGGATTAACACCTTGAAAATTTCCAAAGCAGGTGTCGAAGGGTTAGGTTTTGCCCTCCCGATCAATGATGTCAAAGTGATCGTGGACCAGCTGATGGCAAAAGGCACGCTTCAACGTTCTTACCTCGGTGTGCAGCCACTCGACTTGGCCAATGTGCCGCGCTACGAATGGAAAGAAACCTTGAATCTGCCTGACAATGTGAATACTGGCGTTGTCGTCCAAACGGAAGTGGGCAAATTCTCTCCTGCGGGTCAAGCGGGCTTGAGACAATTCGACGTCATTGTCAAGCTGGATGACAAGAATATTTCCACCAGCGCTCAGCTGCGGAAGTATTTGACGATGAACAAAAAGCCAGGCGATACGATGGACGTTACGTACTATCGTGATGGTATCCAGAAGACTGCCAAAGTGAAGCTGACCGCTCCGCCACAGCAGTAAAAAGCACTGACCAGGCCTTTTTGTGGGCAGGCATGTGAAGGAAACAAACTTCTTTTATGGGCAATTCCGGGATGTATTTTATCCCGTTTGCATATATGCAGTTTCTGAAGTTCCCCCCTCTATCTATTTTTAAATAGATCCCTTCTTAAGAGCGTCGAGCTGATACGGCGCTCTCTTTTTTTGTTAGACGGGCTTTCGGTGGAGGAGAGAAAAAAGAAGAAAACGCTCAAGTTCTTGGGCTATCTGCTGGGAGGCGGTTCTGCCCAGCTCCATAAAAAAACTCCTATACGAAGCTAATTCACGGAGGAGCGACCGCGTTTTAGAGGAAAGTTTTTATGCGTTTCAGAAAGTTTAAGCATAACAGCATGTTCACAATGAAGTAGTTAAACTTTCCTACACGGTGGAAAAAGGGAAACCCGCGTCCAAAGTCGTTCAGCTACGTAGTGTCTCAGAGGTGGACGCTAAAGGCAGGTTTCCCTTTTTCCATTGCGCTTCGGATGGTATCCCAAAGACTTTCGCCGTTTTCTTCTTTTTTCTCTCTACAGCTTTCATTGTCCGTCGAGGTTTTTAAAATAAAAGCTATAAAATATAAAGGCTTATGATTGCAAACTCATCGATGTCTTTTTGGTGGATTCATTTGTTTTGTGGCGGTTCTGGGGTAGAATAGGAAGCGACATTAATGAACGGAAAAGAGGCATTGGATATGGACATGAAGATGAAAAGCTTGCAAATAGAAGGCAAAGAAGTTGAGCTGTTGGCGGAATATCCGGTGCGGTTTGCTTGCATGGAGCATTTGGAGCAGGAGTTGGATGATTACGTAAATGATTTTGAGGCGGCGCCGGATACGTATGCGGCACAGGCGATTGAGGGCGATGGAGTAGACAAGCGTTGCCGGGAATGTGGAGAGCCTGCGCAGATTGCGCTTTTGAAAGAGAAGGGAATGTAGGGCATGCAGATTTCGATTATTACAGTAGGGAAGCTGAAGGAGAAATATTTGCGTGAGGGCATTGATGAGTATAGCAAGCGTCTGTCTGCTTACTGCAAGCTGCAAGTGATCGAGGTCAATGATGAAAAGGCGCCGGAAGAGATGAGCGCGGCGGAGATGGAGCAGGTGAAGCGCAAGGAAGGCGAGCGCATCCTGGCGCAGATCAAGCAGGATCAGTATGTGATTGCGCTGGCGATTGATGGGCAAATGTGGTCGTCGGAGAAGCTGTCTGCGGAGATGGACAAGCTGGCTTTGCATGGGCGCAGTCAGGTGGCGTTTGTGATTGGCGGGTCGTTGGGGTTGGCCGATCAGGTGTTGAAGCGGGCGGATGCGTTGCTGTCGTTTTCGAAGATGACGTTTCCGCATCAGTTGGTGAGGTTGGTGCTGCTGGAGCAGGTTTATCGGGCGTTTCGGATTAGTCGGGGGGAGCCGTACCACAAGTAACGGCAACGGTCGTATCCATTAGATATTTAGGTTGCGCATAGCTTAACAATTCAGGGGAGCACAACAGTGAAGCTTCCGTTCAGGAAGGTTAGAAAAGGCAAAGTGTATAATGGATGACTTTAGTACTATTTGTTAGAATAGTATAAATAGGGTATAGCTTTGAAGATCTAATTACGATAGAAAAATGTTCGGCTTAATTTAAATAGTACGAGAATATAAATATATTTATGGAAGTACTTCGAGGGCTAAAAGTAAGCACAATGGGAAGAGGAGATTCTATGAGTATTTATTTGGAAAATCTGCGGCAAGATTACCAAGATGGTAAAGTGATACCATTCATTGGAGCAGGATTGTCAGTTCCTTTTAATATCCCTTCTTGGGGAGATTTGATTAGAAGTTTAGCAGAGAAATATGCAGTTGGTGATCTAGAATTTGTAAAAAAAGCAGTTGAGGTAGATTTAAACCGCCATAATTATTGGGGTGCTATTGATGCTTTAAAAAATTATACTACGGTAGTAGAAGAAGATATACAAGAGGAAATTTCTAATTTAATACAAAAAAGACAGATCAAACTTGAAGATGATGCTCTACATAACTATTCGGATCTAGGCAAAATGGGCTTCAAGTTTTGTTTAACAACAAATTATGAACATCTTCTACACCAGTATATGAAGTTTGAAATTCAACCTATTTTGCTAAAAGATGTTCTATTCAATACTCAAGATATGTTGGATCAAAAAAGAGTATGTCATTTGCATGGTACAATCTCCAATTATGGTACGATCGTTATTAGCAGGGAGAGCTATCAAGAATTATACCGTAATAAAAAGTACGATGATTTACTAAAGCTTGTAACAGGCAATAGAAAACTACTTTTCATGGGATTCTCATTCGATGATCAATTTATTAGTACTTTAATCAAAGAACACAAGGAATCGTTTAACGGAAAACATTACATCCTTTTGGCTAATCCTACCGATGCAAAAATAAAAGAACTGCGGTCAGAATATGGTTTGCTGACCATTCCTTACAAAACTGAAAATTCTTCGCATACAGCTGAAATAAGAAAAATTCTTAATAAAATAGCTGAACCGTTGATAACGCATGAAGTAGAAAATCCGATGAATGGTAATACTCCATCAGCTACTTCAATTATAATTGGAGCTGGGTTGGGGAATCTAAAAAAGAATGTATCAGGGAACTTATTCTACAGAAAATTAAAATTAGAGAATATAGATGAATCGATGATTGAACTTAGCTCGGCATTTTATGTAGCATCTGAGGAGTATATTCGTGAGTTGCAAAAGACGGGTATAGCACTAAATGTTATTGAAGCAATGTTAGCGAAAGTGTTTATCAAGTATAAGGAAAGGTATGTTGATACGTACAAAAGATACGGTAAAAGTGAACAGTTTTTATTGGCAGTTCATAATAGTTTGGCGGAGCTCGACTTTGGTAGACATGCTTTATTGCTTAAAGGTAATAAGTCTGATGAAAATGAAAACAGAGGTTTAATCCATCTTTTGGCCGATGATGAAGATATTGACGTGTGGTGGGGAGAGGAGCGATTAGGCAGTGACTCAAAATAGAATTCCATCATCAGTTCCTCTTTCTATCGAACTGTTGTTTAATAATGAAAAATTGGAATTAATGAAGGTACTTTGTCTGATGTATGCATTTTCGCTTCAGAGTAAGAAACGCAGGAAACTATCGGAAACTCTATTTTATTACTGTCTCGTTAATTTTAACTTGCTCAAATTATTTGAAGCAAATGATGAGGAACTACGTAATTGTTTAGCTCCATCGCCTAATTTATACTTTCGATTTCAAAAAAAGATTAATGGGATTCTTATAAATATGTTGAAAGTACAATTTATAGATGTGAAAGGTGATATATCTAACAAGCTTGAGGACATAACAGTGCTAATAACACCAATAGGTAAAGAATTTTATCAAAAACAAAATTCGGAATTCTTCTTAAAATTACAGGAAAAATATACAAATGCATTTGAAAAGGTGAGTTTTTCAACGAATAACATAAAGGTATTAAAGGGGGTGCCACAATGAGCTGTATGATTTTACAAAAATTAATTGTCCAAGGATTGTCGTATAGACGAACCATTCAATTTAATGATGATTTTACGATAATAAGTGGAGAAAAGACTTCAGGTAAATCTTTAGTTTTAAGTTTGATTGACTACTGTTTAGGCAAAAAAAGCAAAATTGATTTAACAGTTCAAACAGAACTAGATACATTTTGTGATCAGGTATTTCTTGAATTAAAAATTAACGATGAATTTTTTACATTAAGTCGGCTGTTGAAGGAAAAGCAGGACAAAATCAGTATATATTTCTGTGCTTTTGAGAACTTAGATGAATACACGTCAAAAACGTTAGATATTAAAGAAGCTATGAAGTTTATGATGCAAAAATTAAACATTAATGAATATCAAATTATTCGTCATCAAAAGCATAGTACAAAAAAAGAGCTCGATACGGTTTCTTTTCGAGATATTTTCCGATATGTGTATATTCATCAGCATGCTCTAGGAACAGGAGACTTTTTAGAGAAAAAGACTACGTTTAAAAGTATTAAAAATCCGCATGCGTTCAAGATGATGTTCAATTTAGTAGATATAGATAAAGATGCATTAAATGAACAGCTAGTGGAGGTACAGAACAATATTGAGGAAACAAGAAAGGAAATATTGGGATTAAAATCTTATTTAAAAGATAAAGATGCCGAAGATCGTATTGATCTACAAGCAAAATCTGATAAGTTGAATAAGATGATTGAAAGTCAAAGACAAGACAAGTTGGTTGTTATACAAAATAGCAAATCTAATAGTAACAATGAAAATAAGATGTATATTAAATTGAAAAAGGACTTAGAAGGGATCGCTAATGAACTGTTCGACCTTCACCGTGAAAAAAGGCATCTTCAACTCTCCGTTAATTCCAAAAAGTTGTTACTAGAGGAATATGGGATTGAACAAAAAGAAGTAGAAGAAACCCTCGAACTTAACTACAAGATAGTCATCCCTGATCAAAGTATTGAATGTCCTCTTTGTAATTCAAAGGTTTCAAGTCACACGCATGCACAGGTACATCGAAATGCGGATACGGAAAAGATGCTACATAAAGTAAAAAGAGAAATCACGAACAAAATCAACTTAGTATCGAGTTTGATTGATTCTGAAATGGAGAATATTGAAGATATCGACAAGGAAATAGCAAGGTTATCGAGAAAGCAAATTATTTTCAATGAGGCCATTTCAGAGTTCGCTAAAGTGACAGATGTCCCTTTCCTTTCTCAAATCGATAGTATAAACAGTATGATAAACAGATTAATTAAAGATCGAGAAATGGTAAAAGAGGAGCTGCGAATTCATCATAAAATTGATGAAAAGGAAAAGCATATTGAAGATTTACAGTCTACAGAAACTCGGTTAAAAGGTGAAATAGCAGCATTACAAATTAGTGATGAAGATCGAAACAAGATTTTTAAATTCCTAAATGCTGAGTACAAACACTTTATGGGTAGATTGAAGTACAATACAACAGGTGAAACGTTTATCCATCCCGAACAATACATTCCGTTCTATAACGGAGCAAGTGTATATGCTCATGAAAGTGGTGGTCTATTAGAATGTATGCAGCTATCATATTTAGGAGCGATCTTAAGAAGTAAAGAAGCAGGTTTTGCTCCCGGACACCCAGGATTTTTGTTGTTAGACTCTCTAAGTAAATATGTTGGAACCCTCAAACAAGAAGACCAGCAAACAGGGGAACAAGGTGAAAAGCAGACACAAGAAGAAATCGCAGTAGAAAAACAAACTGAAGTAAAAGAAAAGAATAAAATTAACGATCCGGAAGTTTATGAAGAATTCTATAAAATACTGATTGAATTAAGTGCCAACCATCAAATTATCCTCGTAGAAAACACACCACCAAAAGAATTTAATAGAATGTATACAAAGTATACGTTCCTTAATGGTGAACATGGATTAATAAATCAGGAAATGAATGAAATTAAACAAGACTCGGTATCATAAAGGGTCTGCGGGTCTGTCAGGGTCTGTTAAGACTTTTGTGAAACTTAATCAACCGATATATGAAATGGATTCATCTCCTAATGAGGGACAGATTCAGTAGTTGTAAGTATCAAAGATAGAGAATAAAGGAAGCTATTAAGTTAACATAATAGAAAAATAGACTAATATTAATCGAGGGTAGGAGAATACTTTGTCTTGAGTGTTCCTCTTACCCCCTTTATTACGTCATTGGGTTTATTTCTCCTTTTAACACACTTCCTATATCCAGCACCAAACCCTAAGGATCACCATAGTATACATGTAATTTGAAATTATAATAGCCATCTTGATGTTAATCATAGATAAAAAATTCAATAAAAAACAATTTTATTCACAGTAGGTGATTGTACTTGAAAAAGAATGATTGTCAAAGAGATCATGAAAACTGTCTAGCGAGGTATCTAAAAAATTGCAAACAATTTTCGATGCCAGATAAATCAATTAATACTCGTAAATCGGCAATTAAAAAGTTTTTAACATTTCTTGAGGAAAAAAACAAAAAAATTGGTGAAGCAACTCATTTAGATATAGAAGAGTTTTTAGAGGATGAAAGGGATAATGAAACTTCTCTTAGTACTATAAATAACTATTATGCATTTCTAAAAGGGTTCTTTGCGTTTTGTCGTGAATATGGGGATAACAAGACACTAGATTTTAGCAAGGTGAATTTTAGTTTAACAAACGCAAAAAATATAGAATTATTTAGTGATGAAGAGATAGATGAGGTATTCTCCATTATTTCCCTGATAAAAAAGGACTCTGTTAGAATTAGAGATGATTTAATGATTAGTTTATTGCTGTTTACAGGTTGCACGTTAAGGGAATTACATTCATTAAATGTTTATACATTGCAAAAAACATTAAGGGAGGATGACGATTACTGTATATTATTAAACGAACAGTTAATTTTGTTTCGGAGCAATAGTTTAAGGAAGATCAAGGTTCCTGAACTGATTATTGAAAAAATAAAAGAATATCGAAATCAAGTACTTAACAGCAATACTGATATTGAAGAGCTAAAAGAGGGGACTGCTCTATTTTTGTCCACTTATGGTGAGAAAAAGGGAGGATTCCATAGAATCAATTACAGCACATTACAAGATAGAATGAGTCAGATTAAAAAGAAAAGTAGATTCAAGGATAGAAAAGTATCAATTAAAAATATTCGTCACACAGTAATCTCAAAACTAGTAAATAGTAGTCAACGTTTAGACTTAGTTAGTGAAATTGTTGGACTTGATATTGCCAGTCTTAAATATTATATTGAAGATCAATCTTCTTTTGAAGAGGAAATAAGACAATTAACCTCTAATTATCATCCTTTTAAGTCATATTTTTCCCAATAGTATTACAAGGGTTTATCAGAAATAAATACTAAAAAATATATAGACCAAATTTTGTATAACCGCTGTAGGCGTTAAGAAAAAAGTAAGGCGAAGCGATCTACATTTTACCGCTTCGCCTTTTCACATAAAACGTTCCCTAGCCAACTAACAAGCCACTTAGTTGATTATCAAATCTCCATTCGATTTGTGCTATTTTCCTCTCCTCAGTCACAGTTATTCCCTTGATCATCGCATGAAAAATATATCGAGTACTTCTAATAATTGCTTTTTGATAATTAAAGAATAGAAAACATAACCAGGGTATTGATATTATTGCAGTCATAGTTTAATAAGATAGGGTGTTCTTAAGGCGCTTGAGTTGTATTTACAATTTTCTTTGGAGTGAAGAAACTGTTAGTTCTGCTTTTTGCTATTTTTCAAACAAGGGAGTGAAAGGTAAATTTCGGAGGCTATTCAACTTTAATACAATTACCTAGTGAAATTTATACACTCTGAATTAAATAAAGATAAAGATAAAGTATATGAAAAGAGGATGAAGTCGATAATGCCAAAACGTGGGGATGATTTTGAGAGCTTTGTACATTTTGTGTATGACTCAATTATCAGACTAGAAGATAGAAATACTCTGGTTTCAAAGAATGTTTTAGTAAAAGGGCGTTCTGGAGCTAGGCATGAATTTGATGTATACTATGAATTTACAAAAGCTAATGTAAAGCATAGAGTTGCAATTGAGTGTAAAGATCATAGCGTACCAATTTCAAAGGGAAAAGTAACCGAATTTTACGGCAAATTAAGTGATGTTGATAATTTAGCTGGAGTAATGGTTACTAGAGCAGGATACCAGTCTGGAGCAAAAGAATATGCGACACATTACGGTATTTCTATATTAACAATTGACGACCTCCCTAGTTTACCGCAAATTACAGCTCTTCAATTAAAAAAAGCATTTTTACCCGATGAAAGTGTTATTGGTGAACCATTTTGGACATTAATGGAGACAAGGAATGGAGAAGTAACCGGAACGTATATTTGCCCACCAAGTAATTCTTCTTCAAAACAAATTGCACTTTTTTACTCTAAAAGAGTAGCTGAGAAGTTTCTATTACTTATGAATGAACAGAACGCAACAGTAAGAGGAATGAATCAACAACAACTAAAGGCTTTAATTACCTATATGGAGCCGATAAAAAGTAAAAACTACAAAAATGATGCCGAATTTGTAATAATCCCGTTTGAACCAAAAAATGAACGTGAATGGTTGGCATTACCAATCGGGTTGGATGTTTTAAAAAACGATTACTTAACAATATAATAGAGTAGAAGAAGCTGCGAGTGCAGCTTTTTTCGTTGGAGTTGTTCAAAACTCGGTGAGCCTTATCATAAGTAACGGCAAGTATTTACAAGCATTAACAAAGTAGTTGCCTTGAAATAATGTTCGTAATGATTAGATTTATATATTTAACTGGGGGGTATGTTTAAAGGTATTAACTTTGTTTGATAATATTGGCGGTGTCAGTAATCGCGGTTGGGCACGGCATCTCGTACAAGCACTTCTATAAATTAAAAGTGAATACTGATTGATGGAGGAATCGATATGACGCCCAACTCGGAAAGCAAAGAGTTAGTAATAACGCGTGAGATTCATGCGCCACGTGAACTTGTATACCAAGTATGGACTGAAGCAGAGCACCTGAAGCACTGGTGGGGGCCGAAAGGGTTTGAAATAAGTGTAAAGCATCTCGATTTTCGTGAGGGCGGATTTTTCCACTACAGCATGCAAGCTCCTGATGGCAGTCAAATGTGGGGTAAATTTGTGTACCAGGAGATCAAGGCTCCCGAGAAGATTGTCTGGATCAACTGCTTTTCGGATGAGGCAGGAAACATTGTCAGGTCTCCATTCAGTGAGTTGATCCCGCTCGAAATTCGCAATGAGGTAACATTGAGCGATAATAATGGTACAACCGACATAACCCTTTGCAGCCGACCGATCAATGCTTCTGAAGAAGAGCGCAGCTTCTTTGAGGGGATGTTCGATTCTATGAAGCAGGGCTTCGGAGGAACTTTTGATCAGCTTGAACAATATTTGTCGGAGGAAAAAACTAGCCAAAGCGTCCAATAGGATGTCTTTTTTTTGTCCAAAGTTCCGAGAGCAGAAAAGTTATCTTTACACTTGCCGCACCCGCTGTTTGAACATTAGCGGGTGCGGCATTTTTATTGTCCTCATACACCGAGAGTGATAATCGTTATCGATGGTGATAAAATAAACAAGACCCCTCATCTGCTTCTGATCAAGAAGCTGCATAGGATGTACAACGATCGATCGTAGGTATTAATGGCAAACGACTATTGAAATGAGGTATACAACGTGAAAATCGACGTTAATCAGTTAGCGGAGCATTTGGCACACATTCCTTTTCAAGTAGAAGGAGTATATCGATATGCGAAAAATCCAGGTGTACCTTACGCTGAATATACAGATTCTTTTCCTGGATTTGTGTTTCCACTTACAGGGAAGGTACAATTTCAATTTAATGGAACGCCTTATATCTTTTCTCCAGGAAAAGTTGTGCATGGCGGTGCAAGAATGAAACTAGCTCAAAAAATGTTCGGTAACACAAACTGGGAATATATCCTTGTTTTATACCGGATATATAACTCAGAACTAAAAGAGACAAGCTTTTCCCATCAGCATTTTGAATTATCAACGGGTCAATCTCCTCGTCTGATTGAATTAATTATGCGCCTTTGGCATGTGTATAATCAGCCTGGTGGCATTTCGATGTTTCAGACCGAAATGCTGTTTCGTGATGTACTGAATGAAACCTTATTATGTGTTGTGAATAGGCAGAATAGCTGTGAATCACAAAATTTGTTCGAACGGGTAACTCGTTATATTCATGAATACTATGATCAAAGCCTTACAATAGCATCGCTTGCAGAACAACATAACGTGAATCGAAATCGACTGTCTTATGTATTTAGAAGACATGCAGGTATGGGACCAGCGGAATACATATTAAAACATCGTATAAACATGGCGCAAGAAATGCTATTTACAAGTGATGCGTCTGTACAACAAATTGCGCAAACGGTTGGAATTGCTGACCCGTTTTATTTTAGTAGAGTGTTCAAGAAACAGCTTGGTATCTCTCCTACTGAATATCGAGAGAAGTTCATCAATAATCCATGCTAATTTCAACAGGCATCCATTCTCATCTGAAAATTCCTTTTCTATACTAATGGCAAACGAAAGATAACATGATGTTGGAGGAATTTTCGTATGCAAAAGATGAAAGGCCTGCTAATCTCCATGCTATTAGTAGCAGGCTTACTGGCAGGTTGTAATGAAACACCTGCTGAAAATAAAGGGTCAACGACAGAAGGCGCATCTACAACAGCAGGTAAGGTAGATACAACTGAATGGCCAAGAACATTTAAGGATGCCTTAGGTAAAGAAATTGTTATTGAGAAACACCCAGAAAATATTGCTTCATTATGGTATTTTTACCCTGAAATACTAGTTGCATTAGGTGAGCCGCCTGCTGCTTCTACTGAAAAAGAGTATCTATCTTCTTTAACCTATTTAAAAGGAAAGCTGGATTCAGCTGATGAATTAGGAGAAAAATTATCACCTAATATTGAAAAAATCCTATCGATAGAGCCTGACATTATTTTAGCAACTGAGCAACATGAAAAAATGTATGATTCACTAGAAAAGGTTGCGCCAGTCATTACGTTAAAATCCAAGGACATCTATGACGATTGGCAATATGGACTCCGTACAGTAGCCGAGATTATTGGAAAAGAAGATGAAGCGGAAAAAGTCATTGATAAAATGATGAACGAAATCACAACTGGGCGCGAAGCATTAAAATCGATTGAAGGAGAGTCAGTAGCCCTTATATTGTCGTGGGATGGAAAAACGTTTAATGTCCTAGGTGAAGGAAATCCGGTCTATATACTTGCGTTTGATAAAGAGAAGGGACTGGGACTTACACCAGACCATATATTTAAAGGTACGACTAATAAATTTACTACGTTTGAAGGAATATCAACTGTTGAAGCAGACCATATTTTCCTTATTGGTGACATTACCAAAAAGGAAAAATTAATGAATGACCTAAAACAAAGCAATGTATGGAATAATCTCAATGCCGTTAAGAAAAGAAATGTTCATTTAATGGATGCGTCCGCTATTACTGGTGGCCCATTAGCTATCGAATACGCTTTGCAAAATATAACAAGTGCCTTGCGTAAGCTCTAAAAAGTCAAGAAAAATGAGGAGGGATTCATATGCATTACCAAGCTATTAATCTGAATGAGAAGCTATCTACATTCAACGATCTCTGGTCTCCAAAAGTCATTGCTGAAATAAATGACTATCAATTTAAGCTCATTAAGATTGCTGGGGATTTTATGTGGCACGAGCATCAAGGGACGGATAAGGTATTTATTGTGCTCGAAGGAGAGATGTTCATTGCTTTTCGTGATGGACAAGTGAAAATTTCCAAGGGTGAGATGTTTATTGTCCCGGGGGGAGCCGATCATAAGCCTTTCGCCGAAAAGGAATGCCATATCATGTTGGTGGAGCCTAGAGGCGTAATAAACACTGGCGGTACTGAGTCCGAATGAACAGCAGCCAATGATACTTGGAGTGGTTACAGCACGTAATTTACGTGATATCGCCGATAGCCCGTTAAGCTGAACCTTATCACAAATAGTAGTAAAACAGCGGATTGAGCTAGTAGTACAGTTGAATCAAATAAGAAAGTAGTATTTACTTGAGAAAAGAACAAAATGACCGGAGGGGGCAGGGAAGACTCCGTTCGGTCTTGTAAAATAAGAGAGGATACGTTGCAAATCAACGTAATCTATATAAATGCGCGTAGATCGATTACTATCCATGTTACTCCTTATCTCAAAAAAAGGTACGGTTACAGGCAAAGAGCTTGCGGAACATTTTGAGGTGTCCATACGAACAATTTACAGAGATATAGAAAAGTTAGGTGAAGCAGGCATCCCAATCGCATCCATTGGTGGTAAAGGTGGGGGCTATTACATTATGGAAGACTATAATGTGGACAATCTTTTTTTAAACAAAGATGAAGCCGCTACTTTCATGGCGATAATGAATAATCTAAGTTTTCTATTTGGGAAAAACACAACGTTTCATGATATTGTTTTAAAGATCGAGAATACGCTTAAACAAGAAAAGAATACAAGCAAGTTAGACATTAATCTGTCTCATTTCAGTATGGAAAATGAATTAAAGGAATACCTGCTTCTATTAAACAATGCTATTGAAAAAAATAAGCTAGTGGTATTCGAATATATCAACAGAAGTATGGAGTATCTCGAAAGAACAGTAGAACCGTTTCAAATTACCTTTTCCGCCGGTCAATGGTATTTGGTGGGCTTTTGCAAAGAAAGAAATGACTACAGAAGGTTCAAGCTAGTACGGATCAAGAATTTGAAAATAGGTGAGGACTTCGAAAAAAAGGATATCTCAAATAAAGAAATCGAGGAAGTCATTAGGAATAGCTATCTTACGCGCGGCATAACTGTTACCTTAAAGTTTACTCATAAAATGGGAGAGCAATTAACGGAGTATTTTCAAAAAGAGAAAATAACTAAAACACCTAACAATCAATATATCGTTGTGGATCAATTTCCATATGAGGAGGGATTACTGAAATTTATTTTAAGCTTTGGTAAGGAATGCGAGATAGTGGAGCCCTGTTATTTGAGAAATGAATTACAAGAATATATAAAAACAATATTGCTACCATACAATGACTGACATACAGGTGTCAGTCATTTTGTTTTATAGTAGGGGTGTAAGTACTCCGGAAATAGCGTTTATTCAAGGGGATGAGATAGTGAGCAATACAAGGACGAAACTCATGATAGACCTGCAAAGAATTGAGAAGGAACATTACCAGCTTCGTGAAGGTGAGCGGACTCAGGATTTTTTAACTCTCATGCTGCAATTTATCGGGGATCCTCAACCGGAATTACGGGATGGACTGATCTATCCGACACTGTATACATGGATTTATGAAGAGAATCGGTTTACGGAAACGGAATTGAGCAATCTTCTGGCCATTCTGACCGATGAGCATCATTTGTTCTATCATATTGGTAGCGAAGGTGATCAGTCTGTATTTACAAGGACGTTCTCTGTTCTACCAGTTGCTTTAATAGTACGGCTTCACAGCAAGAAGCCTTTTCTGGATTATGCTGAATTCCAAAATCTTAAGCATTCACTGCTCCGCTATTATAAGGAGGAAAAGGATCTGCGCGGCTATCTGCCTGAAGGAGGCTGGGCTCATGGTGCGTCACACGGTGCCGATGCTTTGCTGGAGCTGGTCAAGTGTCCGGAGAGCGATAAAGCGGTACAGCTTGAAGTACTTGCTGCTATTGAGGGGATGCTCCATAATGGGAAACAAATTTTTAGCGATGAGGATGATGAGCGGATCGCCAGTATCGTGGATACCATGATTGAAGAGGGGTTGCTTCCACAGCAGGAGATTGCTGACTGGATAAGCGGTTTGACAAAATGTGTCGACTGGCCGAAAAGCTACGTTCAGACGATCGCCCGTGTGAACAGTAAAAATTTCCTGCGTAGTCTCTATTTCAGAAGAGGACAGGGCAGCCGCGGAAATGTTCTTGCCGCTGTCATACTTGCTACAGAGACGAAATTGAACAAGTTTGCGAGAGGGAGATATTGAATTCATCCTTTCCGAAAGCTGCTTTTTTGCAAAGTCTAACACAGCTTTTTCTGTGCGAATACAAGGCTTGAAAAATCGTAAAAGGGAGAACGGCCTCTATGGCGTTCTCCCTTTTGCTCTGCGGAGATGATAATTTGTGCATAAGCCTATGGTCATATGAGCGGCTTTGCGCTCTTACATTTCTTCGCATATTCGTATAAAGGAACGGACTAAGGCTTGAGCTT
The DNA here is from genome assembly GCF_005217615.1 of Brevibacillus antibioticus. Taxonomy (NCBI): domain Bacteria; kingdom Bacillati; phylum Bacillota; class Bacilli; order Caryophanales; family Paenibacillaceae; genus Brevibacillus; species Brevibacillus antibioticus. The sequence continues at coordinate 4,899,336 of NZ_SZNK01000001.1, forward strand.
TAGCCGATTTTCAGGGAGTCGTATACAATTCCAACAAGCTTTCCCATTCTCATAGTATGATTGTATTGAGCTAAGATGGAACACGCAAAAAGGTGGGAGACAATGAACGAATTACAAAAAGAAGCGCTGGAAGAGATGAAAACGGCGATTCATAAATGGTTTGACGAACAGGAAAATAGAAAGGACATAGAAGAAGTAGTCTTACGCACCACACTGCAAGTAGGCATCTTTAACTTTGCCACACTGGATTATCGGCCGGGCAGGACTAGGGTTGAAAGTTCGAAATCTGTGGGGAGTGCCGCAGGCAAAAAGTCGATGAAAGCTTCGCCCTTTACGCCGGAGCAGATATTGCATGAGGTTCAGCCCCTACTGGAGGATATCGTAAGGGAGAGGCTGGACAAGCTGGAAACGTCGCCGTTGATCAACTACCGTTTTACTTTCCAAGGAACCTTCGCAACGACGGATGGGCTTGTGGAATTAACGGTGCTGGAAACTGTGTATGAAGAGAAAAAGCGGCAGCTTCTGGAGCGAATTCAGTCTTATATGGAGGAAAAACTGGAGAAGGGCTCTAACCCGACAAACAGGCTGGAAACCTTCTTTTTGGCGCGTCATCTGCTTGATCCGCATTTGTTCCCCGAACCGCAAGCCGCAAAGACGATAGCTTTATTTGACCGGATTCAGGAGTTGAATAAAGAACGGGTTGAGGCTCTCGCGGAGCATCGAAGAGATATCATTAGGGCTTTGACCGACTGGGTCGAGAATGTATTTTTGCCGCGTTACTATGATGTCACCCGTTCCGAATACAGAACCAATGAGTATGTAATCAAGCTGGATGCTGTTTTTGAGGACAAGGATGAGCCGAATCAACCTATCGACCTTTTGTTGTACGGAGCGGTGATGATTATTCGTTACGAGCCCGACTTCAACAAACTCAAGGGTCAGACTTTTTTGGAGCTGGCGAAGCAGCTTGGCAGTGGTAAAGCCGCGCGTATGCTGAAGGATGGCAGCGATAGCTTCTCGCAAGAAGACGTCCTTTTGCGCCATGAATTGGTCGAATGCAAGGCTAACGATGTTTTTTCCCTTTTCACAATCGTTATTTGCAAGGAAGAAGCCGGCGCGTACGAGCGGGCGATTTCGTTTATTCTCTCCCTGCTCCGAAAGGACTTCCCGAAAAGCTACAAAATCAAGTTAAAATCCAGCGTGAAGGAGTATTTGCCCATCAAGGGGTTAGCCAAATCAGACACGCACCGTTTTTTTGCGAATGCTTTGGTTTATTCCGAGCTGCATCCTTTATTGGAAGAATACGCTCGTGAGGCGATGGAAGAGTTTGAATGGTACGAGGATACAGAAAGCGAAAAAAGCGTAATGCCGGGCAGCTATGCTGTGTTCGGGCTGGGGCTTTCGGATGAGCGGTATTTTCCGCTTGTTGAAGCTTACATGGATCTTGTGGATGATGAGCATCAGCTGGTGCATGACAAGTTCACAGCCGTTTTCGCCGAAACCTATGGCATAACGGAACGCTCGACTCCCACCTTGATCGCCTGCCTGCTGCGCTCCCACGATTCGCTAAAGCTGAAGATTCAGCCGGAGCTGGAAAGCGAAGACAAGCTGTCGCTATTCGTACAGCAAATAGAGACGCTGTCGGATGACGAGGCCGAGCGGGTGCTGTACCCGATCTGGGGCAAGGCGGAGAAACTGGCTGCATTGGCTCGAAAGGCGCAGGGACCGCGCAAGGAGCTGATCATTCGTCTGCTAAAGGCTGCGGGTATAGCCTGACGGGGGCTCGGTGAAAGCGGCATTGATAAGTATGCTTTTGAGTGAAACGATCTTATTTGGATCATTACCATGCTGAAAAGAAAGTGGGAGAACAACATGTACATAAGCAAATGGTGGGGAGATTTAATTGGCGGTTCCGATGATTCGCTGGCATTAATAGACTATTTGGAGCAATTGGACGCAACGAATGTGACGCTCAATCAGATTTTAAAGGACTTGGGTCTGGATGTTCTGCTTTCCGAGGGAGACTTGAAAAGCGGTGGAAGTATTGGATTTGACATAAAAAATGCTAACGGCACGTTTCGAGCAGAAATTGATATTGCCTGCTCAGCTCTAATCGATCTCTCAGCCATTGTGTTGGAGTCTCAAAAATCAGGCTATGTCGATTTGCATGATTTGGATAAGGATAGGCAGCCGTGCAAACTTTCTATAGATGCCTCCGACGAATTAAAGAACCTGCTTCGGGAGGAATTGTACAAGTTTTCCCGTGATCCGTTGGCTTACGAATTAGCCGAGCTTGTTCCGGCCGATGATATGAGAGAACTTGCGGAAAAGGCAAAAATAATCGCAGATGAGTTGGCACCGTTAAGCTGAACCATACCACAGTAACGGCGAAATTTTTGGCCTTAACCGCGAGAATTGCCTCGAAGCCGGAGGGTGGGAAGTCTCCAATCTTGTCGTTACAGGCTCGACTAAAGTAGGACAAAGGAGAGAACATGGATTTTCAAGTGCTGCAAGTAAAAATCGAGGCGGCTGCGAGGGCTGCATTCGAGCAAGTAAGAAACAAATATGCAGGACAAAGCTTTTGCGGTTACGCCTTGTATTCCGACTCGGATGCAATCACCGTATGTCCGGCGGTAAACTCAACCGATCACTTGAACAAAATGATTGCCGGAGACCCTGATGATGCGATTTATTATCGCTGGAGTCCAGGGGAATGGGATCATGAATTTGAAGGTACTGAATTCTTTGAGAATATTTCCAATCAATTATATAACGAAGTGATGAGTATGCAGTCGGCGGAAAGACACAGGGAATATAAAGAGAAGGTTTATGAGTGTTGCGTGGCTGCGCTTGAATCACTGAAAAAGGAAGGTTTTTTCTCCGATATGAGCGAATCGGGAGTAGTAGTCTTTACTGTATCGGATGACACAAATGCATGTGATTGGATTGCCCGATTGAACCGAAATGAACTTGCTCAAGAATTTCAGAATTGGATTGGCGGTTGAGAATATCCAGTACGATTGGGGAGATCTTATGTCCGTAATACATGCCTACCTTGCGAAGTCGTCCGATTCTTACTCTCATGAGCGTCTTGCTTCTGAGTTAAGCGCCTACTTTGATTTTGAAACAAAGAACGGACTGGAAATTGGTGTATCAGCGAATCCGTTTACGCGGGAGAAATACTTGATTCTCCGTTGGCCAGGTTGGAATTTTTCAGCGTATTTTGAAACTGGTCGTAATGTAAGTGCAGATGCAAATTACATTGCAAGCGAAATCAAGAATTGTCCGCCTGAAATCACGAACTGTTCCGAACGCATTCGCTTCGTATTCTCGCCTGATGAAAGACGGGATTTCACGAATCATATCATTTGGGCGATAGATTATTTGTCGGCAATACCAGGCGCAATCATTTTTGATGAAAGTCAAAAAACAATAGTGAGTTGCTGATAAAGAGACGAATACCTACGGCGGCTTCAAATCACACAGGATAGGAGAGACGACAGTGCAACTTTCAGATTCTACCCATACCGAAATTACCTCGCTGTGTAAACAAGGGGATGATTTGGTGAGAGCAGGCAATCTTGAGGAGGGCAAGAATAAGTACGTCGCGGCCCTCCGATTACTCCCGGAAAATCATCGAGAATGGGAGGCCGCAACGTGGATATATGTGGCTATTGGGGATGCCCATTTTCAAATGAAGAATTACGATAAGGCATTCAAGTGTTTCTTTAATGCTGTACAGTGTCCGGAGGGGATGGGGAATCCCTACATCCATCTTCGGTTAGGGCAATTGTATTACGAACAGGAAAACCTTGAAAAAGCTGCAGACGAGCTGACCCGGGCTTACATGGGTGCCGGGATTGCGATCTTTATGGAAGATGACCCCAAGTACCTTGCGTTTCTGGAGACAAAAATAGAGATTTGAAGTTCCAGGATTAGAAAAACATGATTGGTACAGGGAAGGAACAACAACAAAAGGAGCTGCCGAGGCATGCTCCTTTCGTATTTTTCGGGTGGCTTTTACAGAGCCTGGGAAGGATTTATCTCACCAGCACATACCGTTGGCCTTTGAGTGGTCTATTCACATCATCACATTTTGGAACCAAATGTGCCTACTTCGCCTTCATCGTATCAGAAGTTTTCTAAAACGATTTTTCCAATGGTCCGTCCAGATTCCAACTTCTCATGCGCGAGACGTAGGTTTGCTGCATTGATGGGCTCCAGTCGTTCCGTCAGCGTAGTTTTTATTTTTCCATCATCGATTAAGTCCGCCAGTTCATTCAACAATTCGTGTTGTTTGATCATGTCATTGGTATGAAATAAGGACCGTGTAAACATGAACTCCCATACAAACGTTACACTTTTAGAAAATAGCAGGTCCATTTTCAAGCTCCCTGCCCAGGTAGTTTTATTAGCGGGAACGATAGCGCAAATTTTACCTTGGGGGACAATGACTTCTGCCATATTCTCAAGATGCTGAACCGTATCATTCAAGCAAAGGATATAATCGACGGCGTCAATACCAACTTCCTTGAGTTGAGGGTGAAAAGGGTTGTTGTGGTTTATGATAAAATCCGCACCGAGACCTTTAGCCCATTGAATTGACTCTGGACGTGAAGCAGTACCGATGACGGTCAAACCTGCTAATTTTGCAAGTTGAATGGCAATCGATCCTACTCCTCCAGCTGCACCGATAATGAGTATGTTTTTGTTTTCGCCTGTATTTACGCTTATTCCTAAACGATCAAAAAGGCCCTCCCATGCAGTTATCGAGGTAAGCGGTAATGCGGCGGCGGCAGCGAAATCCAAACTTCGTGGCATATTTCCCACAATTCGTTCATCAACTAAGTGAAATTCGCTGTTACTGCCTGGTCGAGACACACTGCCCGCATAATAGATCTTGTCCCCAGGTTTAAACAATTGGCAGTCAGGACCGACTTGTTCTACGATTCCAGCGGCATCCCAACCAAGAATTTTCGGTGAACCGGCTTCGTAGTTATGACTTTCACGGACGCCTACGTCTGCAGGGTTAACGGAGATTGCTTTTACACGTACAAGCAAATCGCGGCCTGTAGGTTCCGGTTTATCCAAGTGCAGATCAATAAGGCTTTCCGGATTGGATATAGGGAGGTATCGGTAAGCACCGACAGCTTTCATCTTTTGGTCCGTATTCATGGGTATCCATCCTCTCAAATAGGAAATGTTGTACAGTTGCATTGTAAATCGATTCAATTACTTTAAGTAAGTACGCATATTTTTATGGTATAGTATTAAAAATCAAACCATTGGGGGATTTGCTGATGGGAGACCGAAGAAAGAAATATGGAGTAAGTCCAGATATGCAAGCATGTCCAGTTGAAACAACGCTGGATGTTATTGGTGGCAAGTGGAAGGGGATCATTCTCTATCAGCTCCTGAATGGAACGAAGAGATTCAACGAATTCAGGCGCCTCAATCCGGGAATCACGCAGTTTATGCTCACCTTGCAGTTAAGAGAGCTTGAACGGGATGGCATCATTCATCGCGAAATATATAAAGAGGTTCCTCCAAGAGTGGAATACTCCCTTACTGATTTCGGAAGGACTTTGGAACCGGTCATTATGTTAATGAAAGCATGGGGCGAGTCTTATAAAGTGCGACTTAGTGAAAACCTAACGACTCAAGGGGAGGAGAGTTAAAGGCAAGTTGGGTAACGAGGCGGTGGGTACTGGGCCATAGCGAAAGGGCATGAAAAATTGACCGTCTTACGAAGAGGAGTATCAGAAGTGAAGAAAAAAAAAGGGGAGAAGCCTCGGAAAATGAGACCTCTCCCTTATAAACTTTAGCTTTGTATATACTTTACAAAAACCTCGTCAAATCTCGCTCTTGTTCAACGTAGGTAGTCAAAATATCAAGCTGTGGAACAGGAACGTCCGCCTTTCCAGTCAATAGCAGTTTCAGTGCCAAATAAGGAAAATTCACTCCAGATCGGCAAGAGATATACATGCCGCCGGAAGCTCGCGGATTGATTTCCAGCAGCTTGGGAACACCTTCCTTGTATTTGATTTGCACATTAAACAAATACGAAAGCTGCAGTCGCTGCTGCACTGCTTCGGCTATTCGCAGCAGCTCATTGTTGTCCTCAAGCTTGCGAATACGCCCCTCCACTTTCTTGCGCGGCACTGCTGCCAGCAACTGTCCTTCATAGGCGAGGCAGTCGATGCTGTACTCATACGAGTCCAAATACTCCATGATCATTATATCCTCAAACGTCTCCCGTGTGGAAAGCGTGCGGACTACTTCTTCTATCGTGATTTGCTGGTGGGCTGATCGAAACAGTCGGTCAATCGGATCAAGCTGCTCCTCCACAATATAAAAGCCCGCTCCGCCTTCACCTTGGGCAGGCTTGAAGCAAACCTTGTTCCCGTTTTGTTTCAGTTGTTCATATGCGGTCTGGAATTGTTCAGCTGTATTCACAATCGCATACGTGGGTAACGGTACTTCCGGTACGTCCTGAAACAGTTGAAACAGCTTCCCCTTATCTGAAATTTCGTTCAGCAACTGATGCTCCTGGGCAATCATAACCTGTGTGCCCTGTCGCTCAAACTCTTTGATATGTCTGGAGATTTCCACCAATCGATAGTTAGGAAGAAACACGTCAATCTGGTGTTCTTTACAAAACGATAGGCAATAGTCGATGTATTCCGGCACATCCAGCGTCGGCTCCAATTCAGCATAGTCGGCGATTTGCAGCATCACACTATGACGTTTCGGGTGAGTCACATAAATCTCGAAGGTGAAGTTATCCGGGTTATTGCGAATCATTTCGACGATTGGATATGCTGTAGCAAACGTTCGATTGAACCAAATCCGTTTTTTCATCTGCTGCCCTCCTTTTTTCGCAAAGAAAAGCGAGCGTCTGTCGACCTCGCTTTTCTTTTACCTCATGCTGTTTTATGCAACGTTTTCCTTCGAGACTTCCTGTTCCCCATGTTTCCCTTTTTTCATCTTATGCACGATGAAGGTACCGAGGAAGGTGAGAACCAGAACGCCGAAGAAGAGGTAAGACTCGATGTGTAAGCCCGCTGCGCCCAAGAACATTTTCACGGAGATGAGCGCAATTAGTACGAATGCGGTTGTTTCGAATTCCGGAATTCGTTCGATCAGTTTCAGGAAGATTTGAGCAACCCCCCGCATCATCAGGACACCGAGAATTCCGCCTAGGAATAGAACCCAAACTTGGTTGCTGACACCAAATGCAGCTAAAACGGAGTCGATGGAGAAGGCAATATCCATCATCTCAACTGCGAGTACAGTTTTCCAGAAGCCTTTGCCTTTGTTCTCGGTTTCTTTTTCTTCGTCCCCACCAGATTTGAATACGCGGTAGAGCAGCCAGACGATGAGCAATCCACCGAGAATTTGTACAACTGGGATTGGAATAAAGTACAAGCACGCTGCCATTCCCAGATATAGCAGCACATCGATTGCTTTTTGCGCTTTTTCATTATCGCCAAAGAAGTGGTCTGCTGCAATCTTGAGCAGGTAGAGTGCACCCATTACTTTGATCGCTGTCATCTTGACCAGGAAAACCCCTAAACCGATTGCTAGGAAACGGAATAGATAAGCACCGAGCAAGCCGTAAAACAATGCGCGTTTCTTTTGCTTTTCTGGCAAATGATTTACCATTACTGCCAAGACTAATGCATTGTCGGCTGACAGTAATCCTTCCAGGATGACCAATGAGAGAATAATTGTCCAGTTAGCAGGATTGGTCAGTACCCCCTGCAAAACCTCCCATGAAAAAAAACTTGAATAGGTTTCAATCAGCCCATTCAAAAACTCCATTCTTTTTTCCTCCTAGGTTATTTGCTGCCTGCGGCCCAACGCATGTTCCAACCGTAGTAGCGATCCATTTGTTCATGTCCGTTGAAATATTCAACGAGACGCTTGATCTCAAAGGTATCTCCTTTTCTCTCTATCATGGCAACGGCACACATAATCTTCCGAGGGTCGTGCACGTCCATGCGGACCACAATTTCCGGGTTGTCGGCCTGTTTGATCGTGACAACGCCATCCGTTTCAGCCCATTTTGCTACACCTTCATAGATATAGGCAAAGATCAGGACACGATTAAACTCCCTCACATGGTTGCCGTTAATGCGGAGATTTTCCCCATCAGTTCTGGATCCTGTACGGTCATCTGCGTCCAGCTCGATAAACGGGAAGTCCAGATATTCTCCAAAATTCCCGCCCAGCGCTTGAATACAACCTTTATTCCCGTCTGACATCTCATACAAACATCCAAGATCAAGATCGATGCCATCGGATTTATCAAAACCCAAAAAACCAATTGATTTCTTGACTTTTCTATTCCAGTTTAGGTTTACACTGATTTGCCCCAACGCCCCGCTTGATTTTCGCAAGCTGATCGTTTCACCTTTTTTCGTCAGCTCAACCTTGGATAGGTTGATCGCCGGTGCCGGTGGTTGCTCAACCTTTGGAGGTGGCGCCGGAATGGTTGGACTCGGTTGTGGTGAAGAGGATTGCTCCTGTGCCACCTCTACGCCGAAATTACTGCATAAGGCAGTAAGTCCACCGTTAAAGCCGCTTCCAATCGCATTAAACTTCCATTCGCCATTGTAGCGGTATAATTCACCTGTCACGATCGAATTTTCTGTAGAAAAATCAACTAATGGAAATCGGATCATTTCAGTGAATGTGACAGGATGCAAGATTCGCAAATAAAGATCGGAAACCTGTCGAAACGTTTGGCCACGTGAAATGGCGTCGTAAATGGTAATCGTAAAGGCGATCTTTTCTACGTCAAGCGGAATTGCGGAAAGTTCCAGTTCGAATTGCTGTTTATCTCCAGTGCCGTCCCGCAGGGAGACAGCTCCGTTCGTTGATTTGGGATTTCCGTAGAATATGAAATCCTCCTCACGATTCACTTTCCCAGTTGCGCCCAACTGAAATGCCGATGCATCCAGCTCAAGTTCGCTGCCGGTATGCCAGCCAAGACCCACAATTACCTTGGTCAGCCCTGGAAACTGCTTCGTTACATCAACCTTTTGTCCCTTAACAACCATCATCGTCATCACTATCACCTATTTTAGAAAACTGGGTTCCGCCAAGTCCGTGGCGTTGCCTTGGTTTTGTCTTGCCGAAAAAATAAAGGAAGGATGCTAGTCCCTACTATCAAACTAGCATCCTTTGGCTGGTACGAATTAACCTGCTTGTAATCCGAAGTTATTGCAAAGCGCTTTGAGGCCGCCGGAAAAACCACTGCCTACCGCAGCAAACTTCCACTCGCCCTGATAGCGATACAATTCGCATACGACGATAGCGGTTTCAACGGAGAAATCCTCGCCCAAGTCGTAACGAAGAACTTCTTGGTTCGTATTTTCATCAACGACACGAACGAATGCGTTGGAGACTTGTCCAAAATTTTGACGTCTCGCTTCTGCATCGTGAATCGTAATCGTAATAGCGATTTTTTCAATCTCGGCTGGTACTTTGGTCAGGTCAATCTTGATCTGCTCATCATCGCCATCGCCTTCACCCGTCAGATTGTCACCGGTATGAATGACGGAACCGTTGCCGCCTTGCAGGTTGTTGTAGAAAACAAAGTGCTGAATGTTGGTTGCTTTGCCGTCTGCGTGGAGCAAAAACGCTGCTGCGTCGAGGTCAAAATCAAATCCACCATTATATTTGTTCGTATCCCAACCCAGTCCAACGATCAGTTTGGTCAGATTCGGATTGCCTTTCGTCAGATCAATTTTTTGACCTTTGGATAAGCTGATTACTGACATGGCAAGTTCATCCTTTCCACGGTTCGTACTGGTTAATTAGCCGATGTTTACACCATAATCACGCGCCAGACCAGCAAGACCGTCTTTGTAGCCTGAGCCGATTGCGCTGAATTTCCATTCGCTGCCGTGGCGATACAGATCGCCAACTACAACAGCGGTTTCAATGGAGAAATCTTCTCCAAGGTCGTAGCGGATGAGTTCTTCGCCATTGCTTGCGCTCAGTACACGCGCATACGCATTGGATACTTGACCAAAGTTTTGGTTGCGGGTAGCCGCATCGTAAATCGTGATGGTGAAAGCAACCTTTTGGATATTCGCGGAAACTTTGGACAAGTCGATTTCGATCACTTCGTCATCACCATCGCCATCACCAGTGCGGTTGTCACCGGAGTGAACAACGGAGCCGTCAGGGCTGGATGGATTGTTGAAAAATACGAAATGTTTGTCGTCTTCCACTTTGCCTTGGTCGTTCAGCAGGAATACGGACACATCCAGGTCGAATTCGCCGCCACCATCATATTTGTTGGTATCCCAGCCAAGACCTACCTTGATTTGGGTCAAGCCAGGGTTTGTTTTCGTCAAATCAACCTTTTGTCCTTTTTGCAAAGATACTGCCATGTGTTATTCCTCCTAAAATTTGGGATTTATCGCAATAAGTATAACCTGGTGCTACGTGTAGCGTCTGACCAGCTGGGAAATCGACGTATCGGTTGTTCCTTCACCAATAGCAGCAAACTTCCATTCACCTGAATGGCGATACAGTTCACCCACGATTAGTGAGGTTTTCCCTGAGTAATTCTCCGTCAGATTGAACTTGCACAGTTCCTGACGAGAAGATGGATTCATGATGCGGATATATGCGTTGCCAATCATTCCGAAATCCTGACGACGACTGACACAATCGTAGATATTGACCACGAAAATCAGCTTGTGAACATCGGAAGGGACACGTGAAAGCTCGACAGATATCTGCTCATCGTCGCCTTCCCCTTCACCGGTAAGATTGTCCCCCGAGTGATTGACACTTCCGCAACCGCTTCGCTTATTTCCGAAATAGACGAGATTTGTTTCTTTTGAAAACTTTCCATTTTCATTCAGCATGATCACGGAAGCATCGCAATCGATGTTGGCTTGTCCACCACCACCAAACAGCCCGCTAAGCAGTCCGCCGGATTTTTTTACCGGATCCCAGCCAAGTCCAACCAGCACTTTGCTCAAGCCGGCATTTCCTTTGGTCAGGTCAATTTTTTGCCCTTTTTGCAAACTGATAACTGACATGTCACCCTCCTACTCTGTCCGGGCTATCACCCAGTATTTTGCAGATTACAATTCGATTATTTCATTGCAACCCAATAAAATCTACACATTTTTGCAAAAAACAACAAATTACATCTATTTTGTGTCTTTTTTTGAGCGATGGCGTTTTTTCATTTCTCAGGATCAAAGCGCCGCAAGTTCACGACTTGTTTTATGTTGCTTTGACCAGTTGGCGATACCATGACAGAACGGTTTGCAAAATCTCTTCTGCAGCGCTGATTCCCGACGCCTGCGTAAAGTGGAAGTTGCTCACAGCGCCGCCGTGATTACGAGTCTGATAAATCTCCCCATGCGGTGGAACGATCGCCAGTTGCGCTGCTTCCAGTAGAGGCAGGTCCAGAAGCGAATCACCAGCTGCGATCAGCTGGTCATCCTGCTCCAGCTCGCTCACGTACAAGGTCGCATCGCGCTTGTTGACCGCCTGGGGCACGAGGTAGAGCTTTCGGCCCTGAATCGACATGCTCCAGTTTTGTTGAGTCACCCAGCGCTCGAAGTCGCGCAGCTCGTCGACAGGCATTTTTTCTCGATCAATGATGCTGTAGAAGAACAGATCTTCTGCCATTCTTTCCCGAATCACCCAACTGTCATTGCTGATCTGGGCGAAACCGGCCAGCATGTCGGGAAACGGCGCGCATTCGTTGACCATTCGGCTATGTACCTGACGACTCCACTGCTCGTCTATTCGTCCGTCACGGATCACATTGCCGCCGTTGCTCGTAATGGCATAGCGCGGTAAAAGCTCGCTCTGGAAAATCAAAATTCGCTGATACTGCTCAATCGTTCTCGTTGTCACGGGTATAAATAGACACTGTTGATGAACTTCATGAAGAAGTTGGATTGTCCGGTCAGACATGTGCGAGATTGGTTCGCCTTCAAGCACTTCGACTACCTGAAACGACTGCATTTCGTCCGTGAGAAATCGTTTCCCGTATAGGAGGGTCTGGTCCAGGTCACTTGCAAAAATCATTGGTTTTCCCCTCTCATCGTTCGGATAATACCACAGCAGGAATAGCTCATATCCGAACATTCCTCCACCAATACACCACGATCTTTGGCGAGCATGATGATATGGGCAAGGTTAGGGTTGTCGACTGAATCGACGAGAATTTTCCATGGCACTCTACGCAAAAGCACGCGTGTCGTTTCGCCAACTCCGGGTTTAATTAAATTCACATCATCAATTTGCAGCTCTTGCTGAATCCGCCCAATGTCGCGCATTCCCTTCCAGGTAGGCACGTGGTCGTCCTCGTGGCTGATCAATTCAGCTGCCTTTGCCTTTGCTTCGTCGACAATATCCGCAAAATGCGCCGAAATCGAATTGACGAACAGGTTGGAAACGTCTTCGTCAGCCCATTCCCGATAAAATTTGGCTCCGTGAAATTCACCAGCTGCGATTAGGTCGTCACGGTGCACGGTACGACTGATCAAACCGGACACGGTCGAGTTCAGGCAAGCGCTCGGGATCAAAAAATCTTCGCGAGTGCCAAACGTTTGCACGCAATACCCTGGGTCAGCGAGCACAGCTAAATCGGCATCAAGCTGCGTATGGAATTGCTGGTTAAAGCGGGAGATAGACTCATGCAAGACCGATGTAATCGCGCCCTTGCCTGTCCAGCCATCTACGAACTGAATGCCTTTGCCCGGATGATGCTCGAGAATATAGCGCAGCGCATTCTCGTCAATGCCTTTGCCGCGAATGATCGAGATGCTGTAGTGTGGCGTATCTAGCTGGTGAATCTGGCTCAAATAGCGGCGGATCAAAACACCGATCGGCGTCCCTGCTCTTGCTAGCGAGGCAAGCACAATCTCCTTGCCTTTGCGGGCAATGATTGATTCAGCCACTACCCCTGATGCCAGCGCCACTTTTCGTGCAGTCGTCTGCAAGGCTTGATGGAACAATGAGATGTACTCGGCAGAAGGCTGGTACTCAACAGGCAGCATCTCGGAGTAATGTGTCCCCGCCTGAATCAATTCTTCCCGGTCCTCCGTGTTGGTTTCTTCCATCAATTCGCTGATTTCTTTCAACAGGAAAGTAACATCTTCTGTAGGGTAGCTCCCCATTTTGATCGGCTGCATGAGTTCAACGGTGCATAGTGAGCCTTGAACCATTCTGTTTACCCCTCTCTGCGGTTAGCGAAACATTACGAGATACTTGTTCGGAATAGGCAGTTCGGCCAAGGCCGCATAAAGGCTATTCAGCCGCTCCACGCTTGTCCCGCGTTCAAGGAACAGGAACAGCTCGTCATACCGCTGCTCCGGGATGTTGTACATAAAATTACGAACGGCAGGATCATTCGGACTTTCGTACGCAAATGCATTTTGAACGGCATATGCTTCCTTTGTTGCAGGATGAATAGGGCTTCTCGTCGTTGATTGATACCAAACCCCATCGCCCATAGAAGCGGCGATCATCATCGGCACGTACATAAACTCGCCTGTTCCCATACACAAGGACGTACCCGTGCGATATTGCTGCAAAAACTGGCCCAGCTCGCCAAGCGTGCCATGCAATTGACGCTGCTGCTCGGAAGTCATTCCAAAGCGTCCAGTTTGTTGCAAGTACGGTAAGGTATTCACAAACCCTGTCTGATCGATAGAAGAAAAGGGCAGTTTGGTTAGCGCAGCGGTATCCAGCGTGATGACGGTCGGCTCAGCTTCTGTATGGACAAAGGCAGGCTTCATCTGTTCAGCTTGCTGTTCGCCAAGAACGCCGCTCACCTCAATCTCTCCCTTAATCAGCGAGATAGCTGTGATCTCGATACCCAGCTCGGCTTCAAGCTCCATAAACTTGCGGTGATCCTCAGGCGAGCGCCAATCCAATAAGGAAGCAATAAAGTATTGCTTTCTCGGAAAATGCTGCTGAATCTCGCGAATGATGTTAAGCGCTGTCTTGCCTGTCGTAATCTCATCATCTACTAATACGATTGGACACGTAGAATGTAGCAAGTTTTTATCCAATGGATAAAAGTGATGGGCTACTGCGTGAGAATGCTCTTCTTCAAAGTCAATCGTGGACGGAACCTCTTTGATCAGCTCTCTTGTTGTATGGATGTATTCTGCCTTGCTGCCAAAAGTGCTAAACATGCTGTGTCCGAGCGCAGTGGCAGTCTCGGCAAAGCCGATGAACAACAAGGGTTCGGGTAATTCGAGAGGCTGTTGCAGGAGCTTGTGAAGAATCTCTTCGCTCTTCTCCTGCTGAATGATACCTTGCACGATCGCCGGAAGCTCGCTGACTTCACGAGAATAAAATTCTTCAAGGAGACGTGCCGCTAATGCCATACCGCTTAGCACAGAGACTGCCGGCCGCACGGGCAAATGCTTTCCCAGAACCTTGCTAACAAACAGGAAGCTTCGTTTCTTATTGATTCGGGCAGCCATTTGGAATAGCGCTTCCAATGGAAAATGGTACGGATTTTGTCGAACGTGGATGGTGATGTTCAAATCACCGAGAATATTCAAATTGAATATTTGCTGTTCGAGCGAGGAGGTTGATAAAGTTGTTATGCTCATGGAACACCCCGTACACTTTTGATTTGATCATTATTTTTTTCGCCCAGTTCGTATGTGGCTTGATTTCGTTCATCTTATTAGCGTAGAGACTTTTCGTTACCCCGTTTGTTTGGCTTTGCAGGATTGTCCTGGCGTCCTCGTACTCTTCGCGCGTAATCACCGCAAGTGAGTGGACAATTTTGATATGGCTTGGGTGGATGATCGTTTTGCCGCTCAGGCCGTTTTCCTTGTCCAGCAATATTTCTTTGATTAGCCCATCCTGCCATTGATTCAACAATTGCTGGCGAAGTCTGCGTCCTGATGCGCCGCCCAGCTTTTGTTCAAACGGAGACTGGCGGAGCTGCGGTTTTAGTAATCTTTCGCCGGTGCTGAAATATTCCCAGACCGGACCAGATACGACATGCTCACTGCCCTGTCGTGTAAACATGTTTACAATATCGCTGATGCAATCACGAATCGTGGAAATGTCATAAATCGACACATCCGGTCCGCGGCGCAATCCGAACAGGCTGGAAAAATCCGTTGCTCCCATGCGTACGTTCAGGACGAGGTGTCGGTATTTGTCCAAAATTTTTCTGATCGCGAGCAGTTCGTCTGTTCGGGTTTCTTTGTAAATAATGTCGGCTGACTCCAGAATCGGCATGCCGTACACCGGGAAGGGAACGTATCGGTTGCACGCTTGCAACGCTTCCAGATATTCCTCAGCGTTGCGGCTTGTAAACTTCGGGAACACAAACCCGGTCAGGCTGATCAAATCCTCTTGCAGTTCTTCAACAATCCGGTTCATTTGGTGGACATCTCGTACACGCACGAACATGATCGGTATATCGTCCTGCTGGATGAAGCCGTTCCGTAGACGGATGGAAATATCACGGACCTGTCGAATCAGCGATTGCTCTGCCTCGGAAACCTCATGGTCGCCGATAGCGTCTTCCAGACAGATGACCATGGAGACCAAGCCCTCGTGCTTTTGCGTCATTACATCCTGCGAGATAGTGGTTCGTATGGCGGGCATATAGAGAGTAGCTCCCAACGCATGGGCTAGCACTTCCTTCTCGGTGTTTCGATTGATCGGAAGGGGGTGTACACTGAACAATTCTTTTCTTTCGTCCTCCAGCAAGTAATCAAAATGCCTCATAAAAGAAACGACTCCTCTTCATCCCAACTCGACAATAGCAAAAAATAAGACTGCCCCTTGATTCGAGGCAATCTTGCTTGTTACAACTGGAAATCACCTGGATTCAAATTAACGGTCTGGCAGATTTCCCGAACGACTATTTTTTCTTTTTCATCAAAATCACCGTCAGCTGCACCGATTGCGCAACAGACGCTGACGAGAACTCGCGCTGCTTCCGGGTTATTTTTTATTTTGCCGATTGCCTTGAGCGCTTCCATCTTCCCGACGCCGTGGTCAAATTCAAATCCACTAACAAAATGGTTGAAGCGGCTAATTACATCGTTCATATCAAAAACTTTCAATTCTTCACTTCGGTTGATATAAGAGGCCATCTTTTGTTTTTCAGAGGATTCAATGTGTCCATCAGCGGCCGCAACCAATGCGCATCCGGCAACGACTGCATCCATGAAGTCGCGATTCTGAAACTTTTTCACCTGGTCTCGCAAGGTTGCTTGTGTGTTTTTAAGCCAACTCGTAAATGTGGCAGAAAATGACATTCTAGTACCTCCATCGACAAATTTCTCACTTATACGTTTATTCTACAATCTTACATCAATAGATATATTTTGGCAAAAGAGATACATAATCTGTTAACGCCCCCGAATGAGGGAAAGGTTGTGCTTGACATCATGAAGAAAAGTTGGAATAAACTACAAGTATCTATTAGATCAATTCAGCGTGTGAAGTGGGAAATAGGTGCCACGACTGGCATAAATGATTATTCTTCCGCATTCCTAAGCAAAGGAATTCAAAGATGAAAGGATGGGGGTGAGGCAAATGGAACAAGAGCTCGTTGCTTTCGCGTGCGGAGTATGCAAAGGCGTATCAGACCGCATAAGGATGGAAAGTGAGCTGTTTGATATTGCTGGCTTCGAAAATGATATTATGGAATGGTCAGATTATGAAAACGAAGTTCCCTTATTGGATGAGCGAGATTGGCTGCGTTCTAATCGCCCGCCTGAGCGAGGTCAGGTTAGAACGGTGAAGGTCTCCCATCCTTTCCATATGAGGATGGGAGAACCCTTTTGGATCATGTACACTCCGGTACTCTCCAGTTTTAATGGATGGGATTCGCATCCCGAAGAGATTGAACAATTTTCTTTTGTACAGTGTTCCATTGAACGTGTCATTGAGCGGAATGAGTTTACAGCCTGGTTGTGCATAAAGATTTTAAATGTATGGATGATTAAGGATTACAGTGAGAGATTTCCGGAGAGAGATGGAAGAGAAGGTTATTTAGAGGGTTTTGAGATGTTTGGAGATCGTTACATATTCAACTACCAGAACTGGCTATTTTTCAGTGCTGGTTTACAGGGGAATATCGGCGTATGGGGACTCGTAAAACGAATAGATAGCCAGTACCATATGCTCGTATATGGAGATTGGGACTTTCATACGAATAATGCTTATGGAGGAAACATCCTGCTGCCTAAGGATAGGATCGATGGATGGCTCAAGCAGGCGATGGAGAATAATCGTTATGAAAAGATAGAGTAGCATGGTGATCGAATATGAAAGGAAGGAGCGATATGGATGAGAGCGTACATACAGACAAACAAAAGTGGAGAATTCTACAATGTAAATGCATTTATTGCTTCTGAAGGTTTCACTTCATTAGGATGGGAGATCATTAAGTTTCAGGATATTAATGAAGTTCAAGAAAATATTCCAGAAGACATCGTAGTTGGCGGTATTGGCAACGTGAGAAGACGCCTTGAAATATTGGGGATAGAAAGAAGCCAAGAAGAGATCGATTATCCAGATTCTTTATCTAGTTATTTTGGCAGGAAAATATGGACGACAACGATTCAACAGCTTTTTGAGAATAAACAGGATTGGAATGTTTTTGTAAAACCGAAAGATATAACAAAAAAATTCGCTGGAACAGTCGTTAAAGAATATAAAGATTTTATCGGATTGATTGAACAACACGAGGATACGAATATTTGGTGTTCGGAAATCGTTGATTTTGTGACGGAGTGGCGTTGTTTTATACGATATGGAGAAATACTTGATGTCAGGCAGTATAAAGGTGCCTGGGATTCAACATTAGATCTACGTGTTATAAAAGGTGCTGTGAAGGATTTTGCTGATGCGCCAGCTGCATATGGTTTGGATTTTGGAATTGATCGAGAAGGGAATATGAAGCTGGTAGAGATTAATGATGGCCATTCCTTAGGGACATATGGAATCGCTCCTATAAACTATGCAAAGTTTCTTTCAGCTAGATGGTCAGAATTAACAGGGACGAAAGACTATTTAAGAAGCTTATAGTTTATAATGCGAAAGCGAAATATTCCTGAGAATGTTCGAAGAAGCTGGATCAAGCGGACAATAGTGTTAATGGCTTTGAATATATACAGCATCCTCCATAACGCCGGAGAAGTTACCTCGCTTCGCATCCGCCTCTTTGTTGTGGAATTTCTATAAAGTAGAAGACAAAAAAAGCTCCGCCTTATCAAACAGGCGGAGCTTTATTATGTGTTCAAAAGCTCCTAAAGTTTACGTTAACTTTCCCCAGAATCATCATTTTTCTTTTTCTTATTCGAAACCCATTTCCATATCCCAATCACAATCAAGATGATGAGTGCGATATGAATGGCTCCAATGTGAGCTAAGCTGCTCATTAGCGCCGCAAGAAAAGTCAAAGTCGTCCGCTCCTTTTTAGCAAAGTGTATGTCAACTTTGGGAAACAAAAGGTGACGCTTGCAGATTATACAAGCTCGCATACTTTTGTTGTAAACGGATCAATTCGGAGTGGGTGCCAAATTCAACGATTCTCCCTTGATCCAGCACCATGATTCGATCAGCATACTGAGCGGATGAGTAACGGTGAGAAATAAAAATTCCCATTCGCTCCTTGGTCAACAGGTTAAATGCATCAAATACTTCTTTTTCTGCCACAGGGTCCAGTGCTGCACTTGGTTCGTCGAGAATATAGAGGTCTGCATTTCGGAAGAAAGCTCTAGCAATGGCAATACGTTGCCACTGTCCACCCGATAACTGAAGGCCTTCAGTGAACCATTTTCCCAACTGAGTATCCAAGCCTTGTTCAAGACCTTCTGCCAAGCTTCGCATGCCTGATTTTTCAAGTGCGTGATAGAGCTTGTCATCGTGGCGAAGAAGAGATAGATCACCGAACCCGACATTATTACGAATAGGCATCTCATACTGCATAAAATCTTGAAAGACGACTCCGATTTTTGCTCGAATCTGCTCCAAATCAAAAGCGTTCAAGTCGGTTCCATTAATGAGTATTTGTCCGTCATATTCCTTATATAACAAAGTAAGTAGCTTGACTAATGTCGTTTTGCCAGACCCATTCTCCCCTACAATCGCCAGCGACTCTCCTTTGTTTATCTTGAAAGAGAGATTTTGAAGCACGGATCGTTCTGTTTCCGGATAGGTAAATGAAACATTGACGAACTCAATACTTTCAAGAACAAAAGGGTCGTTCTGTTGAGGAGTGGTGATAGTCACTTTCTGTAGCTTGACAGGATCAGACGAATCTCTTTCCAAAAAGAGAAATAACTGTTCCACAAACATGTTGTGTTGAGAGAGCCCAATCAGGGAATGCATCAACGACTGCGACGTTGTTTGGGTTAATGTAATCCCCTGAATATAACTAACCAAATTACCTAGCAGAATCTCTTTTAGAAAAGCCGCTTTTATAGCGATAAAGCTCATAAAACCAATCATCGCAATCGTTAAGCTTTCGAAAACAAGTGAGGTCTTCAAACGAGTTGTGGCGATCTTTTTGTCTTCATAAAAAAACTGCGTGATCATATCTCGAAATTGTGTGATGAGATAGGAGCCCAGTTTATAAATTTGGACTTCCTTAAATGCTCGATCGTGGGTTAATAAATGACTGATGTACCAGCCTCTTCTCTCCCTTTCAGCTCTGCTCCAACGAATATAGAACTCCTGTTGGCTTAATCGTAAATAGGAATAGAAGGAGATAAGCGGAAACAACACCAGAATGAAAACAACCCACCACTTCCAAAAGATCAGAAACAGCGAAGTAGATACCAGGGAAATAACACCGGATACAATACTAAGAACCAGCTCAAAAATCTGATAGGGACGGTAGCTGGTTTCTTGTTGTGCACGTTTTAGCTGATCTTGCACTTCTGCATTTTCAAAATCGGCTAACCCCATCGAATTTGCTTTTTCCAACACCATTTCGCGGAGGCGATTTGATAGCAAGGATTGAAACAATCCTTCGACATAATTCTGAATAAGGGTAACGAGTTGTTTCACTAAAATGAAGGAAATGAAGAAAAGGAAGCTGATTAAGACAGTATCCCCATCTTGGCTTACTCCACCGGAAACAGCGTTAACAAGTTCCTGGGTAACATACAGCATACCAACAGGAAACAGCCCTTGGAGTATATTCAGAATGACAATGGTTATAAAATATCCTTTTTGTACAGTCCAGAAAAGGCGAAAAATTTTCGGCCAGTTTCGAAAAGACTGGATGACAGTTTTTAGGGTAAACAAATCCTCTGTTGGTCCGTACATGTAGTCTCCCCTGCCTCAGCTATTTAAGCAAAAAAATGCAGTCCCATTCGGGTTCATCCATACTCAGGCAGCTTAGTAAGACAAGTGCTACTCCTGCTGCACCTACCAACAATCCTGGCAGGTCCCGAAATTGTCCATGCTCAATGTCTTGAAATCCGTAAGTATGATTATCGTTGAAATCGCTCAGAATCTGGTTTACCAGTTTCTCGCGGTATGCTTCAAAAGCATCAGGGCCGGTGTCCATCATCATTCGTTGTAGCATCCAAAGTGTCCCAGCATAGCCGTGACAAAACGTCGGGGATTCGAAACTGAGCGATTCCACTGACCGTTGGACAAGTGAGTGATAAGTTTGTTGAGCCAAAGACTGGATTTCAGAGTCGCCCAATGCTTTACCAGCCAGCCACAATACTCGTGCTATGCTTGGTTCCCCGTAGCACCATGATGCATTATGGGCAAAATGGTTCTGCATCTGTCCACATATTTCTTCTTCATAACTGATTCTCTCCGGCCAAATAGGCCCATGCTCGTCTTGTGCCTTCCACTTGCGATAATAGGAACTAAACTTGCGAAGGGCATCTCGTTGTCCCTCCAACTCTATTCCTTCTATTAAAGCAAGAGAGAGCAAGGCAAACGGACCGGCAATCCCGTGGGAAATCCCGAGATTAAAGTTGCCATTTGGGTATCGTTTTTTTTCAACTTCCAAAAACTGATTCTCACTTCTGATATGCCAGCCTGGAACACTTTCGTCATTGAATTGGGTATTTTTAGATAATTGTATAATATATGACAATGCTTTGTTAAGGTTTTCTTTACATGCAGGATGCTCTTTAAAGAAAAGAAGATATCGACTGATACCAGCTAATCCTTCTATTACATCGTAATCAGACATGAATAAATTGTTCCCGATTCGCCCTCGAGCTTGGTCAATGAACTCATCAATCGCGGGCTGTATGAGAATATGCAGTTTTTCGATAAAATTTTGATATCTACCTCGATCACGGGCAAGAATGGAGGCGACTACAGGTGCTGCGGATAAACCACTCCACAGGGAAAACGAATCAAACATATCTGCGTTAATCACGGCTTGTACATGTACCAAATAGTTATGGGCGACGACATCCCATTGCTCATCGGGGTACAGCCGATCCAATTCCGCATAAAAGAGGACGATGCCCAATGCACCAGAGGCAAGCGAGTCTGTACCGGGAACAGGTTCGCCCAGGACCTCGTGAGGAAATTGAAGCTTACGGGCTACCTGCTTTACGACGTACTCCATATTGTTAATCAGCGTAACGTTATGAATTGGTTGCCAGCTCTTTGTATTAGAAAGCATGCGCAGTCTCCTTTGTGTGACTTTCCTCTTGCAACAGGAAATATCGCAAGTTGTGCAGGGTATGGCGGGCCAAGGTCATTACTTTCCTTTCCTGTTCCCGATTTACTCCAAGCAGCCTATTTATATGCAGATGGATGATGCTGCCTATGATTTGCTCCTGCGAATTATACAGCTCCGATTGGGCTTTCAGTGAATGCATGACCGTGGAAAAGTTGTTGATCGCCTCTGATCTGACTTGGAATAGCTGGTGGAGAACGGAACCACCCTCTAACAGCTTCAGCTCTTGCCAATCATTCGTATAGCGTCCCGCTTTCAGGTAGAACTCTCTGTCTGTGCGGAAATCATCGAGGTAGGCTTTATACGAAATGATTCTGTTCAGGAAGCTTAGCTTTTCGTCGATCGTATGCAAGAATTGATGCAAAAGGTCGATGATGCTGATTACTGCAACCTTCTCCAATGGTATATTCATCTGCTTTGTACGATGCAGTTGTAGCCATTGAGCCACAACTATACTGTCCATGGAAAATAGCTCCTCAGCCAGGGGAATCAATTGAGGTCCACCATATCGTTCAATTTCAGGGTCATAAGTATCGATAGTTGTTTTGGACAGATAGCCTTGTTTTTGCATTTCATATGTCCATGGATACATTTCTGAGAAAATAGATTGCAGCCCTTCGATGGATGTCGCTTGAAAACGCAGACGGATATGAGGCTTCGGATCGGTGTACCTCATGAAGAATACCTTTTGACAAGCCCCTTTTGCGTGCATCGCTTCGCATAAAATCTGAAGTGGAAAGGCAATGAACTCATCCATCCTGGTTTCGTCACAGTAAAGCTTGTAAAATAGCCAATCACTACCTGGCATTTTCAATCGTTCTTGATCAGAAATAAATGCGCGACGGGGCTGTACACCTGTGGCCACAGAAACCGATTCGGTTACAGATGCTTCGACGGGAGTATTTTTTACAAGTGGGAAGACACACTCCATATGAAAGGCACCGTCTTCCCCTTCAACTACACAGTCCTTTAGTTCAGCACCTACTTCTGTCAGAACGAGAGCCTCACCAGATTTCAGCTTTTGAAGCTCCCGGATCAACTCAGTGAGATGTCTTTCACTTTTTAGATCGAGCAGCATTTTGTTGTCATGGTCGGTGATATACACGTAATCTGGAACTTGGTATTGACGTTTCCAGATTTGAACGGCTTCCATCCAGTCTTCTTTTCCGTCTTTTTTGGAAACAGACAATAATGCTGGATCTACATTCCATGTAGCTGGTACCAGTATAATCTTTCCGTAACGCAGACGAGGCAGGACAGGAGCGTGACGAAAGCTGCCCCAGCTGAAAGGCATCCAATTTCGCTGCTTTGCCATCCCTAATTCGCACAGAAAACGATATACATTGGGAACGGAGCCTACGTAGTTAAGCATATGGCCGGTAACAGGAATGACTTCCTTATTCATTGATCGAGACTTTAAATAAAAGGAATCCGATGTAGCCCCTACAACCAAATCAGACAAGGGAATGTTTAAGGAGTGATGTTCGGTAGAGGGGGCTCCGATCAAAATCTCGTATTTCCGTTTGCTCTTTGAGAGAACGACATTGGTGATTCTTCCGTGCCGTGGAAAGTAAACAACTTCAGCAAATATACTGTCCGGGTATGCCTTCTGGTGTTCCTGATTGATCTGCTCCAGTTTTTCTTCGAACGACTCTCCAAGCATGTCAGTGAATCGTCCAAAAGATTTTCCGGCCAGCGTAGATCCGGTATTCCCACCAATATGAATAGTGAAATCACCGTTATCCATGGCTTCTGGTGAAGGGGCAAACAGGGAGGCATACAATTCCATCGAAAGCGGGACATGCTCCCATTTAGGTGATACTGGCTCCAGCTTTTCGATCAGATCGTCTGTCAATTCTATTTCCTTGCATCCTGTCAAAAGCGAGTGGGACAACAATTGTAATAGTATTTTCTCATTTATCTTGTCATGGCTAGATGGGGTATAGTTTCTTTTGCTCATGGGATTTTCATAGGTGGCAGGAGCACCTAACCCCCTGTTTTCATCTAGTAAATCAAGTAAGGGAACTTCTCGTTCAAAACCGTATCGTTCAATAAAAGAGTCCTTATATTCCGCCAAATGGGGCCATCCAACATGAGTGGGTGATAGTCTCCACAGCAGTTCTGCTGCTTTGCTCAGATCCTTGGCAATCGATTTCGGAAGCGTCACCTGCTCAGTTGACAATGATAAATCTACCTGCAACTGTGACGACGATGACTCTACCGATTTCATTTTGGAGAGCGTGGAGAGGAAATGTGCTTCTCCCTCGCCAATTTTCAGCTGGTCATAAGCGATGATTTCCTGCCTGATCGACAGCAGTTGCTGGTACAGTTCATCTATACCTTCAACTCGATCCAATACCGCCAGCAGATGATCAAACGGCGATGAATGAGTGAGATGCGGGCGAAGGCTTGTGAACAGAAACTCATTCTTGACCAGCTGAAACAAAAAGGATTCAATTCGGCTGTCTTCCGTATCGGGGTACGATTGTTTAATGATTTGCAATAATTCCATAAACAGGATCGGTTCTCTTGCATTTTGTAAAACGAGAGCAATCAAATCATTCATCGCAATCGAGGAATTTTCTATTTGGTAGCCATTGTGATTCTGACCGTATCGCGTAATATACGGTAGTGACAACCGATTACCCACGACCTCAGACATTGTGTTTGCCTGGATGCGAAGCTGCTTGACCACATCCAGATTCTCTTCTAGAGATTGAATGATTTTCAGGAGCCATTCCATGTCGGGGCGGCTCCGTTTTGTATGCTGTTCCATTTTGTTTACAAGGAGATTGGTGTTTGAATCAAAATATCCGCAGGCTATTCCGGAAAATAGCCCAAATGGCGTCGAACGCGTACTCATTCGGATTCCATATCGGAGCAAGCTTCTTGAAACTTGCTCAAGCTGCTCACGGTCAGACTGCTCCAGTTTGCTTAGCGATTCAAGCAACGAAGGACTGGCAACGGCAAGGCACTCTCGAATGATGGCTTGTTTTCTTGGATCGAGATTTTCCAGTTTCCAATCGGAATGACATAACTCTAAAAACATATCTATAGGCAACAATGGCGTTCGAAGCATGAAAAAATCCATCGTTCGAAAAAAGGATCGGGATTCTTTCTTTGCGTGTTTTTTCACTTTTGACTGACGTTCCACCTTAGATCCCTCCTTTTGTAAATGGGGAAAGGATAGTAAATGCTGGTGGTAGAAACGTCTTGCACCACGCATTTACTATCCATATAGCTGGGGCTACTGCCCCAGAAGATTTGTGCTCCACATTGGTTTTTAGTTGGACGTTATCCTATTTCTCGTCGGAGAATGGGCAACCTGGTGTACACATAGCCGTACATACGCAAGTGCAAGTGCTTCTGCAAGTTACTCTGGTAACCCAGCACAATGTAGTTCTTACCGTGTTAGGTTCAGCGTCATTAGAGCCTACTGCGTTTACTTGTACATCCAAATCAAACATGTCTTTGTTCATTTCCGGTTCCCCCAATTTTTAATAGTTTTAGATGAGTATAGAGCTGACAATGTGGAGCACAAAGAGTAATGGGTAGAGGAAAATATACCCAGTTATTCCAAAGTGATTAAAACAAATATTCTGATAAAATTCAACGCAACATTTTCAACATTTTTCGATATATCTTAAAATTTGGAATAAAACATTAGTTTGCTGAAAAAATATACCATCGATGATTTATGGAATGGATATAGAGATTTAATTCCAAATACGGAGGGGGTTGATTAGGGAACGAGTAATAAGCCCTTGGTGGGATCTCAGCAAGGTTTTTTATGCAGCACGCAAGCTCGACAAAAGTGTTGTAAATGAGAAAAAATTTTAAAAGAACTACATGAATTTGTATTTGTATAAAGTTATTTCGTGATAAGAAATAATCGAAAAATGTCGAATAATGAATGGAAGAATAACTCATAAAAAAAGATTAATCGAGTAATTTCGAGGTGTTTTACCAGAAAATTACACATCAAGAGGAATTCTGCGAAAGAATTGCTTACAGGAAAAAAGTAAGGCAGGCTTGGCTCCGAGTCGTACGATGAAATCAAAGGGGAAGATCCATCGTGTCGAAAACAATCGGAACCTGGGCGAGGGGAGCTTAGCCGTACTAAAAGAAGCGGACCATGCGTATAAGATGGCGAGGAAAATACGTCTCCAGCATACTGGGGATGCCTTCCAGGCGAATCTCGTGCCACTTAAGAGGAATTAGGAGTCAGCCTTTAAAACGGTTGATCGGAGAGCTCTTAAATAAGAATACATCTTCAATGTATATATTAGCCTAAGGGCAAAAACACTATTACAGCATATATTAATATAACGATGATCTTCTTTATTTGGGAGTGAAATATTGTGAAAACTCCATGGATTAATTATACGAAGATGGAGCAGATAAATTTAAAACAAAAGAATAGTAAAAACACTAGGATACCGACAAAAAAAGAAATCGGTCTAAAAAAAAATAAAAAGAATGATGGCAAACAGCGAATGGATGTGAAAAATCGCAGAGCTGGAAACTATCATTATTGTCAAATAGATATGAATTCTGATTGTAACGACAACTCTCAGGACGATGAGTTTCCTGTTTCTGATAATGTTATAGAAGTGGAGGATTCCAAAGATATTGAGCATGTTTCTCAAATTGAGCAAGTCGACGAACCGACTAATGATCCACAAATCGAATCGTTACAATGTGGAAGAATCCATTCGCTAACAACTAAAAGCCCATTCTCGACTATTGTAAAAATTAAAGATTTTCTTCATCCCCCCATTTTTGGCGGTACAGATCAAAATACAATTGAATTTATAGACCCAAATAATAAACACTGGCCTCAATTAGATACAAAGCTAGTCAATAGTACAGCTCATTATCAGGAGGAGATTTTGGGTCGTTTAATTCATTCTAAAATTTCTGGAAGTATATTTTTAACTAATACTGTTCACGAGCTTGATGATAATAAACAAAATAATCTATATCATGCTTTTGCAGCTCCCATCCATGACTCGCCAGTTACAATTTCAGCAGAAACAAATAATACAACCTGTCCTGCTCATCATTTCATAAATATCAGGGTCCCAGTTATTGTAGGAGAATATATGGTTGAGATACCTCTAGATGAGGAGATTATGTTTGAAGAAGAGATACTGGGTATTAAAGGAATCTCAAATGAGGTAATCCTTAAAGAGTGCAGATTGGTTCCTACTCAATTTCATCCATCATTAGGGGAAGGAACTAGAAAAGCCCGGGAAGGAGATTTATTCCTGGAGGGATATTTACATCAGAATATCGAGTATTCTGTCGCTAACAAAACAAATGGTACTACAATTCAAAAAGAGTCAGTAATGAATTTTTATCAATTACATCAAAAAATTGTAGTGGAATTAATTGTTCACATACTACAAATTCAACCGGTTCGAATCAGTTGTGATGGCACTAAAATTTAGGCGATCACGGAATTAAACACCCACTTATATAAAATGGGTATGTTGTCTAAGAGATTTGCCCTTACTAAAAAAGGAATGCGGAATATAGTGTTATCGAGTTTAAAAAACTCAAATTGAAAATTGGAGTTGATTTCCAATTATGAGTAATGTCAATCCAAATCAAGTGACCCCCGCATGTCCAGTATTTTCGACAGAACAAATTCCATTAACCGTCGAACCAACCACGATCATTTCTCAAGCAGCTGCACCAACCATTAAGGTTCCAGTTGTACTTGTAGAGCCAACACTTCAAATCGTTGTAGAAGCAAATATTCCACTTAACCCACCAGCAACTGAGATTAAGAGAGTGGTAAAACATGTATTCCTCAATCAGGTTAAACTTGTTCCTGTCGCATTTCAGCGTATTGGTACTACTGACTTTTTCAATGTTACAAGAGCCAAGTTATTTGTAGCAGGATTCATTCGTAAAAACATTGAATATGCTGGTGCTGGATGTAGTGGAGCACTTCAAGATGTCATTGCGGATGTTTCGTTTACAGGTTTTGCTGACATCAGAACATTTTTAACAAGGCCAATTATTGGTGTTTCTGAGGCGAGTAAAGCATTTTTCCTCAATGACACGGATGGTCAGGTTCCACGTTTGGATAAAAATTTCTTCCAAAATCTCGTTAAATACAACGAACAACCATTTGGTGAGTTGGTAGCTGCCAACTTCTATGAACTTGATTTTTCACCGGTTCCAGCAACACCTGAGGGAACGTTTACTAGCCTGACTGAAAAAATTGTCCTAGACCTTACTGTAAAAGTGTTGCAAACACAACAGCTATTGGTTGCTGCTACGCAACAAATTACAATTCCTCCTGCGGGTACAGTTGGTTGTGATGAATAAGTTTTAATCTAAGAAGGTTATTCCCCATCGGCCAAAATGGTCGGGGGAATGACCTTTTTTCATTCGGTTCACGATCGAATACTAGATTTGCTCCAGATTTATTGGAGATATGCGAGAAAGGTGCTGCCGCGCCTCCTTTTCTTTCAAAATAAGTTCGGTTTAAGGCATGTGCCGTTACCAGGTCTAGTGTCCCCACATAGGAATAAGCAGATGAGAAAAGCTTACTCCAGAACGAGGTGGGTGAAGATTCGATGGCACAAAAACGGAAAAAAGCACGTACACGTTTGACCGGTAGGATTGTGTTGCCGGGCAACCCGTCTTACAATTCGGTGCCAAAGTTTGGGTGGTGCAGGAAGCGCAGTGAGCCGGGTCTCCCCAACTGCAACGGCCTATCCTCATCGGAAGGCAGAAACGATCTATGAGCTGTCGGCGCGATGGAGGAATGGCAACGAGCAACAACGGAATATTCAGTGGGTGAAAAGGTTCCGCAGAGCGCTACGTCCTTTCGTCGTTGGGGATTATGTGAACTTTGCCAGATTACAGCGAGTGAAACGAAAGTACGATCCGCATAATGTGTTTCGTTTTGCCCAGAGTATTCCGGTGGGTAGCAGGTAAGCAAATCAACAAGGAACATGCTGCGGCGTACTCCTTTTTTATTTTTTTCTGATAGGCGGCAAGTTATTGGAGGAGGTTGGTCTAGAGGTATTGAATTGCTATTTGGCAGGATTGTTCTAGTAAATTGGAGCATATTAAAATCGGACATTTTGTATTGATTAGGAGAGAGCAGCCATGCATGATAAGCCAATTACGGTGCCAGACCACACGGCGTTGCGGGTAGCGTTGTGGCGGGCATTGCACGTACAGATCGATTCTCTACCACATGTACTGGAAGACGAGATTGGTCTGCGGCTGGCGGCCCCGGAAGACGACTGGCGCCAACGCCCTGACATGGACCCAGAGAGTACGAGCGGATTCCGAGCATCTATCGTGGCCCGTGCCCGTTTTATAGAGGACTTGGTCACTGAACAGCTCGGCCACGGCGTCACGCAGTACGTCATCCTTGGAGCTGGCCTCGACACCTTTGCTCAGCGCCGACCGGAGATCGCTTCCCAGATGCGAATTTTCGAGGTTGACCAGCCAGATACGCAGAACTGGAAGAGGCATCGCCTGCAAGAGCTTGGCTTTGGCATCCCCGAGTGGCATCGACTCGTGCCTGTTGACTTCGAGGTAGGTGGGGCTTGGTGGGAGCAACTAAAGGTCGCTGGCTTTGACGCTAGTCAACCAGCTGTGGTGGCATCCACCGGCGTCACCCAGTACCTTACCAAGGATGCGATTGTGGCTACGTTACGCCAAGTAGCGATGCTTGCTCCAGGCTCCACGCTGGCTATGACGTTCTTGCTCCCCTTTCATGTCAAAGAAACGGAGAAGCGTCCTGAGGTTGAAGAGGCGGAAAAAGGAGCGCGAGCAAGCGGTACGCCTTTTATCAGCTTCTTCACACCACCGGAGATGCTGGCCCTAGCCCGCGAGGCTGGTTTCCGGGAAGCCCGTCATGTATCCTCGGCAGAACTTAATCAGCGCTACTTCACCGACCGCACCGATGATCTTCGGCTGCCAAGCGGCGAGGAATTCCTGGTAGCCACTACATAGAGAAAACTGCATACAACTCCATTTGAAAAGCTACGGTATTTCTCAGATAACCGCAGCTTTTTCCATGACAACTGTATTTCTCCAGATTCTTTTTGGATGTCTAAGAAGAAAATGATTAGGAGAGTCAAATGAAAAAGGGCTATGTCCTACTATTACTAGGATTAGTAGTAATGATCTTATCAGGTGCGCGTATTTTGTGGATGGAATCATTTCGTGATCAACAAGCGTCGATTAAGAATGGGCAATTCGATTTGCGTGAGTGGAATGCAGAAGATGGCGACATTCTCTTACTCGATGGGGAGTGGGAGTTTTATCCCTCAAAATGGTTGATAGACGACAGACGGCAACATGGAGTAGACGAGAAGGAGCCAGCGCTTATTCAGGTTCCGGGAAAATGGAATGAAGCTCTGCATGCTGACAAGTCAACTCCATACGGATTTGCTTCGTATCGCTTGCGTTTGTATGTAAATCCTGAAAAGAACCTGAATTATAGTATTCGTGTACCCAGCGTGCGTACGGCATCAGAATTATATGTAAATGGCCGATTGCTAGCTCAATCGGGACGCGTGGCGGAATCGGAGGATGCATACCTTGCGAAGAACCTGCCTTATACGACAACCTTTACGGCAGACGAAAACGGCGTAATTGATCTGGTGATTCAGGCGGCAAATTATGTGGATAGTCGAGGCAGCGGCATTGTGCGATCCATTAAATTTGGAACAGAAGAAGCCATTACAAGGGAAATGAAAATCTCCATTTCTACGCAGCTTCTAGCAGCTGTTATCTTTCTTATGCATTCTATGTATGCGCTTATTTTGTTTTTGCTAGGAAATAAGGAAAAGAAGCTACTTTATTTTTCCTTGGTGACATTATGTAGCGCACTTACTAGTGTGTTCAGTAATGATGAGAAGTTGTTCCACCAATTATTCTACATTGGGATTGATTGGGATTTTCGGCTAGCGAATATTGCTCTCGTTATTGGCGCCTATGCGTTGTTGGCGTGTACGAATCATCGCGAACTCCCTTATTGGAGCAGGGTGTATCCTGTATATAGGGTAATGAATTTAGGGACTGTTGGGATTACGATGTTTTTAGCCCCTCATCAGGTGATTATGCTCTTCCCTGTATATTTTCTATTAGGTGGGATTGCAGCAGGAATTACGATGATTGCCATCTTTAAAAAAGTCATCAAGGATATTAAGAGCAATCTTTTACTGCTTTTTTCTATTCTTGCGTTGACTCATCACTTTATTTGGACGTTAATCTGGCGGGAAAGCGGTTTGAGTCTGGTCTACTACCCGTTTGATATGATTATTTCGATGGGGTGCCTAGCCTCTGTATGGTTTAAGGATTACTTTAACATGCATGCCAACACGAAAGAGATTGCCGCAACCTTAGAAAGAATGAATGACCATAAGGATCAATTTCTGGCCAACACTTCACATGAATTTAAAAATCCGCTACATAGCATTCTGAACATGTCACAATCCGTTTTAAATAGGGAGAGACATTTGTTGCAGGAAAGGAGTATCAAAGAGCTTGAAACGGTTTTATCTGTCGGACGACGGCTGACATTGATATTAAATGATTTGATTGATGTGATGAGTTTACAGGAAGGCAACCCGCGCCTACAGAAAAAAGTCATATGGATTCAGCCCATCGTGATCGGGGTACTTGATATGCTGCAATTTAACGCAGAATTGAAGTCTGTAAAAATCGCAAATCAAATCCCTGAAGATTTTCCTCCCGTACACGCAGATGAGAACCGTGTGATTCAAATCGTTTTCAACTTACTTCATAATGCTGTGAAATATACGAATGAAGGGATCATTTCGATTCAAGCTTTTGCCAAGGACGGAAGAGCCTTTATTGTGATTCATGATACAGGGATTGGAATAGATGAAGACATGCAGAAGCGCTTATTCCGTCCGTACGAGCAAGCCAGCACGAGCGAGACTATGATTGAAGGTGGCTTTGGGTTGGGCCTGAGTATAAGCAAGCAGTTGGTTGAGCTCCATGGAGGTACGTTGGAGATGTCTTCTGTTTTAGGGGAAGGCTCAACATTTACCTTTTCGTTAAAGCTGGCACATGGGGAAGCGGAGGAAGAGGTAGCGGTAGCGGTAGCGGTTGCTCGCTCATTCGAACCGTCAGTCATACAGTCTATACCGATTCAGGAAAAAGTGGAGATCCCTTTGGCTACGAAACTAACAGCTTTATTAGAAGGGAATCGCAATTGTCCGCGCCTATTAATTGTGGATGATGACCCTGTTAACCTTCAGGTGCTGGAAGCCATACTACCTCCAGACGAGTATGATGTAACAATGGTGACGAGTGGGAAGGAAGCATTAGCGATATTGGATACAAAGGAATGGGATCTGGTCATCTCCGATATTATGATGCCGCAGATGTCCGGTTATGAGCTGACACGAATGATTCGCGAGCGGTTTACACTTACAGAGCTCCCTGTGTTGCTCCTTACCGCAAGAAGCCAACCAAAAGATATTCAAAGTGGTTTTTTAGCGGGAGCAAACGATTACGTGACTAAACCAGTAGAAGGAATGGAAATAAAATCGCGGATTGAGGCTCTCACTACGATTAAACATTCTGTTCGGGAACAACTGCGATTAGAAGCAGCATGGCTGCAAGCGCAAATCCAGCCTCATTTTTTATTTAATACGTTGAGCGCTGTAACAGCTTTAAGTGAAATCAATTTGGATAAGATGCGTGATTTGCTTTACGAGTTTAGCAATTTTTTGAGACATAAATTCAAATTTGAAGATATGGACGGGCTTGTTCCGATCGAAACGGAGCTAAGTCTGGTGCGCTCTTACCTATATATTGAAAAGGTTCGGTTTGAAGAAAGGCTGCAAGTTACTTGGGAGATAGATGACTGTGGGGATGTAAAAATCCCTTTTCTTACGATCCAGCCTCTCGTTGAAAATGCGATCATACACGGTGTGATGAACCGCATTCGTGGGGGGAAAATTAAGATTCGGATATCTGTCCAGGAAACGCATGCAGAAATAACCGTTGAAGATGATGGGATCGGAATGGACGAAGATCAATTACAACGACTTTTAGAAAGAAAAGCAGATAGCAGTTCAGGAGTCGGATTGATCAATACGGATCAGCGATTAAAACGGCGCTTCGGAAAAGGACTGCATATCGAAAGCACGTTAGGTACAGGGACAAAGGTAACTTTTCATGTACGTAACAAGTTGAATAGCAAGAATTTGAGTGTAGATCACCCCGGTTCCTTATCTTAGGACCGGGCTTTTTTATGCCGTTTACCAATGATTAGGGAAACTTATGATGACAATAATGAATTCCAATTGCTCGGGTTCTACTCACTGTGGTAGCTTAAAGTAAATAATCACATAAGATTACTCGGAATTAATTTTTTCTGTGTGAGGTGCATATCGTTGGTACTTAAGGTAACAGACAGTCCTTTCAGTCAGGAACAAGTTGAGCTCCTAAATCGGTTGCTGCCCACGCTTTCGGAGGTGCAAAAGGTATGGCTGAGTGGATATCTTACAGCTCTGCACAAAGTGGAAGCGCCGATGGTCGCTGGGTTTCAAGCCGCTTCAACTGCGAATGGGGCAGTCATTTCCAAAGAGGTGACAGTGCTTTTCGGGTCTCAGTCCGGGAACAGCCAAAAGCTGGCCAAGATGCTGACCGGAAAGCTTCAGGAGCACGGCTTCTACGTAACGCTCTCCTCCATGAGCGACTTCAAGACGAATGCGTTGAAAAAGGTTGAAAACCTGCTTGTTGTGGTAAGCACACATGGGGATGGTGAACCACCGGACAATGCCATCTCCCTCCATGAATTCCTGCACAGCAAAAGAGCGCCGCAATTGGTGGGTCTACGGTTTTCCGTGCTGGCATTAGGTGACACCTCTTATGAATTATTCTGCCAAACCGGCAAAGAGTTCGATAAGCGGTTGGAAGAACTCGGCGGCAAGCGTCTTACTCCTCGAGTCGATTGCGATGTGGATTACGACGATCCAGCCTCTGAATGGATGAATCAGGTTCTGGCCTCTCTCAGTGAAGCTTCGGCGACCCAGGTTGCTGCTGCAAGCGCAATTGTGGGCGGTGCAGTGATCGGGTCAGGGTCACAGATTGAGTATTCACGGTCGAATCCGTTTCAGGCTGTGGTCTTGGAGAACTTGAATCTGAACGGACGTGGATCGGATAAGGAGACTCGCCACTTGGAAATCTCCCTTGAGGGTTCTAATCTCGAGTATGAACCGGGTGATTGTTTGGGGATTTATCCCCAAAATCATCCTTACCTTGTCCGTGAGCTGATTGACGCGATGGGTTGGAAGGCGGAAGAGCTCGTACCCATTCATAAAAACGGGGAAGAGCGCACGTTGGAAGAGGCCTTGTCCAGTCATTTTGAAATCACGGTTCTCACCAAGCCTCTCTTGGAACAAGCAGTAAAGTTAGCATCAGGGAACGGGATGCAGGAATTGCTTGCGGAAGGGCGGGAGCAAGCGCTTCGTGATTATGTTCGAAATCGGGATTTGCTGGATCTGGTGGAGGACTACGATTTGAAGGGCGTGCCTGCCAAAGAATTTGTCTCCATTCTTAGAAAGCTGCCGCCACGTCTCTATTCGATCTCAAGCAGCTTAAAGTCCTACCCGGACGAAGTTCATCTGACAATTCGCAATGTTCACTATCGGGCTCATGGGCGTGAGCGGTACGGCGTTTGTTCGAGCTATATCGCGGATCGTTTGGAGACAGGTGATACGCTACCAGTATTTGTGCAGCATAACCCCAACTTTAAGCTCCCGGTTAACCCGGACGCCCCACTGATCATGATTGGTCCCGGCACTGGTGTCGCTCCATTCCGTGCCTTCCTGGGAGAGCGGGAGGAGCTTGGGGCGACGGGCAAGACGTGGCTTTTCTTCGGCGATCAGCATTTCTCCACGGATTTTCTTTATCAGCTCGAATGGCAGCGTTGGCTCAAACAGGGCGTACTGACGCATATGGATGTCGCGTTCTCTCGAGATACGAGCGAAAAAGTGTATGTTCAGCACCGGATGCTTGAAAAGAGCAAGGAGCTTTACCAATGGATGCAGGCTGGGGCGCACGTATACGTATGCGGAGACGAGAAAAAGATGGCGCATGATGTTCACGCCGCCCTGCTCACCATTCTCCAACAAGAGGGCGGACTTGATTCTGAGGAAGCGGTTGTGTATTTGAAACGGATGCAGCAGGAAAAACGCTATCAGCGAGATGTCTACTGAGTGTTGAGAAAGAATGAGAGGGGAGATAGGAACGATGTCAGAAAATCATTTGCTTTCGCCAAACAGTCCTCCTCACAGCGATGTAGAGGATATTAAACGCAAAAGCGATTACTTGCGGGGGAGCCTGGCGGAAACGCTGGAAGACAGGATTTCTGGGTCTATCCCTGAGGATGATAACCGCCTGATGAAATTTCATGGCAGCTACATGCAGGATGACCGGGATCTTCGCAACGAACGGAGCAAACAGAGGCTAGAGCCGGCCTATCAATTCATGGTGCGCGTTCGTGCCGCTGGTGGCGTTGTCACACCAGAGCAATGGCTCATGATGGACGATATCGCCCAGCAGTTTGCCAACGGAACGATTCGCCTGACGACTCGTCAGTCTTTTCAACTGCATGGCGTGATTAAGTGGAATATGAAACAGGTGATTCAAGAAGTAAACGAAGCCTTGCTAAGTACACTGGCTGCTTGTGGGGACGTCAACCGCAACGTCATGTGCAATCCGAATCCGTACGAGTCGGAAGTTCATCAAGAGGTTTACGAATGGGCGAAGAAAATAAGCAACCATCTCGATCCTCGTACCCGCGCCTATCATGAAATCTGGCTGGATGAAGAAAAGGTTGTCGACAGTAGGGATGGAATAGAGCAAGAACCGATCTACGGGCCTGTCTATTTGCCGCGCAAGTTTAAGATCGGGATCGCCGTACCACCTGCCAACGATGTTGACGTTTTTTCGCAGGATTTGGGCTTTATCGCCATTCATGAGGAAGGTCGATTGCTGGGCTTCAACGTTGCGGTCGGAGGCGGAATGGGAATGACCCACGGCGATCCTAAAACGTATCCGCAGGTGGCGCGGGTGATCGGCTTCGTCACACCGGAGCAAGTATTGGATGTCGCCGAGAAAACAGTCATGATCCAGAGAGACTACGGAGATCGCGTGGTGCGGAAACACGCTCGGTTCAAATATACAATCGACGACCGCGGTATCGAATGGTTTATCGATGAACTAGAGCAACGACTGGGCTGGGAGCTAGAGGAGGCACGATCCTATCACTTCGAGCATAATGGTGATCGCTACGGCTGGGTGAAAGGAAGTGACGACAACTGGCATTTTACCCTTTTCATTCAGAATGGCCGTGTAAAAGACGAGGACAACTACCTCCTGAAGTCCGGCCTGCGGGAGATTGCCAAGGTGCACACAGGGGATTTCCGCCTGACGCCGAATCAAAATCTCCTCATCGGGAATGTCACCAGTGAAAAGAAGCCGGAAATTCAACAGATCATTCAAGCATATGGGCTGACTGATGGAGCTTCCTATTCTGCACTGCGGAGAAACTCCATGGCTTGTGTTTCGTTGCCGACTTGCGGACTCGCAATGGCTGAGGCAGAGCGTTATTTGCCTACATTGCTAGATGAGGTCGAGCTGATCTTGGATGAGGCGGGTTTGCGCGAGGAGGAGATCGTCATTCGCATGACAGGATGCCCAAATGGATGCGCAAGACCTGCATTGGCGGAAATCTCTTTTATTGGGAAGGCTGTCGGTAAATACAACATGTATTTGGGCGGCGGTTTCTCCGGCAATCGATTGAACAAGCTGTATCGTGAAAACATCGGAGAAGCAGAAATATTGAATGAACTGCGGCCAATCTTAAATCGGTATGCCAAGGAACGTGAGGAAGGCGAGCACTTCGGAGATTTCGTCATTCGGGCAGGGTATGTGAAAGAAGTCAGATCCGGACTCGATTTTCACGAATAGTGTAGTAGCGAAGAGAGACCATCCGGTTAAGGATGGTCTTTACCTTTGTTTGTTAGGCTTCGCGTAGCTGCTGAATCACTTCCGCTGTGAACTGATCTGTAAACCGGATGTGTCCATTTTCCTGTACGATCCGACCATCCTTCTCGCGACGATCCAGCCATTCGCTAATCCATCCTGGGGCATACCCGCCTTGCCCGAATTCTCCGCCAAAGGCGATCATTTTCTCATAGACTGCCAGGTACTGTTCGCGAGTGGTATCGGGATATGACTTTGTGTATAGCCAAAACTGCACATCGTACATCAGATACGAGAGTTCATCCGCATGAAAAGAAAAATAACCTTTTTTCTCTACAATCCGAGTACAAATGCTGCGTATCTTCTGATCGATTTGCTTCACTTCCGTTACTGGCGTGCACAGCCCCTCCAGCAAGGAAGAGAATTTCCCGTGGGCTACTTTATAAAGAGCCGCTTCCTTGTCCTCCTCGGAGGTATCGTATTCTTCTGCGCTCACTAAGCCTCTGATAAACGCCTCGAAATTTTCAGCCAAGAACGTAATTTCATAATCGAGTTCCTGATCGACGTGAATGACTTCGGGTTCACCATCTCTCCCGCATGCCCGGTAATCCAGCATGACTACGTCGTGACCTGCTGAAGGACAATCGCAGATGACGACTCCAATGTCGGGATATCCCCAGTCTTCAATCATAAATGGGCTTCCAAGATCCCCACAGAGCGAATAGCTTTTCTCTCGGCCAATGCCTAGAATGCCCGTAATGGCAATGTGATCCTCAGCCCAGGAGGTAGGCTCCTCTGTTGGAAAGCACGTGTTATTCGGAATTCCGCCATTCTGTTGCTTCATTAGTGCAAGATAGGAGGCAGGGAGCTTGTATCCGAGCTCTTCCTCGATTGATGCGATCAGTTCATCCGTGGGTGGCTCGGATTGGTATTCCTGTTTCGCGTACTCGCTGTCGTCCCAGAAGTCTTCAAGTGACATGTTCGAAAAAGGAACTTCCGCCGATGCCGAACCCGCAACAGCCGCTGCCCTTTTAGCAGCCATCCGAAGCTCTTGTCTTTGCTGCTTCTCCGCTTTTTGTAAGCTCCATTTTAAAAATAATTCGGTATTCTCATCACCGGCTTTTAAGTTGTCAGAGGTACGGAATGCCTGTACCGCTTCTTCATATCTTTTCAAATGATAGAGGGCAAAACCTATCCGAAAGTGCCAGACTGGATCTTGTTGACCTGCTTCAGCAATATTCTCCAATTGGTCGAGCGCTTCTTCATAAAGCTCCAAGTTGTTATAAGCTCTGCCCAGTCGGCCGACCGCTTCATAGCCTCGTTCCTCTTCGGGAACGGTTAGCAGCAAGTCCACAATTTGCTGGTGTTCGTCTTCTTCATGCCAGCGATTCAATTGTTCGATAAGTGTTTGGTCCATTGTAACCTCCTAAACGATTCTTTTTCTTAGATGCCAGCCACGCGGGGCTACCACCATCTACCAAATGATTATGTATTCATATAAGATTAATTTATTTCGTATGGTTTGTCACAGATGATCTAGAAGGGGATTGAGTAAGATGGATATCCATGATGTATGGTTCGATTTTGCCGCAGCCTTTGTACAGAAAAAGAATGCTTCGGGCTGGAGCACACTGAGCTTACAGGAACAAGAGATTGCCGCCCTATGGTTGTTGGAAGCTGATGCATATAACGGCGGGTTTTTGCAGTTTTTTTGCAACTGGGGAGAGGAGGCATATATTTACGCGGTACGGGCCTTACAAGCCATCGGGGCAGTCCATGCACTCGAAATCGTCCAGTCCGGATATGCCTGCATCGAGCATTTATCGGAAGACAACCGACTCACCCAACTCTGGGATATTCCACAGTTTCTCACCGAGGAAGAGGAAGAACGGCTGGATAAGCTTGATCAGAGCTTCTGGGAAGACCAGGATCGCATTGCAGAAGTTGCCCATCGATATTACGTACAGCAGTTGGGAATACCCACCCCGTCATAAGGAGACGTGGGTGGGTACGGACTATCATAGGAGACACCGATATCTATTCGACAGCACGTTCCCCTTCTGACTGGAGCATAAGGAGCAGCTCTTGAATAGCGGGAGCGAGCTTATCATTCTCTTCCATAATCGCAGTGAAAACGGGAATGGCATCCTTTAGCAGCAAATAGCTGTAAGAAAAATAGCTAGAAAATGCTTCCTGATCATAGCCCCGCGGCTCCTCTTCTTCCCACCATAATTCATCGTCTTCCTCGTCCTCTGGCCATAAGTACTTTTCGTCCAATAGCTCGTTCATGGTCTCAACTGCATGTTGTGAATCCATTTCGTCCACGTTTATAGTAGAAGCTACAGCCGTGTACAACTGAATTTCCTGCAAAGAGACTTGTTCTGGCTTTTGTTTGGAAAGCTCCTGCAGGAGTATCATCAGTACCCACGGAGTCGTCTGCCACAAGGTGCTTTGGTGCTCGATTAGACTGGACAATTCCTCATATTGCCCGGTCTCTATAAGCTGCGGAATGTCCGTCCCTCTGCCATAAGCTGTCGTCAAACGTTGCCACGGAATGTTGTTTGTCAGGTGGGTCAAAGAGTCCATCTCCATCTCTCCTTAGATACGGGATTTTACCAAGTTTTACCATTCGGAAAACAAAATTTATATGGTAGGCGCCTCACTGGTAACAACAAACCAAATAGGAAACCCCTGCAAGAAACCGAGATAAAACCAGGGTTTTTACGTGTTCATCAGGCACCGTTTGCGGAATCCTCCCTTTTTTACCAACATTAGATAGTTATTAATCCTCTAATTATAATAGATAATTGAATCAATAAATAATTTCTATGATATAGTTATAGTTGTGAAAGGTAAGATGTTTGCGTAGCGTCTTGCAACGGGGCAAGGAGCTACTACTTCTTTTTTACAAAAACAGTAGATAAGGAAGGGTAATATGAGCTCCATACAGCAAAAAACAGACGTTATTTTGATTGGTGCAGGGGTCATGAGTGCAACTCTGGGAGCATTACTAAAAGAATTGGCACCGGAGTTGGAAATCAAGGTTTTTGAGAAACTCGCAAAAGCAGGGGAAGAAAGCTCTAACGAATGGAATAATGCGGGTACTGGCCACGCGGCACTCTGTGAGCTGAACTATACATCCGAGAAAGCTGACGGATCTATAGATATTAGCAAAGCGATTAAGATCAATGAACATTTTCAGCTGTCCAGACAATTTTGGGCTTACCTTGTAAAAAACAATCTCATCCAAAATCCGCAAGACTTTATCATGCCAATACCTCATATGAGTATGGTACAAGGCGAAAAGAATGTAAGCTTTTTGAAAAAACGTTTTGAAGCGCTGGCAAACAATCCTCTATTTCAAGGGATGGAATACTCCGATGACCCTGAAAAACTGAAGGAATGGATTCCACTTATTATGGAAGGCCGCGCATCGAATGAACCAATAGCTGCGACTAAAATCGACTCTGGTACCGATGTCAATTTTGGGGCTTTGACACGTATGTTGTTTGATTACCTGAAGACGAAAGACGTCAAGATCAACTACAACCATGCTGTTGAGGATATCAAACGTACCAGCGACGGTATGTGGAAATTGAAAGTGTACAATATGGGCACTGGTAACATCGAAGAGCATATTGCCAAATTCGTCTTTATCGGCGGTGGCGGTGGAAGCTTGCATCTGCTCCAAAAAACCGGTATTCCAGAGTCCAAGCATATCGGCGGTTTCCCGGTAAGCGGATTGTTCATGGTTTGTAAAAATCAGGAAGTCGCAGAGCAGCATCATGCAAAAGTGTATGGTAAAGCAAAGGTCGGTGCTCCTCCAATGTCGGTACCGCATCTGGATACCAGATACATCGACAACAAAAAATCGTTGCTGTTTGGACCTTTTGCGGGATTCTCGCCAAAGTTCTTAAAAACAGGTTCCAATATGGATTTGATCACTTCCGTAAAACCGAACAACGTCATCACGATGTTGGCGGCAGGCGTAAAAGAAATGGCATTGACCAAATACCTGATCGAGCAAGTTATGTTATCGCATGAAAAGCGCATGGAAGAACTACGGGAGTTCATTCCGAATGCGAAAAGCGAGGATTGGGGTATCGTGGTAGCGGGCCAACGCGTGCAAGTTATCAAGGATACACCAGCAGGAAAAGGTACCCTGCAATTTGGTACAGAAGTGGTTAGTGCCGCTGATGGCTCCGTAGCTGCATTGCTCGGCGCATCTCCAGGTGCTTCTACAGCCGTTCAGGTTATGCTTGAGGTATTAGAAAAATGCTTCCCACAACGTATGGCAGAGTGGGAACCGAAAATCAAAGAAATGATTCCTTCTTATGGCGTGTCACTTATGCAAAATCAAGAGCTTCTTCAAGAGATTCAACGTTCGACAGACGAGGTGCTTGGTCTTTGCGAGAAGGAACTAGCTTATAGTTAATTAGTTAATGGCAATCTTTTGGAACCTTTGATCCATTTTTGGATTGAAGGTTCTTTTTTGATTTCGCAGAGTAGGGGGATAAAAGGAAGAAGGCCCCGCACACATCATGGCGGAGCCTTCCTTCATCTATTAAGCGTCATACCAAACTACTCTACTGCCGCCTCCAACGTAACTTCTACCTTCACAGTCCTTGTAACCGACGCATCTTCCTTAGAAGTAATCGTCACATACAGGGTAACGGTTTCTTCACCTTCGGCAGGCAGCTCCTTCAAAATCCCCTCATCGTCGATAAACGCCGTATCAGAGCTCTTCGTCACCTGATAAGTCACATCATCGCTCTCTTCCGGCAGGGCAAGCACCGGCTGATCCAGCTCTGTAGTGTTCGCAACCTCAAACTCGAATTGCTCCTCGGCTCCTTCAACTACTTTTGACAAGACAGCGTTTTTATCAGATGCCTTAATCATGAAGGATTTCCAAGCCTCGTATTCGTTTACAATCTGCTCACCCTTCGGCTTGCTTTGGTCAACGCTGCGACCGACGAGCTTCAGCTTGTATTGGCCTGGATCGAGTTTTTTCGCTACTTGGGAACCATCGTAGTAAGTACCATCGAGATTAGAGAAAGTGATAGGGCCTGGCGCAATCAACGCGTAATTGTTGAACACGGATGCGAGAGTACCGACGTATTTATCGTCCAAGCTCCATGCTTCAACAGAGATCTGGTTTACGTCTTTGGCTTGCAGCTCGGCTTCGAGTGTGAACGAATCCTCATTGCCATCGCCATCAGGCGTGATTGTCGTATCGGACAGCTTCAGGTTGTCGAAACCGAAGTTGGTATCCTCACGTTTGTCTCCTACGTGCACAGCAAACGGCAGGCGCAGGTCAGGGGTGCCTTTCGCTTTCAGCAGTACTTCTCCTTCATACACGCCGTCTTTTGCATCGGAGTCAACGGACAGGTTGAGCTCAAATGTGGTCGCGCTGCCTTTTTTAGCGGAGATGGAATCAACGGAGATTTCCACATCAATGTCATCGACATCTGGCGTTTTGGAGCCTGGCTTGTACGGGTCTGTCGTGACGGACGGATGCATGATCACTTTTGCATCGTAAGAAACTTCGCTCTTGGACAGGTTTTTCAGCTGGAGCGTTTTCGTGACCGTATTGCTGCCAGCCTTCAGCAAGCCAAAGGAAACGTTATCTGCGTAATACGGAATGGTTTTCGGCTCAAAATCTTCGCCCAAAATGGTAAGCTGCTCTACCGTTGTCAGAATAGCAGGTGTTTTCGATGCGGCGTGGCCGTTTACGCGACCTGCACCTTGGGAGTACACATCGTACAGTGTGCCGTCTGGGCTATACAGCGGTTTTGAAGTGTTCGCAAGCGCTGCCTTGATATCGGCAGGTGTCCAGTCTGGATGTGCCTGTTTCAACAGCAGGGCGAGACCGGAAACGTGCGGAGCCGCCATGCTTGTACCGTTTAGACGAGCGTATGCTTTGTCGTACTTGGCGTCAGGGATCAGCTTGCTCCAAGATGGATAGCTGGATAGAACCGCTACACCTGGCGCAGCCAGATTCGGCTTGATGCTGTAATCGTCGCCCATGATTGGACCGCGTGAGCTAAATCCGGCGATGCGGTCGCCCGGATCATTTGTGCTTGGATAGTTTCCTGAGAACGTAAACGTCAGTGTTTTCGCTTTTTCAGGGTCAGCCAGCAGCTCTTTTGCCAGTGTCCGACCTTCCAGACCCTTCATGTCAAAGGTAGGGATCGCTTCGATCTGGTCACCAAGGATCGTGCTGACATAGCCCTCGCGATCACGGATATCCAGGTCAGCTACGCCATCCCCGTCGACGTCGTTACCGTTAAAGACCACGATAGCGACAGCGCCAGCTTTTCGGGCGTTTTCGATTTTTTCCGTGAAGCCGAGAGAACCGCGGGAAACGAGAGCGACTTTGCCTTTTACATTTGCCTTTTCAAAATCGCTGCGAGAGCCAAGGTTGGCATAGACGACTGGCAGCGGTTTGGTTCCGATGATGGAGGAGAAGTTATCCTTTTTCACTTGCCATGCCATCACTGGGAATTCGTATTTGGTTCCGAAGGACGAGGTTGCTGAGCCGTCATATTGTACGGTAGGGGAGTCTACCGCTGCAACTGTGATCGGCAGCCTCGCACCAGAAGGTGAGCCAGCCGTGTAGAAATGTCTGCCGCGCTCTTTGTCGGCTGCATTTCCACTCGATACAACCGTGATCACACCAGACAGTACCGCGTTATTCACAGCGATGGCATCTGGGGAGTCAGAGTCCTTCTCCATAGCGGAGCCAAGTGACAAGTTAATGACATCCATGCCGTCTTTCACCGCTTTTTCGATACCGTCGATGACCTGAGCGGAGCTACCGCCGCCTCGGCCCAATACGCGGTAGACGTAGAGGTCTGCACCGTAGGCAACCCCTTTTACCTGCACGTCCGAGTTCTTGTTTTTGGCGCGTCCTACGATGGTGCCGGAGACGTGAGTTCCATGGCTGGAGCCTTCATATCCTTTTCCATCGCGGTCCTCTTCCACAGGGATTGGCGCTTGTTCATAAGGGTCCTTGTCATTGTCGAAGGAGTCATATCCGCCTTTATAAGCATCTTTGAGATCAGGGTGCTTGTAATCGACACCGGTATCGATGACGCCGACCTTCAGTCCTTTCCCTGTCAGACCGTCTTTCCACATATCGAGAACGCCAATTTGTTGGAGAGGGGCCTGATCCCATTTGGTAGACGATGCTTTCTCGCTAACAGCATCAATTTCGGGAAGCTCATAATACGTATTCTGATAAATGCGCTTTACCTGTGGCAGTTCAGCCAGCTCTTCCAACTCGTCGGCTGACACCGTTACTTCCATCCCGTTGAATACATGCTCAAACTTGCGCTTTACCTTCAGTTTGACCTTGTTGTCTTTTGCCTCATCGAGGAAGGAAGCTTGCTCATCCTCTACTTTTGCTTGCAACGATCTAACGGAAGATTCAGAACCTTCGCTGTGTTTCGCGGTGATCGAAGGTTCACTTTGCAGCTCAATAATGACACTGACATTTTTGCTGGAACTGGTGTTCAGCAG
Organism: Brevibacillus antibioticus; assembly: GCF_005217615.1. Taxonomy (NCBI): domain Bacteria; kingdom Bacillati; phylum Bacillota; class Bacilli; order Caryophanales; family Paenibacillaceae; genus Brevibacillus; species Brevibacillus antibioticus. Next base: position 4,943,569 of record NZ_SZNK01000001.1, read on the forward strand.
GGGGGAGATTTTCGAGATTTCGGAGCCAAGCTCTACTTCCGCGTTGGTATACTCGTTTACTTTCTCCCAATCCTGTTCGCTTAACTCCACCGCTGCCAATGCATTGTAAGGAAGGCCACTCAGCATGAGTGATGCTGCAAGCGTAAGAGAAGCGAGAGTACGCATCTTCTTCATCGGTCCACTCTCCTTAAAAAATTATGTATAAGACGATTTGCATAAGTATTTCTCTTCTCGTAAAATTACTCCTTTTATTGGACAAAAACTATTTATCGAGCAAATTCGACAAAAATAGGCGTAATTGACTGTATTTTCAAACAAATAAGGGTAAAAAAGTAGTATTTTGTTGTTTTTTGTCAAATTTTTCTCTATATTTTTCATAAGACATAGGCTAGGAGAGGATAATCGATGATCATGTTGAAGGGTATCGGGAGGTTCGAAGAGCTGCCAGAAATCGCGATGCATATTTATCAAGGCAATGTTCCGGCTTTGCAAGATGCGATTGCCGCAGGCTGGGATATAGAAGAGGGCTTTGTGCTTAGCGAATATACGAAGATAAGCCCGTTGGATCTGGCGCTTGTTTCGGAGAAGCTAGAAGTTGTTAAGCTGCTGGTAGAGCAAGGCGTCAATTTGAATGTCAAAAATAATCCAGCTTTTTTGATGGCCGTACGTTATTGCAAGGAGGAAATCGTTCGTTATGTTGCAGCGCAAGGCGCCAAGCTGGACATGCTCAATCAGGTGCGCTCAGGCGCTTATTTGCAGGCTTACTACGGCAACAAAAAGAACATCCCACTCATTCAAGAGCTGGGACTGGATATAAGACTGCATGGCGGCGATGTATTGCGTAAAGCCGTGTCGGATCATGACCTTACGACCACGGCCTACTTGCTCGATCATGGCGTGGACATCAATTACAACAAACCAGATATGGTGTATCCGTATCAAGCGACCCCATTAACAGTTGCCACGCGCTTGGGGAATGTCGCCATGGTCAAGTATTTGGTTGAACGCGGTGCGGACGTTATGGTAGCGGAAAAGGGTGGAGAGCGCCCTTATACCATCGCGGTCAGCAGTAAAGATACTGAGTTGGCTGCGTATTTGAAATCGCTGGAACCTGCCGAGTTGCATGATGTGGAGAACAGAAAGCACGAGCTGCAAAAATATAAACTGACCGAAGAGGTGATTGGCTTCCTTACTGGAGAGGAGCTGCGTCTTGAGTTGGTCGAAAATGAGTATGATATCGGCTACATCGACTTTTTCACATTGACCGATACAATTGAGCTGAAGGTCGGTCGGCAAAAGCTACTGCGTTTGTCTGCCGAAATCGACAACTACTCCCATCTGCATCTTGTGTGGAATCCGAAGAAAAAAGGTAGCATAGGCTTGTATGATGAGGAGCATAAGGAGTATGCGGATTTGTGCAGCTTTACAGAACTTATCGCGCATGCTGATGTGTACTTGATCAAGTTTATGGAGGGTGAGTTGTAAAAGAAGAACCAATAAACAGCAATCAGACAAGCCAGATGGCAGTATCCGATTGCTGTTGGTTATTTGCGAGAAGTAGCGGGAGCTGCAAACGAAAGTTACCGCTTGTTCTCCCCGGGTTCCGTTGCACTTTTGACTGCCGGGTCGATTACGGGACTGTCCGTTATCACTGCGGGAGCTGGAGCAGGAGCAGGTTTAACAACGCCGGGAACAGAAGGTTTGCTTTTTGAATCGACTACGGGACTGCCCGTTATCTCTGCGGGAGCTGGAGCAGGTATAACAACGCCCGGACTAGAAGAGGTGCTTTTTGGGGCAGCTACGGGACTGCCCGTGTTCTGTTCGGGTGCCGGCTCGGGTTCTAAAGTAGGCGAGGCTTCGGAAGTTGAGGATTTACGTTCCGCAGAAGCGGGTTCCAAAGCGGTTCCCTCCCTATCCTCTTCCGGGTTATTTGCGGAAGCTACGGGATCCGCTTGAGAAGCCACCGGTTTGTTCTCTTCGTGTATCGCTATATTTCCGGATGCCGGAATGGACCTTGTTGAGTCTGGCGTTGTGGTTTCGGATTTTGTTGGGCTTAGTTTTAACATAACGCCCGTACCTATCGTAGCCAAAACGATAACCATCAAAAGCGAAATGCCCCATTTCTTGCTTCTTGTATCCATGATGGAAATCACCCTTTTCTTTAAGTCTAGTCTGCTGTCGGAGAAGCTGGTGGAGAGTAAGCTTTGTTCCCGGGATTGCTTCTTTATCAGGCCAATAATGGCCTCTACATACTGCTGGCGATTGCTCATATCGGAATGCTTGATGACTTCCTCGTCACAAGAGAGCTCGCATTGAAGCGCAATTTCCCGGGCCATTCGATAGACAAACGGATTAAACCAATGAAGGGCGGCGGCAATAAGCACAAGTGTTTTGTAGCCCAAATCCCCGCGTTTTAAGTGAATCAGCTCATGCTTCAGGATGAACAGAAGCTCATTGGACGAGATATTTTCAGACGGAAGCAAGATGATAGGACGGACAAAGCCGACTAGCATCGGGCTGGCAATACCCGGATAGACCCGCAAATCCACTTTTCGGGTTATGTTCATGTTCGCTTGAACATCCTGCAACAGTCGTAGCGCTTGTTGGTCCGAGCATTCCATGCCCCAACGCTTCATCATGTGCAGAAAATGTTTGTGCCGTATGGCGTGGTAAGACAAGAACACGATAACTCCGCCAATCCAGAATCCTCCAGCCAGTACATACCAAGGTATTGCCGCCACAGTTGCTGCTGAAGGAGTAATCCCCTGGTCAAGGGAGGTGTGGCCGACATTCTCCAGCACAGGGAGCAGTATTTCCAAGGAAACAACAGACGTGGGGAATTGGAAGCGAAACGGAATAATCAGACCGATGACAATGATCAGCCATGCATAGTAGCGCCCCTTGGCCGTAAATTGGTTCTGCAAGAAGGGGGTAGCGGCCATATAGAGGAGACCGATTACCGACATGGCGATTGAGCATTCCAGCAATGCTATCAGAAAGGTTTGCATCGGTTATTCCCTTTGCTCCTTGGCCCATTTCAGCAGATCATCCAGTTCTTTTTCGCTGGGTTGTTTGCCGTTGTACAGTGTATGGACGAAGCTCAAAAAAGAATTCTCATGATATTGCTTCATAAAATGCTCCGTTTCTAAAGCAAGGTACTCCTCTTTTCCTACAAGCGGAAAATATGTGCGTTCTTTTCCATCCTTCTCTGTATGCAAAAAGCCTCGTTCCACCAAACGCAGCATAAGGGAAATCACTGTAGGAGCTTTCCATTGGCGTTCTTTTCCGAGTTGCTCCATCACCGTTGCAGTCGTAATGGGTGGCTCGTTTCCCCAGACTACCTTCATGATTTCAAATTCGGCATCAGGTAGCTTCTTCCCATTTTTCATTACTCTCACTCCTTTTTTGACAGTTGTCTTATTTGTATTTTACAATTGCCAAAAATCAGATGTCAACCTATTTTTTACAATTGACTAAAACGAAGGTCTATAGGTCATTTTAATAAAAGTTTGTGACCTTTTCTCTTGGTGTCACGACTTATCAATTGGGAAATGTCGGAACGGAAGTGAGGAAATTACATGAAAAAAATGAATTCAATCTTGGCCTTGTTGATTGCAGCACCCTTGTTATGTAGCACAACGGTTTGGGCAAAAGACAAGAATGAGGTCAAGCTCCCTACGCTCGTGAATGAAACGTATGAAGAAGTCTTGGTATCGGTTCCTCAATTAAAACAGTACAAACTGACTTCCGTTGAACAGGAAGACGATCGTTTCGAGCTGATTTTGCAGGGAGAAGAAAAAGGGCAGCATCGGTCTGCCACGATCAAAATCGATGAAAAGTCAGGGGATTTGGTCTTATTCACTCATATTTCCTCGGTAGAGCAATCACAAAAACAACCATCAGATGAAATCGCCAAAGAAAGAGCCACAAAGTTCTTGAAAGAAATATGGGATGAGAAGTTTCACCGATACCAATTTACAGATGTCAAGCCTGCCAACATCAATTTTTATTATGTGGTTGAAAAGGGAGAGGACGTAATAGAGGAAATAGATGTACAGCGGGGTGGGAAGCGAGTCGTGTTCACTTCCCCAAATGATGGAGAGCCCATTCTTTCCGTGCTGGTTGAAGCTAGCGGAGAAATCTACAGTGTAGAAGAAGGAGAGATTTTCAACGTATCCAAGCTGGATGAGAAAGTGAAACAAACTGCCCAACGGTTATTGGAGGCTGTTCCTGAAATGAAGGAAGAAACGTATCATATAAGCAGGTCTGATAATCGTAACTCGAAGTGGTTTAAGGGGCCACATATGAGCTTAGAGAGAGATGTGATCCGTTATGTTTCGGAAAGTAGTAATAAGGTTAAGCTCATTTTTATTAACAACAGAACAGGGGAATTGACTGGCTTTTCTCTTCTAAAAGAGAGAGAAAAATCGAATAACCCCATTACGAAAGAGGCTGCAAAAGAAAAGGCAGCTCACTTTATTCAACAGGTTATGAAGGATAGTGACAAATATAAATTCGTGGGATCTAGGGAAAGGGTTTTGGGAGATGGTTATGTGGAGATAGAAGTCGGATTTACAACGCCATTGCCAGAGTACATCAACTTTGTAAAGCATCTTAAAATTTCTGTCGATCAAGATGGGAAAATAGCAGGGGCTACGACGGGAGTGGAAGAAGCAAATTCTGATTTCCAAGAATACCATGATGAAGGTGGCCCCCGATAATTTGGGGGCTTTTGTCTTTTTGTATTGACAGTAAAATTTACCCAATGGTAAGATCGTGAGCAAGAAACGAAAGGAGGAGGATTCGAACATGTTCGCATACGTAATCAAGCCTGAAACAAACAATGTAGCGATAAAATCCAACTCCATAGGTATGCCTTTTGCGCAATTGCGCTGTTTAAGGGTGAGCCAACTCCGTTTCCCATAGACTGCGGATAACGCCCTTGTGATAACCCAATAGCTCCAAGCGTAAAGGCTGCGATACCATGCTGCATTTTTTCATCCAGGAAGGAAGAAATGAGCATGAAAGCGGCTTTTTCTATTGAAAAACAAAGAACATACGTTCCTGTTAAAACAAACAAAGGTGGTTTTACATTGAGCAACACGCCGATTAAATATTTCATCAATCCGGAAGTAAAAGTGGAAAACAATGCGGTAGAGGAGCTTCATCGACTTTTAGAGGTGAATGAAACAATTGAAACGCTGCAAAAGCATTCACCCGATTATTTTGACGATCCCAATACAGGGGTTTTGGAAGTAGCCATTACGCCCGATTTTCACAAAGGAAGCGGGATTCCTGTAGGCACGACGTTGTTTACACGTGGGTTTGTACTGCCGCAAGCGATTGGCAACGACATTAACTGCGGGATGCGTCTGTATGTCACGGATTTGCACGAGGAACAGATTCGCACAAATCTGGATGCCATTGAACGGAATGTGCGCCATGTTTTTTTCGAAGGGGGCCGCAATATTCCCATGACACGGCATATGCGGGAAAAAATGTTCAAGGAAGGCCTGATCGGCATACTGGACAGCCACAAGGAAGCGAATGGCGAGGGAATTTGGCGTTATTACAACGAGAAGCAGCAGGAGCTCGATCTGAACCATGTTAACAAAATGGGGTCTTTTATCGCAGAATCGACGATTGGACTCGATGACTTCCTCGGTCCTGCTGAGCTCTCCCGTGATGCACAAATCGGTTCACTTGGCGGTGGGAATCATTTTTTTGAGATTCAGGTGGTCAAAAAAGTGCATCAGGGCTCTATCGCCAGTCAGTGGGGGCTGAAGGAAGGGCAAGTCGTCCTCATGATTCATACCGGCTCTGTTTCCATTGGTTATAACAGCGGGGCATGGATCAAAGAGATGCTGAAAAAGATGTACCCGACTTCCTTGAAGCATCCAGATAACGGCATGTATCCACTGCCTCTTTCGGAGCGTTCCCTGCCACAGTGGAAAATGTTTTGGAGTCTCCTGCACAATGCGGCGAACTTTGCATTTGCCAATCGATTGATGCTGGGGCTGATGATGTACAAATCGATTTCCGATGTGTTGGGCGATTTTGAACACAAGCTGCTGTACGATGCACCTCATAATTATTTGTGGGAGGAACAGCTCGAGCAGGTGGGCGGATTTTTGCATCGAAAAGGGTCATGTACGGCGAAATCGGCTGAGCAAATGATGGGCACGCCGTTTCAGTATACGGGCGAACCTGTGTTTATTCCCGGTTCTATGGGCTCGCACAGCTTTATTTTGGCGGGGCTAGGGAATCGGGACAGCTTGTATAGCGCAAGCCATGGCGCTGGTCGTGCACTTTCTCGCGGCGACGCTGCGAAAGTGGATGATGACAGATTTCGCGAGTTTCTTGCCAACTTCCGCGTGATTAATCCGATTGACCCGAAGCGGGCGGATTTGCGCGGACGGAGCGACATTTTGAAGAAATGGGAAGAAGAGCTGAAAAAAGAGGCGCCATATGCCTATAAAGATATTACCCCGGTGATTCAGTCGCATGTCGATCATGGGATGGCTGAGATTGTGGCCGAAGTGGCGCCGATTGCTACGGTGAAAGGGTAGATAGGAACATCCGAATTCACTTTTGTAGTAATTTGGAGGTTTTTTTACAAAAATTGCGACCTTTTTACTAGCTGTAACGACTAATTTTTGAAAGGAAAAAATTCCCTGAACTAATTATGCGGAGGGATTTAAATGCGAAATTTGAAAAAGACTTTGGCTGTGCTGGTTGCAGCGACGATGTTGTCCAGCACACCGGTTTGGGCAAAAGACTGGGACGAATCTAAACTCCCGAATCATGTGAAAGAAACGTATGAGGAAGTGCTCGAGCTGGTGCCGCAATTACAAGAATACGAAAAAAAAGAGGTAATAAATAGTTATGGAAACTATATCATTAACATTGATAAAAAGAAAAGGGGAGAATATCCATCAGCAACGATTGAAATTAATGGGGAAACAGGCGATTTCGTCTATTTCGAGCACATTTCCAATCTCGAGGAATCATCGAATCCGCCTTCTGATGAATTAGCGAAAGAAAAAGCAACGGAGTTCTTGAAAGAAATACTGGATGATAAGTTTGAGCAATACAAATTTGATAACATCAAAGAACATACCGTTAGGACTCGTAATGACGATGAAGATGGAAGCGAAATCATTGTTGAGCGTGATGTCAAACGGGTATATTTCACTACAGAGAATGACAATTTGTTGAATCTTGAAGTGATCGTGGACACTGAAGGTACCATCTATAGCGTATTACCCATTTTAACTGAAGAGAAGTTGGACCAAAAAATACGAAAAGCTGCCGAGCGGGTATTTGAGGTAGTTCCTGAGTTGAAAGAGGGGCCATATAAAATATTTAGAAGGGATCGAAGTGCAAATAAAAGTTTTAAAAGACCTGAGTTGAGCCTAATGCGAGACGAGATCCTCTATAGTAACAATAATGGGGCCTTTATTATTGACAACATCACCGGGGAGTTGAACAATTTATACATTGATGAGACGGATGAAAAATCCAATACCCCCATTAGTAAAGAGGTAGCGAAGGTAAAAGCGGCGCAATTTATACAGCAGGTTATCGAGGACAGTGAGAAGTACAAATTTGTGGCACTTGGAACGCCGTATTCGGAAGTAAATGATTCGGGGACGGTCGTTGGATTTACAACACCTTTTCCAGAGGATGAACGGTATGTAAAACATTTGCAAGTGTATGTAGCTCAAAATGGAAAAATCCTATCGGTAAAAGCTAATGTAGAAGAAGAATCTTTTGATTTTGAACAACACTATAAAGATCTAGAACAACCTTTGGCTAGAGAAAAGAAGTAATCATAGCTGAAAGCCTCCGATCATGATTCGGAGGCTTTCTTCTTGTCGAGTAGATTCACCATATCACCTTTTTACCTGATCTCGCATCAATCCCGGTTCGTGTTGTCTCTTTTTTTATGATCGTATAAATCAATTGCGGAGGTTGATTTGCACCTGATAGCCCGGGGTTGTTCGCGTACACCAATTCCAGCGGACTATCTTCCAAAAGACGCTCGATTGCTGTTTCTTGAAGAATGACGTTAACAGGTTCTGGTAAGGTATCCGTACTTGTAGTCAAATCTCCATCGATGCGAACTGCTTGCTCCGTTTCAAGGTCTATCGAAACCTCGAAGGTACGATCAATAATGGCGATGTTATGGTGCATTGCTTGGAATTGGATGGTTATCTGAGACGTAGATGAATTACGGATGATGTTTTTGACACGTAATTGCTGAATGCTTTTATCGAGAAACTTCTGTAAAAAGAGAGAAGCTGATTCAATATAAGCCTCTGTCGGCTTCGGATCGGGTATCTTTTTACTGCTCTCTTCTTCTTTTTCTTTTTCATGAAAATAATAGCTGACGACCTGGCCTGTATCGGCGATCACATCCATTGAAACACTTTTCTGCTTATTGGCAGAAAACCATTTATAAACAGTAATGTTCTGAGGTTGTTTGCCGTTATTATTGGATGAATCATATTGAAAAGCCATTTCATGCATGGGGAGTTGGAGCTCCTTAGAGAGGAATGCAGCAGCCTCTTTTTCATCACGTACAAATTGCCCCCCATGTGGTGTAATCGGAATGAGTTGCTTTTGCTCTTCTTTTTTAACCGTTCCGTCTATGGCATTGATGTTTCTGAATAAACCGGGAAAATAGACGAGCTTTGATTGATTTCTGACATAAGCGAGCTCCACTGAATCCCCAAAAACTTGTTGAGCCTGCTCCATAGGAATCGCTTTGGCCGGGTCAGGAAACAGCTGCGTATTCCATTGTTTATTTCCGCTGAGTGCCAACGATTGCGTTTTCTCTCCTTGAACCTGCACGAGATAGCCGCTATCCAAGTAAGGAATACCATTTACCAACCTCGTGAAATAATACTGCCCTGTTTTCTCATTGGAGAGAGAGGAGTGAGCCTGGTATTCATTGACGTTTTCGCCCACGATTTTTTGAAGGTGAGTCCAAACAGGAGCAGGAATATCAGGCGGGGCAACCGGTGGACTTATTGGCGGACTTACTGGTTGTCTCTGTTGGCTTTCTCCAGTCGGAGTTTGGTTGATCTGTTCCGGATTGATTTTGGTTTTGTCGACTTGCTCAGTCCGAGCTTTACTTGTTTCCTTTGGAGAAGTCTTTGTAGGGGGATTCTTCTTTTGTACGGTCGGTTCCTTACTTATTGGATGCTTGGGCAATATCGGCAGCTCGGTTTTGGGCGGCTCTACGACTTCAGCAGGTGGAAGAGAAACGGTTTTCGGCTTTTCCACACCCACGTCATGCATATTCGCAAGTCCAAAGACCAAAAAAGCAGCCGCTGCGACTCCACCTGCTTTAGCAAGCACCAGCAGCTTTTGCTGTTGCTTTAATTTTCGTGCCCTTTTTTGCAAATCATTTTGCAGATACGTCACGAAATCTTCTCTGGGCTGTTCAGAAAGAGACATTTCCTTTAGTTGGTCGAGAAGCTCTTTGTCGTTATCGTTTAACGTTTTCAGTTTGCAACCCTCCCGGATAGTAATGAGGCTTGAGCTTCTGCTGCAAGATCTGCAATCCGCGGCTAAAATCTGTTTTTACCTTGGATTCTGTACATCCGAGGATTTCTGCTGTTTCTTTAATGCTGAATTCCTTGATTCCACGTAAATAAACAGCCATACGGTGCGCTGGTTTTAACTTTCTGATCGCATCCATCAATTCATGCTGCGTTTCTTTGCTCTCCCAAGAGCTCTCTGGAATGCCATCTTTGGAATGGAGCCTTTTCAGCCATTCGCTAGGTAACAGCTCGTACATTTTTCTGCGGCGGTACGCGTCAATCGCTGTATATTTGGCAATGGAAAAGATCCACGTCTTCATTTCAGAGCGTCCGTCATAGGTGGGAAGAGCCTTTAACAGACGAATAAAAACTTCTTGAGTCAGGTCCTCGGCTTCGGTGTGATTTCCAGTAAAGTAGAGAAGGAACTGATAAATATCCAAATGGTACTTCTTATGGATGGACAATATCTGTTGCTCTAGATCATGCAAAAAGGCTCCCCCTAAACCCCGAAATATACTGCTCACCTATTAGTCGTAAGAAACTGGAAAAAGGTCGCGTTTTTTTGAGGAAAATAAAAAAAGAGACCGTTCAAACTTAAACGGCCTCTCCTTGTACTTCGCTCACGAAGGCATGTGTATTCTCTTCTGTGTCTTTGAAGAAGGTCATCCATGTTTCTGTTTGCCCCATTTTGGCTACGAGATGTGGCTCGTCGATAAACGGAACGCCCCTATTTTTAAATTCTTCAAAAGCGGTTTGAATGTCATCCACGTGAAAGTAAAGGACGGAGCTGGCGTGTGCAAATTGTTCTTTTTCCGGCAGGCTCAGCATGAGGCGAAGTCCGTTACATTCAAAGAACGCCATATTGCCTGTCTGAAACAAAAGAGGGAGCCCGAGTTGCTCTTTGTAAAAATGGACGGCCTTTTCTAGGTTTTTGACAGGGATGCCGATTTGCCCTACTTTTTGAATCAGGTTCGTTTGCATGATAAAGTCCCCCTTTTGTTCGCGTTTCCTTATCAGAATAAACGAATCCAAAGATTATTTCTTATCCAAAATCACTTTTTTTCTGAATGACAGAGGAGAAATCCCGGCATGCTGCTTAAACATTTTGCTAAAGGAAACAGGGTTACTGAATCCAACCTCAAAGGCGATGTCGGTCATACTGAAGTCCAGTTTGGCTAACAGCTGCTTGGCTCGTTGTATCCGGTATTCCGAAATATGCTGGTGGGGCGTTTTTCCATACACTTGGGCGTACGTTCGCAATAAATGGTTGGGAGATAAACAAGCAATCTGTGCGATCTCATCGAGCCTAATTGGATGATCATAAAAAGCCCGTATATAATCGTGGGCGGTACTGATTCTTCGATATAGCTCTTCGCGCGTTGATTGCCGAAGCGCGTGCAAAGCGTCCATTTCTTTTCTTACATCGAATTGTCCGAGCAATATGGTCTGCATAATCTGGTGAAATTGTTCTTCATAACCGATGGATTCCCGATCAAGGAAGGTGAGACCATCTTTCAAAGTCGTTAACTGGGAAGTGAGTGTATGGCTCGTATGATAGGTTTTTTCAAAGAAACCAATAGAAGCTGTGTCTTTATAAGGATCGCTAAGTAGTCTATTCGTCGATTCCTTGAGCGATTGGAAAATCTTCTCTGCAAAACCATGCTTGAAGAATATACAAAACGATTCCACTTCCTCATCTTCCTCGATGGAAATGGTATACTCCCCTTCATTTAGCAAGAGATACCTGCCCTCTTCCACAGCAAAAAAGCCTTTACTCGTCTTGTAATGTGCTCTTCCATTACGAAATGTTTTAATGGAAAGCTGCCCATCCCCTTCCCAGTAAAATTGCTTGCTTTTTGCGTGGAGAACATAGTTCCTGGAAGGCTTGTCGGTCATTTCACGATATCCTGCAACGTCTTATCGATATGGGCAAAACGGAACTGGTATCCTTCACGCTCAAGCCTTTCTGGAATGACCCAGCGGCTTTTTAACACCAGCTCTGTTTCCGTTCCGATCATTATAGCTCCCATTTCTAGCATCCATTTGGGAGAAGGCAGTCCGAAGCTTCGATTCATTACGCTGCGAAAGTGCTGCATGAATTCACGGTTTGTGACGGGATGTGGAGAAGAACAATTGAATACCCCGCTTAAATCTTCGCGTTCTTTTAAAAAGAGAATAATTTGATACACATCTTCAACATGTATCCAGCTAAAGCGCTGATTGCCCGATCCTTGGACACCGCCAAGACCAAAGCGAACTAGATTCTTGTAAGGCTCGATCACACCGCCGTTTTCGCCTAGCACGATCGCCAGACGTAAGGATACTTGTCTCGTATGCGGCAAATCAAAGGAAAAGAAGGCCGCTTCCCATTGCTTGGCGACATCGACGGAAAAGCCAGTTCCAATCTCCCCGCTCGCTTCTGTCATGGGACGATCCTCCGCGTGCCTGTAAATGGTGGCCGTGCTGGAGTTGATCCAAAGCGATGGCGGATTTTTGCAAGCCAATATTGCCTCGCCGAGTATATGGGTGGTTTCTGTCCGAGATTTCAGGATTTCTTCCTTGTTCTTCTCATGGTAACGACAGTTGACGGATTTGCCCGCCAGGTTGATGAGCAGCTCGGAATCTTCCAAAGCTTCCACGATTTTCGCGTGATTGTCCCACGTTATATGAGGGGAAGTTCTGGCGATGACCGTTACTTCGTAGCCAAGTTGATTGAATTTGTCTGCCAGATACTTGCCGATAAAGCCAGTGCCGCCGGCTAGAATGACTTTCTTTTTCATAAGATCAACTCGCTTTCTGCAGTTTCGAATTTCTTACAATAATTGTAACATAATGTAAGGTTGCGGCAGCATGTATCCGTCATGTCTCTTCACCCAAATGGGAAGAGCTTTTATTGATTAGCGAAAATTTGAAAAGTCCGTATGCCAGATAGATTTCGATAGCATGTAGTGTTCGGAAACAAAGCAACGTGAAAAATTCCAATCATTTTGGCGCAGGTGATCCAGCGATGTTTGCGCAGTCATAAATTGATAGCCGGCGATATATGCTGTGATAAACTCGCTCCAGCTGTTATAGGCTTGCTGCGCTTGTCTCACAGCCTGTAGCTTAAACTGCCGAGCTTCCTCTTTGCTGATATAGCCGCCTTCCCGTCTCGTACCGCTCAGGTAGGAGACCCAGGCATAATCATAGGCGGCAATCCCTTCATCTGGGAGTCTTCGCAGATAGTAATGAACGACCTTTGCCTTGCCGACGCGATCCTGATCTGGTTCCAGAGAGTTGATATATTCCGCGCGTCCTGACTCTGATAACGCTGATAAGAAATGGTGAAGCCGGGAAAAATCTTTCCGCTCGCCTTCATTTAGCATCCACGATAGTCTCTCTTTCTGACTCGCTGCGTCTCTTATTCCCCGTTTGCTATAGTTATCCTTTATTTCGATGAGGACTGTATCTGCCCCGATCCCAATAGCTGAATGCATACTGTTGGTAAAGAAGTGAAATTGTTTTTCTCTTTTACGCTTGAATGTGAACATGTATGAAAAGTTCACTCCTTGTTAATAGACTCGAGTGATGATATACAGCTTGTACAGTGAACCAAAGAAGAAGCGATACAAGACCAAAAGAAGCAGCCCGTAGAAATAAATCTCCAACGGTGGGCTCGGAATCGTCATATACCTTACGTCGATCATTTGATTTTGATGGAGCTTGGTGAAATCGAACATAGGGTTCAACTCCAACTGCTGTAACATCTTCTCTGTGTCCATCAGTACCTTAGGCGGTATATCCATTACCTGCCCCATTTCAAATTCTAAGATTCCGGTTTTTTCAATCTCGATCGAACTTTCCTTCGTAATGACAAGGATAGGCGTATCACCCAGATAGCCAATATTCACCCAGCCTGAAGGAGTAATGCTTCTGATGGCTCCGGTTTCATTGAGCGTTAGATAATTGTCGTAAGCGATGGAGCTATTTCCGTCCTTATTGGTTTTGGAATATCGATAAATTTTCAGATCATGGAGATTCGTTATCTTCGTCTGAACAAACTGATTGGGTCCTATCTGTCCCAAAGCTTCTGGCGATGATATGTTGACCAGTCCATTCAAGTGAAGCTGAATATATGAAATGGGAGTTAATTTTGTATGATCCACAAACGCGTTGAATAGAAGAGATTGAAAAAGCATGATGAGAGCAAGGGCCACCGTAGCTATGGCTACTTGAAAATGAATGGCTGGCTTTATTTGTTTATTCAAGCCTTCCCGTTCGCCCAGCTCCGCAGTCAGTTGCTGTAAGGCAAGCTTCCGTTCTTTGGCTGGCAGCTTCTTTGCTTGCTTCATCATGCTTCCACGAATCTGGGTGAGCAAAATGAGCGCCTCGTAATCGTGCGGACTGTTTGCGAGCAGCTGTTCAAATGTGACTTTTGCTTGAGCTGCATTACCCAGCTTCAGCTGACATTTTCCAAGTAGGCTCAGTGCTTCCGGATGGTTTGGGAGTTGAGACAAGATGTACTCGCAGTCCTTCTGAGTCTCGGTGATATGTTGTTTGTGGTACCATATGTAGGCTCGAGCCAGGTAGCTGTCGATATCGTCTGGCTGAATGCTAATGATACGGGAATATGCGTCGAGTGCACCATCCGTGTCTCCGATGCGCTGGCAATACTCTCCCTGGAGACGAAGCAATTCGGGTTCATCGGCAAATAAGGCAATAGCCGCGTTAAGTGAGCTGCTTGCTTGCTCCAGTTGATTTTCTTTCAAGGCTTGATAAGCTGCATCGCGGTAAGACAAAAATAGATCAAGATCGAGATGGGGCGCCGCAAGCAACGTGTCAAAACGCAATCCTGGCTCGTCTAGCTGCTTCAGATAGTATTGGCAAAAATTTTTCGAGTGCTTGTCCATATAAAGAGGCTTTTGAATAAGCTCTCGCCATTGAAAGCAATCCTCTAGTAGTAACCACACGCTTTTGGGCAAATGGTGGTGCTCGTGTAGAAAGTGAAAGAGGCGATCACTGACGATTCTGCTCTGATGTATATTCCACACTAAGTCAGAACGGAGCAGCTTTGTCCAATTTTCCGGATAGATTCTGGAAGGGAAATCGTCGTACAAAGCTTTTACTTGCTCCATAATAGTGTCTATCTGTGCAACTGGATCATTGCGCTCTGGTTCGGCGTCCATATGTTGAAAGGGCAGCCGACGCTGAACAGTGAGGATGGGAGTATCCTCTTCCATTTGTACAGGGGGTTCTGCATCGGCTATGGATGTCACTTCTGCCTTTGGTTTTCCCTGTCGCTGCTTCGCCATCTTGATGGCCAGATCGTATGCTTCTCCCAGTTGTTGGTAGCCCTCCGAATCCTCTTCCGGGTGATGCAGCTTCAGCTTTTTCGCATAGGCTTTTTTAATCGTCGAAATATCATCGGTAGGATCGATGTCCAGTATCCTCCAAATATTCACAAGTCGTCACGCCACCTTTTACGTGTGATTCATCTGTTGTTTCATGATTATAATCGACTAGGATAATTTTAACTATCATGGAAAAATAAAAAAGACGCAGACCTTCTTTCCTTGTGAGAAGAAGCTCCGCGTCTTTTGACAGGTATGGTCGTTGCAATTTCGAACGGCGTAAACACATCATAGGGTTGCAGGTAGGTAAGACTCTTCCCACTGAGTCGGTTTTGTTTGTCCAATCTAGCCCAAACAGCTATCTACCATCCTGCTGGAATCATCAAAGAAGTATTATATCCCCAGTAATATCTAGTGCACTATATTTCGCGATTTCTTGTGGCGTTAACGACTCAGACTCGCCAATTTCTGTATTAACATCAAAGATGACTGTATTTTTAATTGTACCTTTAATTTCACCTGTTGTCTTATTTAATACTAAAGCAGCATCAGTAAACTTATAGTAGTGATCTTCAACCTTTTTCGGGAAATTTGCACCAAATCTACCTGTTACTTCAATAGGAGCTGTAAATTCCATTGATTCTTTTAATTTTGTACCAACCATCGTTATTTTTTTCTTACTTTTAGCAGGAACCGTGACTTCTACAGTTGCTGTAGCAGTTTTTGATTCTGTTTCAGATTTTGACTCACCTACAGTGGTACTAATCGAAAATTCCAGCCCTGACTGGAAAACTCCTTCGATACCAAAACTCGTTGATATCGTTAAACCTGTCGTGCTTTCTGATGACCATGATTGCTCATTCATCCAGCTCGCTTGAACTTCTAATGTAAGGGTTGCTTTTTCCTTTCCACGATTTACAGCCGTATGACTACTAACTACTTCATCTATTGGAGGTTGACTGGCTCCGTTTGAATAAGAGAATGGTCCTACTGTTTTATAGCATGGATGACCATAACGCTCTGTGATAGCAGGTTCAACAGCATCAAAATACGTTTCACTGTTAAGCGCAATACCATCGGGATTAACCCCGTATCTATTCTTAAATGCCTGCCTAACACTTTCTGGACTTGAATTTAACGCAGGTAAATCTGCAAATAATAGCTTTTCTTGAACTGACATTTCCCAACCTCCCGTAATTGGTTTTTATTTACACTATTAGGTAAGTGATTTGATAAGAACATCAAATTACTCTATTTGGTAAATTCCTCTTATGACCTAGGGCTGTCATCAAGATTTAGCTGTGCCTTGTTTTTGCTGATCAGGACGATGTGTATCCGTAGAAAATAACCATCACGGACATAAGAAAGCCCCACCTTTACACGTGAAAGGTGAGGCAACGATAGTACACCAAGTCGTTAAGTTTTTACTCTTCCGGCGTTCGATCCAGGAACAGCCGCGTTACCTTTGTGTAATCCCCTTTTTCCACTTCTGTTTCCGTCGCCTTTTCTTCCAAAGGATCATGACCGGACATGCTTGGCGCTACTGTAGGCTCGTGCTCGGCAGAACCTTGCTTTTTCTCCATGATTCACCACTCCTTTTGCCAGTAGGGTGTGATGGATAAAGCGTTCTTATTCTCGCACTCATTTATACAAGAAACCCCATCAAGCGTTTCACTTGGTCGGTGTTTTCGCGGGATGTCAGCGACTCCAGAAGAGTAAACGCCACATCAAAAGCGGTCGATGGATTGTACGAGGTAATAATATTGTTGTCGATCACGATGGATTGGTCAGGGATAACATTCGCACCCATTGCTGCCAGCTGCTTTTGTCTCAATTGGTTGTTCAGGTTGTAGGTCGTTGCGTTTCGTCCATGTAAAATCCCACTTTTGCCGAGGGGCAGTGCGCCAACACAGATGGAGGCGATCACTTTGCCTTGCTTTTCAAATTCACGGATGAAAGCGAGAACGTCCTCGCGATAAGCATCCTCATAAAAGCCTGCATGCTCAAAACCGCCAGGCAGTGCTAGTGCATCGAAGTCATTTACATCCGCCTCATCGATCACCATTTCGGGGATTACGGTAAAATTCCACGTGCATTTCAACTCTTTGCGCGTTCCCACCGTCACCAGCTCCGTTGTCCCGTCGCCCTCTTCCTTATTCCAGCCGATTACATCTGTAAATACGCTGGCCTCTACTGCTTCAAAACCATTCGGTAATAACAAGCACACTTTTTTCATCGAAAATCAGCTCCTCTGTTCGAATCGTTCAAGCCGTACCGGTACATACCAAGAATGATATGCTATCATTAGTTATTAGTAAAAATGAAAGTTCTGAAGATGATCTTCAGAATTTCTAATAATAAAACAAGCGGGCAAGGGGGAGTGAGCATGGAAATTCGCCAATTTCAAACCTTTAAGGCAGTCGTCGATTTCAACAGCTTTACGAAGGCCGCACAAGCACTGCAATATTCACAGGCGACGATTACGTCCCATATTCAGCAGCTGGAAGAAGGAATGGGTGTCCCCTTGTTTGATCGACTGGGAAAGAAAATTCAGTTGACCGCCTATGGTCGCGAGCTGTACACGTATGTCGAGGAGCTGTTGACTTCGTACGCGAAGATCAAGGATATATCGGCGAATGAGCAATCACTGCAAGGTGAGTTACGCATCGGAGCCTCGGAGACGCTTACGATCTATCGGCTGGGTGACATTTTGTCCAAGTACAGAGCGAGCTACCCGGGCGTAAATATTTCATTCGTGATGGACGACTGCATTCGCTTGCGGGAAAAGCTGCATGAAGGTCTATTGGATATCGTGATCACGCTGGAGCCAAGACTCGATGATCCGAATCTGGTTGTGGAGCCGTTCTCTACCGAACGGCTGGTTTTTATCGGGGGGCGCGATCATTCGTTTGAAAAAATAGAGGATGCTGGCGAGGAATGTATGATTTTCAGCGGGGAGCATTGTGCTCTGCGGCGGTTTTTTCAACGCTTCTTGGAAAAAAGGGAGATCAAGCCGAGGCACCATCTGGAATTCTCCAGTATGGAAGCGATCAAGCAGAGTGTGGCGAACGGTCTAGGCGTGAGCTTGATGCCGTATATTAGCGTCGAGGCCTTGTTGAACGAGCAAAAAGTGAAAATGATAGCGTGCGAGGAAGAGCTGTTGTTCTATGCGCAAATTGCCTACCATAAAAACAAGTGGCTTTCACGGGCGCATAAGAAGTTTATTGATTTCATGCTGGAAAATCGGGATATCGGGTAAAGCGACAACCAACCAGTCTGTTTTGGGAGAGAACCAGAGCAGGCCGAAGTGAAATAGGAAAAAACAAGCGGGCATGATGGGTGAAAAATCGCATCATGCCCGTTGCTTGTCTATAGTACTTTACTGAGAAACGCCTTGGTTCTCTCATGCTGGGGATTGTCAAAAATCTCGGCAGGCGTGCCTTCTTCGACGATGTATCCGCCATCCATGAAAATCACGCGATCAGCTACTTCACGGGCAAAGCCCATCTCATGTGTAACCACAACCATCGTCATTCCTTCTTTGGCCAAATCCTTCATCACCTGAAGAACCTCTCCGACCATCTCCGGGTCGAGTGCAGAGGTAGGCTCGTCGAACAGCATGATGTGAGGGTCCATGGCGAGCGCACGGGTAATGGCTACACGCTGTTGTTGACCACCAGACAACCGATCAGGGTACACGTCTCGCTTGTCTGCCAAATCTACTTTTTTTAGCAACTCCAGCGCCTTTTGTTCATTTTGCTGGCGCTCTGAATTTTTGACGTGCTTGGGCGCAAGCATGATGTTTTCCAAAACAGTGAGATGCGGGAAGAGATTGAACCGCTGAAACACCATCCCGACACGCTCTCGCAGCTTGTTAATGTCCACTTTGGGGGAAGTAACCGCCACGCCCTCAATCGTGATCTTGCCAGATGTCACCTCTTCCAACTGGTTCAGGCAGCGCAGAAACGTACTTTTTCCCGAGCCGGAGGGACCAATGACACAGACTACTTCGCGCTCTTTAATGGTAGTCGAGATGTCTTTTAAGACTTCCAACGAGCCAAAGCTCTTTTTCAAATTTTCTACATGAATCATTTCGCGTACCTCCTCTCAAGGGAACGGGATAGCAGACTGAGGATGTAAATCATCAGGAAATAGAAGACCGCTACCACAGCCCAAATTTCGAATGAGCGAAAGTTGCTAGAAATGATAATCTCACCACTGTTCATCAGCTCACGGATACCAATGACGGTTAAGAGCGAGGTGTCTTTTAGCGTCACGATGAATTGATTGACGAAAGCAGGAATCATGCGGCGAACAGCCTGAGGCAAGATAACCAGGCGCATGGCTTTTCCGTGCGTGAGTCCCAGGGAACGAGCCGCTTCCATCTGTCCTTTATCAATGGAGAGAATCCCTCCGCGGAAAATTTCAGCCAGGTACGCTCCGGCATTGAGACTGAGCGCAAGAATACCTGCGGTTGTTTCTGGAATTTTGATATCAAGGACAGGCGGCAATCCAAAATAAATAAAGAAGATTTGAACTAACAGCGGTGTGCCGCGGAGAAAGTCAACGTAAGCGGTTGCAAGGCCGCGGAGTATTTTGGAGCGGCTGGTGCTCATTAAGCCAAAGAGCAATCCGATTAAGAGAGCGAAAAACAGGGAAATAACCGTTATTTTTAACGTGACCACAGAGCCTTGGGCCAATACAGGAAGCGCATTGCCAATGACATCCCAACTACTGCTCATTTGGACAACTCCATTCTTTCTAAGGTGAAAAAAAGGCGCGTCTTGCGCCTTTTATTTTTTCGTGCTCAAGTATGTGTTAATGATTTCGTCGTATTTCCCGTTCTCTTTCAGCTTCTTCAAACCGGAAGTGAGTTTGTCCTGTAGCTCTTTGTTCCCTTTTAAAACCGCGATGCCGTAGTGGTCACCATTGAGACGATCGCCTACAATTTTTAGCTTGGAAGCAGGGTCTACCGTAATTTTGTAAGAGATAACCGGATAGTCCTCGATGGTTACATCAGCGTTGCCGTTTTGAACCTCTTGGAACATGGAAGGGCTATCGTCGAAGTATTTGACAGTCGCTCCGTACTTTTTCCCGAGCTCATCAGCAAAGGTCGCGCCAGTCGTGCCTTTTTTGATCGCAATCGTTTTACCAGCCAAATCTGCCTCTCCATTAATCGTTGTGTTGTCCTCACGTACGACCAGGGAAAGACCTGCTTGATAGTAAGGTTCAGAGAAATCTAAAACCTCTTTGCGCTTATCGTTGATGCTGATCCCCGCAATGGCACCGTCCAATTGCTTCGCTTGAACAGCTGGAATGATACCTTTGAAATCCATCGGCTTAATTTCTACCTCAAAGCCCTCTTCTTTGGCGATCGCATTGATCAGGTCGATGTCAATTCCCACGTATTTTCCGTCTTTTTCAAACTCAAAGGGTGGGTAGGTTGCATCTGTCCCAAAAACGTACTTTTGTGCACCGGATTGCCCAGATGTTGAGGCAGCCTGATCTGTGCCAGTGCCACACGCGCTTACCGTAAGTGCCAACAAACTAGAAACAACAGCAAACATTAGTTTTTTCATAAATTACCCCCAAGTATATTTATGACAGATATGATGTGGACATGAATATAGTAATATAGAAAAGTCTGCAAAGTCAAAACAAACTGAAAGTAATTATTATCCATAATTGTATGAACAAGCGCTACGTGCGATAACAGAAATGTTTTTTCATACCTGTTATAATGGTAGGAAATGTATACAAGGGATGGGAAAAACGATGAAGCACGTCACCATATTGATCGCCGACGATGAAGCGGAGATTGCTGAGCTCGTTGCCTTGCATGTGAAAAAAGAAGGTTACCACACAATTATCGCAGCGGATGGAAGGGAAGCCCTCCAAGCGGTGCAGACGCATTCGATTGATTTGGCGATCCTCGATATTATGATGCCTGGGCTGGATGGCTATGAGGTCACCCGTCTCATTCGTGAGCAGCACAATATGCCGATTATCTTTTTGAGTGCCAAGACGTCCGATCTGGATAAAATTTCGGGATTGGTGATGGGCGCAGATGATTATATGACCAAGCCATTCAATCCAATGGAATTGGTCGCTCGTGTGAATGCCCAGCTCCGACGCTTTAAGCAGCTGAATCAACCAGCAGTAGCAGTAGCGAGTAACAAGGTCTTAGAGGCAGGTGGACTTGTCATTTATCCAGAAGAGCGAACTGTGAGCCTGTACGGAGAAACGATTGAGTTAACACCGAAAGAGTTTGATATTCTCTACCTGCTGGCCAGATATCCAAAGAAGGTGTTTAGTGCGGACAATATTTTTCAGATGGTGTGGGGCGAAGCGTACTATGAAGGCAGCAATACAGTCATGGTACACATTCGCACCTTGCGAAAGAAGCTGGGAGAAGAAAAAACCAAGAACAAGTGGATCAAAACGGTCTGGGGCGTAGGGTATTCCTTTCATGGCTAAGATGATACGGAGCTTTCGGTTCCAAATGGTCAAGCTATTGGGCCTAAGTCTGCTTCTATCTGGTTCGGTTACCTATGTGATCTTTAAAGCGCTACAGTTTTACTATCGATCACAGGTGAAAATGGAAAGCATGTTAGCGCCGATTCGCCAGTTTATGCGAGAAATAGGGGACATTTACTTCTTTCTGATTATTTTTGTTCCACTAGCCATACTATTTTTCTTCTTGCTAACCAAACGGTATGCCGTCTACTTTCAGGAGATTTCCAGAGGAATTCATCATCTTGCAAACGGCGACTTTACCCATCATGTTCAAATACCGTCGAACGATGAGTTTGGAGATATTGCCAAGGACATTAATCTGGCGGGTGAAAAGTTGCAGGAAGCTGTACAAAGAGGGGATTTTGCCGAAAGCAGCAAGGATCAGTTGGTCTTGAACCTGGCACACGACCTGCGGACGCCGCTGACTTCTGTTTTAGGGTATTTGGACCTCATTTTGCGGGACGAGAAGTTAACGGTGGAACAAGCGCGACATTACACGAATATTGCTTTTACCAAGTCGCAGCGTTTGGAAAAGCTGATCGATGAGCTCTTCGAAATTACGAGAATGAACTATGGCATGCTCACCATCCAACAGAATCTGATTGACCTGAGTGAACTGCTCATGCAGTTAAACGAGGAGCTATATCCTTCCTTGGAGAAAAATCAGTTGGAAACGAGAATGAATGTGGCCTCACGATTGACGGTTTGTGGGGATGGTGAGCTCTTGGCACGCGTTTTCGAGAACATCATGACGAATGCCATCCGTTACGGGCACGATGGTCAGTTTGTTGATATCAACGGTTTTCTTGCGGGTGAGGAGGTCGTTGTGCAGATTATCAACTATGGCAACGAGATTCCCCCGGAAGATCTGCCGCATCTTTTCGAGGTGTTTTACACAGGTGACAAGGCCCGAAGCCATCAAAACGGAAGCACAGGTCTCGGGCTATTTATCGCCAAAAATATCGTCGAGCGCCACGAAGGGACGATTTCTGCCGAGAGCAATTTGATCCGGACGATTTTTGAAATACGCTTACCTTACGAATTAACTCCCTCACTTTAAAAAAATTTAAGTTTTACCCCACTTTTTCTTTTAACAGTTTTCCTTATCCTGATCGGGTGACGAGCCAGGGTGGAACCTGTAAAGGAAAAAGTGGGTTTTTTTTATTGGCCAAGGATGACCGGAGCTTACAGTTTTGGGGGAGGTAAGGAATATGAAAAAGCGTTTGTGGATCTGGCTGGGGGTAGGCGTGCTTGTGGCTGGGTTTGGCGGCTATGCGGCTTCTTCGGTAGAAAAGAAGAATGGCACTCCTGTCACGTTATCTACGGTGGTAACGGCCGATTTGGAAAGCACCATTTTGACGTCGGGCATGGTCAAAGTACGAAATGAACATACATTGTTCGCTAACTATGCAGGCGAATTGCGGAACTTCTCCATCAAGGAGGGAGACAAAGTGACGAAAGGGCAGGTGATCGGCAATATCGACATGTCCGATGTCAGCAATGAAATCATGGATATCGAGGCACAGATCACCATTCAGGAAGCGAATATCGCAAGGCTCTCCAAAGGTGTGGAGCCTGAGGAAGTCACGAAAATGCAGGAGCAGCTTGCCCAGCATGAACGTGAATACCAAACGGCATTAAAAGATTACCAGCGAACGCAATCGCTGTTTACCGCAGGCGTGTCTACCCAACAGGCTGTAGAGGAGGCGAAGCAAAAGCTACAGACTGCGGAATCAAGAGTAAGAGTCGCGAAGCAAGATTTACTTTTGAAGCAAAAAGGGCCAGACAAGGCAGAGATTCGCTCCTACCAGGCGCAAATTCAAAAGCTGAATTTGGAAAAAGCAAAATATGAAAAGCAACGTGTGCAAAGCAGCATCGTGTCTCCGATTGACGGGACGGTGCTCTCGATGAAGGTGAAACAAGGGAAGTACCTAAGTAAAGGCGAGGAAATTCTCACGGTTGGAGATACCAATGATGTTATGGTCGAAGCAGCAGTCGGAGAATCTGACTTGCGTAAAATCAAAATCGGACAGGATGCGGTGGTCTCAGGCATTTCCTTAGGCGGAGAACAGTTGCAAGGTAAGGTGTCGCGCATATCTCCTATGGCTGTAACCAGCAAAGAGCCGGGTGGAGAGAGTACGGGAGTGCCGGTCGCTGTCCATCTAAATGAGACGAGGGAGTATTTGAAGCCAGGTTTTCACGTGGATGTGAACATCGTCCTGCAAAAAGCAGCAAACGCCATGCAAGTCCCCATTGAGGCAGTCGTGACAGATCAAGATGGATCTTCCTTTGTCTGGGTAGCGGAAAATGGCAAAGTCAAAAAGAAAAAAGTGACGACTGGAATTGAAAGTGAATTGTTTATCCAAATTGAAAGCGGATTGGATGGCAGTGAAGAATTGGTAGCGAATCCACCGGAAACCTTGCAAGAAAATGAAGTGATCTTCCAAGCATCTCCCGAAGAGTTTGCGGGGTAAAGGAGGATACATATGCTGAACATTGAGGGGTTAACCAAACAGTACAAGACGGATGAGCTGGAGCTGTTCGCTTTGCAAAATATCAATATCCACGTAGCTCAAGGTGAATTCGTGGCGATTGTGGGACCGTCTGGTTCTGGAAAATCGACGTTTATGAACATGCTGGGTTGTCTGGATCGGCCAACCTCCGGATCGTACGTCTTGGATGGAATTGATGTTACGCAGTTGAAGGATAGTGGGCTGGCGCAGGTACGCAATCAAAAAATTGGCTTTGTCTTTCAATCGTTTCATCTGTTGCCACGTGCTACTTCGCTGCGAAACGTAGAGTTGCCGATGATGTATGCGGGCGTCGGCATGACAGAACGCAAAAAAAGAGCGAAAGCGGCGTTGCAGCGTGTCGGACTTGCCCAGCGGATGGATCATAAACCAACGCAGCTGTCCGGCGGTCAAAGACAACGGGTAGCTATCGCCAGAGCGTTGGTTAACCAGCCAGCCATTTTGCTTGCTGACGAGCCGACAGGGAATCTGGACAGTCGTTCCAGCATCGAGATCATGGCGATTTTTCAGGAGTTGCATGCGCAAGGGGTAACGATTCTCCTCGTCACGCATGAGGCGGATATCGCCCAGCATGCCGAGCGCGTCATTACGTTTCGAGATGGTCATATCATCCGAGATGAGCGAGTGGAGAAGCGCTTGTTTGCTACTGCGTCCGAGGAGGTGATCCTCACGTGAATTTACTCGAAAGCTTTCGTACGGCTCTGGAAGGGATTGGGACAAATAAGCTCCGAGCTACCTTGACGATGTCTGGGATCATCATCGGAATCATGTCTGTTATTGCTGTGATGACACTAGGAAACGGCAGTCAACAGGCTTATACCGATCAGTTAGAGAAGCTGGGTGCTACTAATTTCAGCGTTACTGTTTGGTGGGGCCAAGGAAGCAAGATTACTGATTTGACAGTGGAGGATGCTTATGCACTTCCCAAACAATCGCCCTACATTGAAGAGGCCGTGCCGTTCACAAGTCTTTATGGAACAATTCGTGGCCCGAAAAAGGGGAAGGACGCAAGTATACAAGGAACAAATGAGGATCTGTTAAAGGTTCAACCCAACTTGAAACTAGTTGCAGGCAGATATTTTACTACGAAGGAAGTAAGAGAGGGGAAGCCGGTTATCGTTTTAACCGAAAAGTTAGCGGCAGGGCTTTTCGGACGTGAAGACCCGATTGGCAAGCGTTTGACTTTCAAAGCAGCATCAGTCGTCGTTATCGGCGTGGTAAGGGAAGCCAAGCTGATGATTGACGATGGTCGATCCGAGGGTGCCTATATGCCGATTACCTTTCTGCATAATATGGACGGGTACAAGTACGTTCATACGATAACTGTAAAAGCCAAGTCGAAGGAAACGATGGAAGCAGCCAAGAGTCAGACAGAGAAGTACTTAAACCGCCGGCACGATCGCGAAAACTACTACCAAATCGATAGTATCGAGAATGCACTGGGGGAGATGGATTCCTTTTCCGGCACGCTCACCACGATTTTTAGTGTCGCAGCCGGGATTGCGCTGTTTGTCGGTGGGATAGGCGTCATGAACATCATGCTCGTATCTGTCACGGAGCGGACGCGGGAAATCGGCATTCGCAAAGCGTTAGGGGCGCGTTACGGAGATATTATGCTGCAGTTTTTGATCGAGTCGATGATCGTCTGCCTGATTGGTGGAACGATTGGGGTGCTGCTCGGCATCGGGACAGCCATGTTTGCCTCGCAATATGTCGATGTACCGACGCTACTATCATGGGAAAGTATCGTAATTGCTTTTGGGTTTTCCAGTGCCATCGGTATTTTCTTTGGGCTCTATCCGGCTCATAAGGCAGCTAGGCTCCATCCGATTGACGCGTTGCGATATGAGTGAGGAACGAAAAAGAAATGACTAGCAGATGTCGCTGCTAGTCATTTTTCTATTAGTCCTGAACTCGGAGTCCTATGAGTAATGAATCGAAAGAAAGTTCCAGTAAAATAAATAGCCAGTATACAGGATGGAGAGTACCGCTGCTGCGCTATTCGCTACCTTCCAGCGATCGCGCTCCTTGGCTGTTCCGATTCGCAGGAGCAAATAAGCGGCGGCGGCCAACGAAACAATCGGTAGGGATGCGACAACGAATTGGTAGAAGGCCGGGTAGCCATAGACAAGCTCTGTGTTTGCATAGGTGAATTGGATGATAAAAAACAAGCTATGAAGCAGAGCCATAATCGGAACGATTTTGGAAATAGCGTGCGATTGTTTGCGCCATTTGCGTAGCCCGAAACGAGCGATCCAGACGAGCGAAAGAAGGATGAACACGATTCCGGGAATCACATACAGAGCCAGTAGAACAGACGGACTTTCGATGAAGGGGATGCGAGGGAGCGAAAAGTTCATCGGTCCGGTCATATAAAATTTCCCTTGTTCCCCGTGAAAATATAGCTGTTCCTCGCCGCCGATCTCTTGAAAGAAATGATCGTCTACTTGCACAAACTTTTTCTCAAGGGATTGCTGTCCTTCATTTTGGAATAAACCAGTCACGGATATCGTCTTCCCGTCCAATGCCTTCACTGTGTAGGTGTAGCTACTGAGCAGCCGAAGCCCTTTGCCCCAGCCATTCTCGGGTGTCAAGGTAAGCAGATATTGACCTTCCAGCTTTTTTATTTCGTCTATGGTGCCATCAACAGGAGTTAGGGGCTTGCGGACTTGCTCTGTCAGTAGCTTGTCGGTAAACGCATTCACGACCTTGCCGTGCAGCTCCAAGCCCGGATGCGCGGCGTTCACCGCAACAAAGATGCCGATTGATTCTGAGGGAATCAGCACCATTTTCGAGGTGAAGCCATCAATCCCACCGTTTGCCCACAGGGTAGGAGTGCCGTTTTTCGTCTCTCCTTTAAAAAAGCCGTAGCCGATCCCGTACATGCGCTTATGGGCAGCGAATTGCTGGGCATGCATAAGCTGGACAGTTTCTGGTTTGAGTAGAGATGTGCCGTTATAGCTGCCGCCAGAAAGATGGGCGATCATATAGGGGGCGAAGTCGACTGGTGTCATATTAGCGGCACCACTCCCTGGGAAAATAATCCCTGAGTAAGGAATCGTTTGATAGGCGTTTCCGTCGTAATAATAGCTTTTTGCCAGCTTGCTCTTGTCCTCCGGGAGATACAATTCGGCGGAATCCATACCTAGCGGGCGGAAGATATTCTCCCGCATATAGTCATGCAAAGATTGACCGGAAGCTTGTTCGATTACACTCCCTAACAATCCGGTGCCCGCATTGCTGTATTGAAATTTGCTGCCTGGCGTGAAAATCGTCTCCTGCATCTGAAGCGTTTCATTTACGGGCTCGGTCGAGAATTCTGGGATCACACTCTCGCGGTTGTCTCTTTTGTAAATTTTTTCATCTATACCGGCTGTATGTGTGAGCAGGTGGTGGAGTGTGATCGGTCCGTAACGATTATTGGTAATTTTGTAGTCTTTTAGGGCGGTATTCAAATCTTCGCGCAAGGAAAGCTTGCCTTTTTCCACGAGCTGCATCGCTGCAGTAGCAGTAAACGACTTGGTCACGGAACCGATTCGAAACACCGTACGTTCAGGATAAACAGGGATTTGCTGTTCGACGTCGGCAAAACCATAGCCTTTTTTAAAAATGATGCGATCTCCCTGGGTAATGACAATGGCTGCGCCCGGGATATGCAAGTTGTTCATTTCATTTTTCATGAGGGGATCAACTATTTGTTCGATGGAAGGAGTAGTAAGCGGCGAGTGAGCATTGGCCACTGATAGAGGCTGTAACAGCATGAGGCAGGATACGAGCAGAACGGCAAACCATTTTCGTAGAGCAAATAATGTCATGTTCATCACCTTTCGGGTTTAGCGTCAGTCCATTGTTGTAAGGCCAGCGACAGGGATGAGTATAGGACGATGAGTGTCACGGTGAGAAGTAACAGAATGTCATTGTTTATCGTGATAGTAGCTGATCGTCATCTGATACTATAATGGAGAAAAGTTTGGATGTAGATGAGGTGTACCAATTGCTTGCATTTGTTAAACGATGGTTATGGGTCGACTGGATGATCTTCACCATCCACTTTATGTGGGGATTGACGATTATTCTCGGCTTTGTCAGCCATCACGATCAATTGCCTTATCCGATAGTGATTACATTGATCGTTTTGTTCTTCGTGCTTGTCGTCCCTATTTGTTTGCGTCGATACTCTCGTAACCTATATTTGTTCGCTGAGATTATTTTGAGTGGAGGCTTGTGCATTGCCTTGAACTTCTATTTTGAAGGAGTAAGATGGCAGTTTATCCCCATCGCTTTTCTCATCGGATATCACAGTGTGGAACGATCTTATCGCTGGACGGGACCATTGGCGATTTTGGTGATTCCGGCGATTCCGTTTCTTGTGGGCGAGGCAATTGGGTTTGATTTCGAGCCTATAGTCGTAAGCGATCTAATTGTGTACCATTTCGCGGCATATGCGCTTGGTTTTGCCTTTCAATTGCTTAGCCGTATGCACAAGCAAGGCCTGATCATTCAACATCAGAACCAAATATTGGAGCAATACACTTCCCAGGTGGAGGAAATCACGCTGCTGGAAGAACGGAACAAAATGTCCAGAGAGCTGCATGACACGATCGGACACACGATGACATCGCTCATTATGGGGATGGAGATGCTTCGGTCTAAAATACCAGATGCGGAGGCTAGTCGGCTGGACATGCTTTTGCAGATGGCCCGACAAGGTTTGGACGAGTCCAGAGGGATTTTCCACAAGTGGGCTCATAATGGCTATGAATCTGCTACGACCATGGAGTCCGCCTTCGTTGAATTGATCGAGCAATTTCAAGTGGCTACAGGAGTGTCCGTCAAGCTGCGTATGTACGGGGCTGAGTATGCGTTGAGCCGTTCCATGAAGCTGACTTTGTACCGCTGCTTGCAAGAAACACTGACAAATGCTGTGCGACACGGAAAAGCATCACAAATTCAAGTGGGGCTTTACTTTGAAGAAGCCCAGATCCGGTTGCAGGTCGAAGATAATGGGGAAGGAAATGGGACGATCGAATTCGGATTTGGTTTGCAATCGATGAAGGAAAGGCTGGAAGCACTTCAGGGACGATTATCGATCCATTGTATGGACGAAGGAGGGGTGACGGTCATTTGTAGTTTGCCAGCTATGAAGTCCGTACCACGTGTAGGCATACGTATCCTGATCGTCGATGATCAGCCCCTTGTGAGGGAAAGTTTGCAACTCGTTTTACAGAATCAGCAAGATTTACAGGTGGTCGGGGTTGCAGAGAACGGCTTGATGGCACTGGATATCATTCCAAAAGAAAAGCCCGACGTCGTACTTTTGGATGTTCAAATGCCTGTCATGGACGGGGCGAAGACACTACAAGCGATACGTGAGCGGTGGCCGGATATGCGTGTCATCATGTTGACGACCTTCGAAGAAACAGCCCTTGCGACAGAGACGCTAGGGAGAGGCGCGAATGGCTACTTGTTAAAATCGGTTAGTCCAGTCGAGCTGGTAGAGGCGATACGAGTTGTTCATCAGGGTGAAGCCTTGATTAACCATAAGATTGCGGATGTCCTTTTCAAAGAAATGCGCTTGCAGCAAGAAGAGCTTAATGGACTTCGCCAAAAGCAAGGACGCGAGTGTCCCTATGGCATGACGGAACGGGAAAGAGGCATACTGACCTCGTTAGTAGAGGGGCTTCGCATGAAAACAATCGCGGAGAAAATCTTTCTTTCTGAAGGAACAGTACGCAATTGTACCACAGTGATTTATGCGAAACTGGGTGTAAAGAATCGTGAAGAAGCCGTTAAAAAAGCACGGGACGAAGGGCTTATTGGTTAGGTGGCCAGATCTTCAGGCTAGTTATGGTAGAATGGACAGTATCGAATGGAGGTTATATGAAAGATGAGCCAATTGCCAAATTGCCCAAAATGTCATTCAGAATACACGTACGAGGATGGAAGCTCCTTGATTTGTCCCGAATGCAGCCATGAGTGGACGTTGCAAGCAGACAGCGACAACGGTGAAGATAATAAAGTCATCAAGGATGCGAATGGAAACGTCTTGAATGATGGAGACACTGTAACCGTCATTAAAGACCTCAAGGTTAAAGGGACTTCATTGGTCGTGAAAATCGGGACAAAAGTAAAAAATATCCGTTTGATTGACGGAGACCATGATATCGACTGCAAAATCGATGGTTTTGGTCCAATGAAATTGAAATCCGAATTTGTGAAAAAGGTGTAAGCCAGGAATGTAACGGACAGGAAAAAGCTGACTGCATGGTAGATTGCAGTCAGCTTTTTTCGTAAAGGCAAAATCTTGTTAGGTGAGACGGTGAATGGACCAGACGATGCCCTCGCCGCCGCCACCTAGGTTGAGGTTGATGGTCAATCCATTGGCCACATAGAACAAACCGATTGTATCACCTGCATTGAGTTGAACGTCACCTGCGAGCGTGACGGTTCCCGCCCCCAGAATGGCTCTTAATATGAGTACGAGCGCAATGTTTACGTTGAGAACAGGAAAATCACCGATAATGAGTTTTGTTGCAGTAGGGGTGATTCTCTGTACTTCAAATGCAGGGGTGATTTCCGGGTCTAAACTACTGGTAATGGCTTCGCTTGTTTCATAGTTAATGGTTGCTTTGATGGCGTAAGTTCCAGTCGCTGGTACTGTATAAGTGCCAGTTAGCGGATTGAAACTTGGGCTGCCATAATAGGGGCTGGCTATTGACCAGTTAACGAATTGGGAAGATTCGCCAAGGGTTACAGTTGATAAAAAGGCTGAGAAGTTTTCAGTGGTGAAAGCAGGTCCAGTCGCGCCAGTGGCCCCGGTAGCGCCAGTTTCTCCGGTGGCCCCCGTCGCGCCAGTCGGTCCAGTAATCCCCGTCGCACCTGTATCCCCGGTGGCCCCCGTCACACCAACCCCCGTGGCTCCTGTAGCCCCCGTTATGCCACCTGTGCTGCTGGATGAAACAGACAGGATGTTGTCCAGTTTCGATTGCAAGAGCATTTCTTTTTTCGTAACGTCTTGCAAGGTTTGGCGAACGCTTGCATTCACCAGAAGGAGATCGCTTACTGAAGCAGGAACAGTCAAGCCTGGTAGTGTACCAATGGCATATTGCATTTTTTCTGCTTCTGCATGAATAATATGCCCGAGGCTGAGCTCTTCGATGGCGATGGAAGTAAGGAGGAGATTGATAGCATCGTCTCTCGTTACAGTAATGGTGGGAGTAATATTGGGAATATTGGCTTGAGACATGGCATTCATCCTTCCTGTTACATTCAAAAACTTATTACTATGCTATGAGGCTTTATCTGTGCGCGTGCCTGGCTGTATAGAAACGGAAAAAAGCCAATCTGATTTCCAGATTGACCTTTGTGTTCACCGGTAAGCACCGTGCTCATCAAAAAATAGACCACCATTACTTATGGCATGTATACATTCACCCACAGGGTGGGTAACTTTTTCATGATCACGAGGGGAGTCAGGTCAGAGACTCAAAGTACTTTTTGTTGTAGAGAATGCTAGGGTGAGTTGGGTTGTATAAGTAGGCAATATCATTGTGGTGACGTGATTTCTCGTTGTCCCCCATTTGAGAATAGCATAAGCAGAGTTGCAGATGAGGTAGCCAGGTCCAGGAAACATGGTCGATGTGTGCGAGCTTTTCAGCAGGTCGTTCTACTTTTGTTGCGAGATCATACCAAAAAATGGCGAGCAGCCAATTTTTATCTTCGACGTGAAAGGCTCCAATCTGGCAGCACGCTTCCGCCCGTGGGCGATCGTAGTTGAACGTACGGTATAGCGACGACAGAACATTTTGTCTCTCATAGAGGTGGGAATAGCAACTCGCCAACTTCAGGCAAGCGTTAATGTTGTCCTCTACCCAGCCTTGTTGGGTGTTCAGGAACTTCGTGTAAAAAGTAATGGCTTCTTCATGATACTGATTGTCGCGTAATTCATTCGCATAATAGTACAAGTCCCGTGGCGAGAATTCTTCTCCTTTGGCATCCCTGCGTCGATAGATTTGTAGATTGCGGTCCGTGTATCCCTTCTGCTTGTTATGCGTGATGGATATGTCACTGTTGATGACGTTACCGCTCACTTCCAAATACTCATGGACGGGTCCGATCCAGCGAAATCCGCGGTCGCGTTTTACGAGGCGATTGCGGCGAATGCTGTATGCCACATTCCCATTGCTGTCTACAGAAAGGTTGTAGTTCATCGTGACACTGTCGATGCTGTAATTCAATGTAAACCTCAACTCGCGGAAAAGCTGACGGTCTTTTTCCAGAAGGATATCGTCTGCATCCAACCACAAAATATAGGGGCATGTTGCCTTGCTGAACGCATAGTTGCGTGCGGCTGAAAAATCATCAATCCACTCGAAATCATAAATGGTACAGCCATAGTTGGACGCAATTTCTTTCGTGCGGTCTGTTGAACCCGTGTCGACGATAATGATTTCATCGACGAGATCCGCAACGGTGGAGAGGCAACGCTCCAGAGCGTCTTCTTCATTTTTGACAATCATGCATAAACTGATTGAAATCTGATTCGCTTTCCTCGCTGTCATGCCATTTTTTTTGCGATAATCGCTCACTCCTGCCAGATCCGACTGACGGTAGATGTGGTACCCGGGAAGATGAGTATCCACATGCAAAGAAAAGCCCATAGCTACAGCCCGAACGCAAAAATGCCGATCTTCTCCCCAGAACGACAAGTTCGCAATTCGTTTAAAGCTGACGCCCGCCTCCAAGACCTTTCGGTGGATTAATGTGCATGCACCGAGGCCTCCTACCTCATACACACCCGGTTTACGCAGCATCTCCAAAAAGTTTTGGTTCTCCGCTGATTCGGAAGCCCCCTCGCGTGTTAACGTGTATTGATCCATCAGCCAAACTTGAGGAAGCTCAATCGAATCAGGCTGCCAGCGTGTCCAGTAAATGTTGGAGATAATATCTTTATTGGCTTGAAGCAGCTGTTTCAGGGTGTGAGGATGTAAAACGAGATCGGAATCGATCAAAAACAAGTAATCAAAACCTTCTTGGAGCGCATAGGAGATAATTGTATCTTTCATTTGCGCTACCTTCCAAATATTCCGTTCCGTCCAATAATGGGTCATTTCATTTCGGACATACGTATCATCGTCTGTGTTTTTGAGGATGACGGTTCGTTTGTTCTCCTTCTCGAAATCAGCCAAGAGTGTACTGGAAAGAGGGTCTTTGTTATCGTCAATGAACATGTAATGGATCAGTTCATTTTTGGTAGTCAACTCCGTGAGGGATTGAAGGAATTCCTCCAAAATAATCGGGAATTGTTGAATGGGACTCCCGATTAAAATACGTTTTTTACCCATGGTACACCCCCATATACAGCTTTTGTTCAAGTGTTTGGCGTGGGTTTGCTGAATAGCAGTAAACCATTGTCCACCTTTGCGACAATTCGGTTCTCTTGCTGTAGTTCTTTTAAATAAGAGCGGATAATCGAGGTAGTCAAACCGTAGCGGTGCAAGTCATCTTCAAGCTCATACTTTTTCATGACCTTTTGGACTACTTGTTCGAGAGTGCTTGGCTGCTCATGAATCCATGCTTCAAGAAAAGCAGAGGTGTCTTTCATAAGGGTGAGATGCCTGTTAATTAGTCCTGTGACTGTCTTGTAGGGTCCGCCATGGTACAGCACATAAGCATTTAATTTCATCATCGAGAGCTTTTTGAAGCTTCTTTTGGCAGCCCTCAGATCATTAAAAAAAAGGAGAGCCTGCTTGTTCAATGTTTTAGGACCAAACAAGGCATCGCCGCAGTAAAGGACATGATCAGGGGTAATAATGCCGACCATTCCCGGCGAATGTCCAGGTAAGGAGACGATTTTGAATGGAATGGTATGGACGTGAAAGATACCATCGGTCGATGGAAGATAATCCGTTACGAGCGCACGTGTATTCTCTTTGTTTTCATCAGGCTTCGTATCAGAGCCTCCACCTGCGTCGAAAACCAAAGGCTCGAGATGCGGATTTTCGATGATATAGGATGCTAGATGTGTCGCATAGATGCGGAGATTGGGGAACCTTTTTATCAAATAGGGATTGCCACCGTGGTTAACAGCGTGACCATGTGTATGAACAACGGCAAGGATTTGATACCCTCGATCGCTGATTCTCGCGCATACTTTCTCGATGACAGTGGTATTCGGGCCGCTATCAATGCAAACAGCAGTTTTGCTGGACCTATCCAAATAGACACCGATCCCGTATTTACCGGAGACCACATAACTGTTGCCGGCCACTTCAATCAATTCCAAACGAGCCATATCCCTTACTCCTTCATTAGATTCAGGTTCATATGTGGATGACCTTGGTGACATTGCCGATACGTACCTTTACGGAGTTCGGTACAAAGGGAGGCTTTGTAGGCGCAGACACTCGCTTAGCGAGCATCTTTTTCTGGCCACGCACTTTTGCCACGTTTGTTACAGGCTTGGGCCGCTTGGTTTTGCTTTTGTTTTTATCGGGAGTAGGGACGGACGCAGCCTGTGCTAATAATGGGGGTTTTTGACGTGCTGATTTCCGGTTTTTGGCCGTATCGATGCGTGCTTTGTTTGCGAGCAATGGAGGGGTTGGGGTAGGCACAGGTGGAACGTCAAGCTGTACAGGTTCGTCGTCTCGAATATCTCCTTCTAGCTCCAATTGCATCGGCTCGTCGTAGGGGGAATCCTCTTCCGGTTCTATCGAGTAAAAAGCTTGTAATTGCCGCAGATGATTTTCTATCAAGGTGGTGATTTGTTTATGTGGACACCTCCATGTCTTTACCAATTCCGATAACTGGGCTATCGCAGCAAGGACAGGAGTGTGCATTTCACTAGTGGGATGGAGGGGGGGATGCGATTCAAAAAAGAAACTGTGAGCAATCTGCTTATTATGTATGTGGGTATGCAGTCTGACGAGCAGATTGATCATCGTTGATATTTGGTAGCCAAACAGCATGAGTTCATAATCTTTGGCATGATGAAAGCGAGATTCCAATCCTTTGACCAACTGGACGATGGAATAGGTCAGCTTTAGAACGGTTTGGTCATCGATACCTTTGTTCTTCATGGCAATTGACCTCGAATTCCTGAAATGAACTCGTTAATAGTCGATGGTGATGTCATCCAATTCATCCCCGAAATCGGATTCTTCCATCTCAAAATTTGATTTAAGCGCCACGGGGTACATGTGAATGGCCGCATCCAGCTTTTTTAACAAAAGCCACTCAGCCATGAGCACCGAATCCAGAATCGAAATGACTGTGCGATTAAAGGTAATGATCTCATCATTAGAGGGGTTGTTGGGGAAGTCCAGATTTTTGCCAACGAAAGCAAGGGCTTTGTCAGCTTCCGCGTTTAGCAATCTGGACAAGGCTTCTTCCTCTAAGGCAATCGATTGCAGCAAATGACTCAAAGCTTCTTCGCGCGTAGGCACATCATTTGATGGAACTTTATCCCGTAAGGTCATCATCATCCCTCTTCAATAAAATTAGGATCCCATGAAAAGCAGTATGAGTAGTAAGGGTTATTCTTTGAAGCAAGGAAGGTCGGGGATGTCAGGGGTGTCAGGTAAGTCATCGTGATGATGATCATGGATCTCCATCTGTTCCAGCTTAAGAATGTCCTCCAGCCTGAATTGCAAGAGCATCTCTGTCTTGATGACATTGCGCAGCATTCGTTCAACACTATTGTTTAGGGCAAGCGCATCATTGATCGAGAGGGATTGCTCCTTCGTGATTTTTTGGATCTTTTGCCCCTCTGCATTAATAAGGTGAGAAAGTCCGATTTCCTCGAGCGCAATGGACGTCAGAAGCAGATTTAATACTTCATTTCGCTTCAATATGATTTCCGGTGTTATATTGGGGACCGTGGGCATTGACATCGTTATCTACATCCTTTGTTTGTATGACTTTGTATACAAAATAAGACTTACCCGAAATAGAAGGCGTACGTAAAAACGATAGGATCGTCACAGGATCGCGTAATTGGTAGTGAATAAACGGAAACTTCCTCGCAGTACATGTTATGTAACCGCGATCTTAATATGACAACTTAATCGTACTCATTCGATAAGGAGGCAAAACCTGAGGGCTGTTGCACAAAGGACATGAGTCATGCGCGGCTCCAGCAAAAGGTTCAAAAGCCAAGGAAATGGCGGCGTTCTGAAAGAAGCAGTCCACTCATAGAGTAAAGGGGGGATAGACTACGATCTCAGTGATGTGTGTAAAAGGAGATGAGCAGCATGTCTGAGGCGCCCAAAATTTCCTTATGTATGATTGTAAAAAACGAAGAAGAGTGCCTTCACAAGTGCTTGGAAAGCGTGAGAGATCTTGTGGATGAAATGATTATCGTAGACACGGGGAGTACCGACAAAACGATAGAGATAAGCAAGTCATTCGGAGCGGTCGTGCACTCGTATGAGTGGCAGGACAACTTCGCAGAAGCGCGTAACTTTGGACTGGAAAAAGCAACGGGCGACTGGATTTTGTGGATGGATGCCGATGAGGAAATGAATCAGGAAGACAGCAAGAAGTTGAAGGAGCTGCTTCGCGGTCAAGAGGATTCTCTTTTTTATATCCATCTAATCAATTACATTGGAGATGAAAAAAATGAAGACGATGCTTTTCATATCGCTCACTCACGTTTGTTTCGCAATGGCATCGGTTTTCGCTTCCATTTTCCCATCCACGAAACGCTCAACGTAGAAGAGGTTCTCCCTAATCTGACCGAAGATCTCCACATTCAAATCTTGCCTGTACGGATATACCATTACGGCTACATGAATGAATTTACTGGGAGAAAGAACAAATTCGAGCGCAATATTGGGCTACTCATGAAGGAATTGGAAAAAGAGGACCACTCTCCATGGATTGAGTATCATCTTGCCAGTGAATTCTCACGTATCCAGGAGCATGAGAAAACGTTCAAGTTTGTGAATCTGTCTATTGTCGGATTTCTTGAAAACCATATGATGCCTCCTTCGCTTCTTTATAAGCTCAAATACTCTACGTTGATCTCGACCGGCAGTGCGGAGGGAGCGTGGCCAGGAATTGAAAAGGCAATCGAGATTTATCCTGACTACGTTGATTTGCATTTGTACAAAGGGATCATTCAGTATTTGAAAAAGGACTATAAACGAGCCTTGATAACGTTCGATCACTGCTTGGAGCTAGGTGAGAGCAACATTCGGCACCTGACCTTGAAGGGATCGGGAAGTTTTCACCCATGGTATTACAAAGGGCTTTGCTACGAAGAATTGGGTCAAGTGGAGGAGGCTGTGGCAGCTTATCAGGCGGCGTTGGCGATGGCGGAGAATCATGCGCCTGCCAAGGAAGCATTAGAGAAGCTGAGCTCGAAGACTGAAGTAAGTCATACGCCAAATAATAAATAGCATCGTGGCGAAAAGCCGTTTACGTCGATGGTTCAGGCGTAACGGCTTTTTTTCGTAATAACGAAGCATGAACAAAATGACGTTAATCATCTTTATTGCGGTAAAAGATTTAATAAGCACAATGTTTCATTTGCGGCAGCGGCTTGTTACAATAAAAAACGCATTTCATCGGTAATAATAATCATTATCAATTACATCGAGTGAGGGACAAAAGATGAAGCGAACAAACGGAATAAAACGTCTCGGTCATATGCTTTGGACGCTTGCACTGGCAGGTACGGTATTACTGACCGGGTGCGGCAGCGCAGAACAAAAACAGCCAGCAACAGGTCAAGATAGTGCGCAAACCGCACAAAAGCGCATCGTGAAACACGAGCTAGGCGAAACGGAAATTACCGGAGACCCGAAAAGAGTCGTCGCGTTGGAGTACTCCTTTGTAGACGGACTATGGGAGCTGGGAGTGACGCCTGTAGGAATCGCGCAGGAGAAGGATAAGGACGTAGAAGGACTGATCGGCAAAAAAATCGAGTATACCCCTGTGGGGACTCGCCAGCAGCCGAGTCTGGAAGTCATCAGCTCGTTGCAGCCGGATTTGATTATCGGTGATTTGAATCGCCACAAGGACATTTACAAGGATTTGCAAAAAATCGCACCGACGATCATCTTGAAAAGCCGCAACTCGACGTATCAGGAAAATCTGAGCTCGTTTGCCACGATTGGGGAAGCGCTGAACAAGCAAAAAGAAGCAGAACAACGCCTGATCAAGCACAAGGAGATCATCGAAGAGTTTAAAAAGAAGGTAACGGCTGGGGATTCCCGCAATGTCATGCTGGGTGTATTCCGCGCAGATTCGCTGTCTGCACATGGTGCGAAATCGTTTGATGGCGAATTGCTCGAAATGATCGGAATCAAAAATGCGATTCAGGATGCACCAGAACCAACAGTAAAAATCAGTCTGGAGCAAATGGTGCAGTGGGACCCAGATGTCATTTTCCTGGCGGAGGCCGACGACGCGCTGTTGAACGAATGGAAGCAAAATCCGCTCTGGAACAACATCACCGCAGTCAAAAATCAGGAAGTACACAAAGTAAATCGTGACCTCTGGACGCGCTATCGTGGACTGAAGTCTGCGGAACGCATTGTCGAAGAGGCAGTGAACCTTTTGTACAGCAAGGATAAATAGAACACATACGATGCAAATTCTGGAAAGGCCGATCACTGATCTGGTCTTTTCGGTGTTCTTGCACGTGGTAATTGATCGAGGTGGCATGCATTGCAGAAAATAACGACACGACAACGAAAAGGTACTTTTGTGCTCATTGCGATCGGCTTGGCAACCCTCTTGCTCATTGGGTTGTTGCTGAGCTTGTTTACCGGAGTAGCGTCACTACAAATTCGATCATTAGTGACGCACTGGCTATCGGGTGAATACTCCAAGGAGCTCTTGATTTTCCAAACCATCCGTGTTCCGAGAGCCGTGCTGGGAGCCATCATCGGGGCGAATTTAGCCGTGGCAGGAGCCGTGATGCAGGCCGTTACTCGCAATCCACTGGCTTCCCCGCAAGTCTTTGGCGTAAATGCGGGAGCTTGTCTGGTGGTTGTACTCGCGATTGTGCTTTTACCGGATATCGGGAAAGCCAATCTCATCTATTTTGCATTTGCTGGAGCGATTGTCGGGGGCCTTGTTGTCTTTGGCTTCGCAGCTTCCCGTGGGATGACCAATCTCAAGATCGCTTTGGTAGGAATGGCCATCCACTTGTTGCTCACCTCCATTACGAAGGGAATTATCATCTTTAACGAACACATATCCAATGTATTGTACTGGTTGTCTGGCTCCATTAGCGGAGCGGCTTGGACGGATGTGCAATTGATTTTGCCGTGGTCGATAGCGGGACTCCTATTGGCGATCTGGCTGTCCGGCTCATTGTCTGTGTTTCGACTGGGGGAGGAAGTCGCGATGGGGTTGGGACAAAAAATCGCCCGCGTCCGACTGCTGTCTTATGTTGTGATCGTCATTTTGGCAGGCGCCTCTGTTGCTGTCGCCGGAGCTGTTGGTTTCGTCGGACTGATGGTTCCGCATATCGCAAGGAGGCTCGTGGGTACGGACTATCGGGTCGTCATCCCTGTGTCTGCGCTTAGTGGTGCTGTTTTAGTGACCTATTCGGATGTCCTGGCTCGGTTGATTTCCTATCCGTTTGAGTCTCCTGTAGGAATTGTAACGGCTCTCTTGGGAACCCCGTTCTTTCTGTACTTGGCGAGAAAAAAGGGGAGGGAAATGGTATGACTTCGCGAAAAAACACCCTACTCCTGGTTGGTCTCGGCGCCTTAGTCTTAGTGGCAGCATTGCTTAGCATGGGGATCGGCCCGATCTTTATCGGCCCTGATCAACTCATTCGAGTGATTATGGGCGAAGCTTCATCGCTTACGTTTATGATTGAAAACTATCGATTGCCGCGGGCGTTGCTCGCGATTCTTGCCGGAGCGGGCTTCGCGATCGCTGGTGTGATTTTGCAAGGAATGATCCGTAACCCTCTGGCATCACCGGATGTCGTAGGGGTGACCAAAGGCGCGGGCTTGTTTGCGGTTGTGGTCATCATTCTGTTTCCGACCGCTTCACCACTTCTCCTCCCGATTGTCGCGTTTTTGGGAGCACTGGCGGTAGCGATTGCGCTCATCTATTTCGCCCGGAAAAACGGTGCACAGCCAACTACGTTTGCCTTGGTCGGCATGGGAGTAGGCGCGATCTGCCAAGCGTTGACGGAGTTCATCATGGTGAAGTATCCGATGCAAGCCAATGATTCTCTTGTCTGGCTGGCAGGGAGCTTGTGGGGGAAAGGCTGGGATGAAGTTTACGCCTTGCTGCCGTGGATGCTCGTATTCATTCCCATTAGCCTTGCCCTGCATCGAAAGCTGGACATTATCAGTCTGGATGAAGGAAGCTCTACGGGGCTCGGACTAAATGTCGTGTGGACACGCTATGTACTCCTGCTACTCGCGGTAGCATTGGCAGGCGCATGTGTAGCAGCGATTGGCTCGATTGGCTTTGTGGGATTGATTGCTCCACATATGGCGAGAAAGCTGTTCGGTCATCAGCATCGTTATCTGTTGCCAGGTGCGGCGTTTCTGGGAGCATTGATTCTCGTCATTGCAGATGCATTGGGGAGGGGACTGAATCCTCCGATCGAGATTCCCGCGGGTATCGTGACGGCGGTCATCGGTGTTCCGTACTTCTTGTATTTGGTGCGTCAAGAGAAGAGAAAGTAAGACCAAAACGGGAAGTACATCGGAACCCAGATACAAGTAGGGGTA
This sequence comes from Brevibacillus antibioticus, assembly GCF_005217615.1. Classification (NCBI taxonomy): domain Bacteria; kingdom Bacillati; phylum Bacillota; class Bacilli; order Caryophanales; family Paenibacillaceae; genus Brevibacillus; species Brevibacillus antibioticus. The sequence goes on from NZ_SZNK01000001.1 coordinate 4,984,206, forward strand.
GTAGCAGCGTAATGTCAGTTATCTTAACTTTAATGTGAAAACCACTGAAAAATCCGGTAATCCCTGGGCGAAGGAATTACCGGATTCTTTGTCTAGGATAATAGCCGTTAACGCTAGTATGGAAATGGATTATTGGTGTTAAGCTATCTTGTCTTTTCAATTAGTACTTTCCATTGATCATTTTCTTTGACTACTGGAAGAGTTGTATTTTCCGAAGCATGTCTGTTCGTATAATGGAACGTAACACTCATTTTTTCATCTTCGATTTTTTCCACCGATACGGAATCCATATCTATATCCATCTTATCAGTAGCAAAACTTTCGTACACTTTCAGTTTGTCTTTATCATTATCAAACCGCTCATCAATCGTGTATTCAGCCATAGTTGATGCATCGCCGTTCTCAAGCGCTTCCAAATAGATTTGAACCGTTTCTTTTACTTCTTTTTCCTCATTAACCGAAGCGTAGGTGTTGGACGTCCAAATACCACCAGTAACAACAGCAGCCCCAAGCAGTAGGAATGTAGCAACTTTAGTAGACGTTTTCATGCTCTTACCTCCAATCCGATAATGTGTTTACTTGTATATAATTACATAATTTACCAGTTTGGTGAATGGTACAAAAGAACCGCTGCCTACTCTTCCTTAGCAATAACAAAAGAAACAAGCTGTCAGTACAGTAAAAATCATGGAGTTTGGAATTGGTCTGAAGGGTAAGATAGGACGAGAAAAACAGATTGAGTCAAGTGAAGATCGTTTTTTACTGTGCAAAAATTGCTCTACTACGTATGAAGTTATTTATGATCAAAAAAATAGAATCGTTCGAGGAAAACAGATATTACGGTCATTTTAATACCGATATTACACATATTGAAATTTAAAACAATGAGTTCAACCTATCATCTATCTAGTAGAGGAACACCCAATTTCAAACTGATTACCATAGGGCATAGTGAGGATCTGGAAACACTGAAGATTACTCTTATGTCTTTTTATGTTTTTTAAATCAGCTTTGCTTGCGTACTGCGTTAGCTGCTATGGGTGAGATCCACCTATGCAGACCCCGCGACGCATACATCCGGAATGCCTATGATATGCAGAAAACCAAGCCGCTGGTGGTATGCAGCTACTACGGAAAGTTGAATCTTCTCTTACGTTGGTTGCCGCCGGTCTTTCCATTCGTCAACTTCTCGAGGATCAATACCGAAGACTTCGGAGATATGCAAGGCTATTGTGACCGTGGGTATTGTGATCCCATATTCGATGTTCTGGTAGTGCTTGAGAGATACATTTACAATCCGACTTACTTTTTCCTGAGACAAGCCCTTTTGTGTGCGTGCTTCTAATAGTTTCAAGCTGGAAAGCTCTCCTTAGTCCGTTTACTACTATGTTAATCACTTCGCTAATTTTTAATCACCCATTATGATTGGCGAATTAAAATACACGTAGTATACTTACTTCTACTACCAAGTATTTACAGTTTTTTAACTCTGACTGTTTCTTAAAATTAAAGGAAAGTGAGGAGAAAGAATTCAGTAATCAACCCCAATGAAAAAAAGATCAAGTGTTTCGACAGAGTGTACTCTAAATGAACAAATCTTGAAGGATGAAAGGTTTTTTGTAAAATATTTACATTAATTCGCGACTTCTGTAAAATATAGGAAGTTTAGTGTTTCCTGTGCTAAGGAGGAGTAGATGTAATGGGGGAAGGTAAGACAGTTCAACAATCAATACGATCAGAGATTGAACATCATCTTAAAGAACGTGGTTACACACTGACTAGACTTAGCGAGATAACAGGTATTAATCAGGGAGTATTGAGCGACCTCTTAAATCGAATTCCACCACGAGCAATGACGATTGGTCACTTGGATGCACTTGCTCATGCGTTTGAGCAATCTCAAGGCTGGCTGTATGAATTGTACGAGGCCGAGTGTTTTGTGGAAGGAAGAGTATCGCGATCAAGGGTTGTCCCGTATCTGGTTCGATGCGCGGAAATTGGTCGGCGGGATTGTGTTGATTCGATTGTCTACAAGGTACTGGACAATCAGAAAAACACGTCCATTCTCTTTCAGGTAGCTGAGGAACTCTTTACCAAAGGGAAACGTAAGGAATCGGTTCTTTTTTATCAGCTCGTCATTGATACGGATAAAAACAGTCACAATGAGCGCTTCGTCATCGCACAGTATCGATTATTTCGAGCTCTACAAGGTACCGATTCCGAGAAAAATTGGGGGGCTGTCATACAATTTGATCCATATCGAAAGAGACTACCTGAAAACTATCAATTGGATGCCCTATTACAGCTTGCCAATGTATGCTTTTCGCTTCACAAATGGAAGGATGTAGAGCGTTATGCAGATGAGCTAAGAGAGTTGGCAACTGCTGTTTATCAGGATGAGTTGCGTGGGAGAAACATCAACAGAAAAATCCTTCCGCTGCAGACAGAGCGGCATTTAGTTGTATACTACGGTCAGGGATTCCTTTTGAAGAGTGCTGCTCTTGAAAAACAAGGATTGTATGAAGAAGCGAAGGAATATATCTCTGGTTATGCTAATCTGAGTTGGTTTGAACTGTTGGATGAAACAGGACAGATGGAGGTAGAAAAGTTTCGACAGTGGGCAACGGCTAATCACTATACGTTAAATGTCCTCCTGGGTGACATCGATGTTCTACCAACTTACACTCGCTTCCTTATGGATCACCCAAAAGAGATCCTTTCTGGCCTAATAGCCATTATGGAATCGGCCAATAGGCATGGATTTTTAGTGGATGGGATTCTCAAACAATTTTCAAACCAGATCAATGATTTTAATGATTATGATAACCTCATCCAGACGGATCGTTATTTTCGTTTTCGATATGAGCTAGCTATGTATCGACTTCACAATGGTCAGTACGTGAGCGGAATTGAGGATACTTTACGCTGCCTGGTTTTATCGATTATCATGAAGAATGACAGTGGCTTCATACGTTGCGTTACACTATTCGAAGCTTTCCGATCACATGCAACAGATCAACAAACAAGGGAGTACAAGCGAATCATGGAGGCGGTACGAAATGAAGAGGTCGATTTTGCTATCAATAGCTTTAGTTTTGGGACTGTGTAGCAGCGTCACGAGTGGACATGCAGCAATCCCTAAAGGAACCGTTATACAATATGAACACGGTGTTGGTGGGTAAACACCAAAGGGAATCATCCTCTTTTGAGGATGATTTTTTTACTATTCAAATTTTATCAACCGCCCACTTCCTGAATGCTAGTATATAGTTATAAATGTACTTTAATGTAATAAAATAGGGGGTGATAACCATAGGAGCTATTGCCTATAAAAAGGGCGTTCCACCCCTTTGCCAGGTTAACGGAACGCCCACAGAAGGAGCAGTTACAGCTCCTATAAGTAAATGTACCACGCTACCTATAGATCGGGAAGGAGGAACTTATCAAGATATCTGTCACTTGAAAAAAAATGTAGAACAATTGCGCGAACAACTGGTGCAATTGTATTTAGAGAAGAATAATTTGTTGGATGATGAAGTCGTGGATTTAAGCCAGCAATTGGATAAATACATTCTAGCAATTCAATTAAAAATGATGAAAAAAGAATAAGAGTGAAATGCTAATTCATACTTTATTGAAAGGAATGAATTAAAATGAATTTTAAAAGAGTAATACCGTTTGGATTGTTATGCTTACTATTGGTTTTTGGTAGTTTAACCACAGCTTTGGCACAAGAAAACTCTTCAACATTTTTGGAAAATATTAAATTAGAGGATATTGGTAACCACTCAGATATTGAAGATTTCATTAGAGAGCAAGGATTTGAACATCTATTAAGCACTGGGAACGAGAAGTATAATTTCCTATCAGAACATATTGATTTTACTGAGATGGAAAAACCTTTAATCCTGCGTGAAATTAGTGATAGTGATATTGAGGAGATAGTGAATGAGCTAGGATTGAACATGCCCGAACCGCAAGAAATTACAATTGATGAAAATTTACTTGTAAAGCGTTCGCCAGATAATGCAGTGAGTAACGTGTGGTACCTTGCATACAGTACGACTGGTTCTGATTTTTCTGTTGATATTCTAAATGTTGGTAGGGATAAAATTGATTCGATTTCTGGAACCTTAATGAAATATAATAAACAACGACAAGATTGGCGGTACGATAGCCACATTAGATTCGACAAAAAAGGAGTTGGTACTGGTAACGTATTTAAATGGATACAAAGCAAGGAAGTGGTTTCTGATTATTTTGAATATGATATAACCGTAATTGAGGATGGAACAACTTGGATATATAAGAATAAAGTTGGCGACAACAAATTCACTTGGCAAAGATATAACTTTGATGCTAGTGCCTATAGTTCAATGGAACCTTTGGGAGGAGAAAGACACCACATCGTTGCAGCTAGCTCATTACTGAAAGCTGGTTTTCAAAATACTGGAGAGTTTCCTGCTGTTAGAATGATGTATGATGACCATGTACAAACGCCTAACTGGGGGAATTACACTTCTTCTCAAAGATTTAGAGACTTAGAAGTGAGTTATATGAATGACAAAGATTATATGGGCTTACTTAAATTTGAAGTCGACGGTTTAAAAGGAAAAAATGACCCGGAAGGGAAATATAAAACCTTAGCAGATAAGTATAACGATTATATTGTTGCGGCATCCTACTTGGCACTACAATTTTGGGGTGTAAAGTAATATAAAAGTAACATTAATCTGAACACATCCTTACTCTTCTAATAGTTTAAGGTTGTGTTCAGATTTTCCATTACCAAGATACTAGGGGGATAATATGAAAAATTTAATTATTGAGGAAGGACACTCAATAGATGTAATTAAGCTTGGAATGACTAAAGAAGAAGTCGAGAGATATGTTCAGTTGAGTAAGAATGATTCTATTGAAGGGCATTTTTATGAAGATGTTCAATGCGAATATGATGCAGATGGAAAAGTGTCTCATATTCATATCTCCAATTCATTGAAAGACTATTACTATTGTTTGTTTAGAGGTATTAATGTGTTTAATACGAAAGCAAGTAAGCTCGTAGAAATACTAGATAAGATTTCACCGTTCGATAGAAATGAAGAGGCTTCTTTAGGCTACTCATATACCTTTCCGCATTTGGGATTGTCCCTTTGGAGAGGAAACGTACTTAATGATAAGGATTTAGAAGCAGATTGGTTTAAAGAACTTAAACCAAGTATACAAGAGGATGAGATGAAGAATTTGTATTTTGAAACTGTAAGTATTTATTCGATTTCTAATTCCCCAATTGATAATGCCGGTAATCCTTAGCGTACAGGATACCGGCTTTTTTTCTGTCATCCAGGGCTTAGCGTACAAAATCCGCATTTTGTTGGTGGTACCCCTATGATATGCAGACAACCAAGCCGCTGGTGGTATGTCGCTACTAAGAAAAGTTGAATCTTTTCTTATGTTGGTTGCCGCCGGTCTTTCCATTCGTCAACTTCTCGAGGATCAATAATGAACAAATTTTGCAGGACGATAGTTACTTCTGGCTACCACCTACTGATGGAAAGGTAATCCACTGCGCCTGGTGACAAGCTAGAAATACCATCGTTAGGGTAAAATTATAAAAAAAGGAAATATTTACATGTATCAGAATCGTTTGTAAAATATAGTAAGCTTGTTGTTTTCTTGTGTTATTGCTAAGGAGGAGTAGATTTAATATGGGGGAAGACACGATAGTGCGACGATCATTACGTTCTGAGATTCAAAAAAATGTAAAAGAGAATGGATTTACGCTTAGCAAACTAAGTGAATTGAGCGGTATTAGTACCGGACATTTGAGTGAGATGCTAAATAGCAATCCGCTGCGAGCCATAACGGTGAGCCAGTTGGATGCTATGGCTACCGCTTTTGCGTATGTAAACGGAAAAACGGACAGGGATGAAACTGTTTTCCGATTCTAATTTAAGGGAGGAGTATATTTATGAAAATGAAAGCGAAGATAATTCTAAGCGGCTTACTCGTTGCTGCTATATCAGTCACTGGCGTGTCCGTTTTCGCCGGTAAGAGTGATAAAGCTGAATACAAAGAGTATCTGAAACAATACACAGAAGAAAAGCTTACTCTTGCTTACGATAATGCAACATCTGCATTGGGTTTTGACGACAGCGATTATCAACTTTTCACGGCAGATAGTAGTGAAAAGCCGGAAGACATGACAGAGGATGACTATATTTTATTGCGAATGACGATGGGACAAACCATTTTCGACACTAACGAAATTGAGCAAGGGGATTTTGCTCCCGCAATTTATGTGAAAAATAGTTTGGATGAAGCTGTTGTTTTGGTACAGAAGAAGAATGGCGAAAGTAAAATGTTTGTGTACGAAAAAGATGATAGCGAAGAATTCAAATGGAAGTTAGTCGACAAAAAGGAAGCTAAAGGTGATGAAGTAGAAATACCTGAACAGAAATCATTCGAACGATTCGTGCAGGAAAAAGCATCAAATTAGTGTTTGAAATGAGGACGCGAGAAATCGCGTCTTTTTCTTTTCTCAGTACCCAATTGATTCCAAGAATTGGACATAATATGAATATGATTGAGATAACTTTTAAAAAGGAGAGACGAGCCTTCCCCAGGAAACCGTAGGCTTTCGGTGGACAAGATTCTTTGTCTTTCTAAAGATCTCTCGTTTAATACGCTCGAGCTGCCTGTCATCCGATTCTGGCCGGGAACTTTACGGCGCTACCAGTGCTTCTGATTCCTGGCAACACCTGTAGCTGCGATCGGGGGGACGACTTACGCACGCCGTACGCCTGGTTGCTCCTCCTGTGTTCTGTGAAAATAAAATTGACATACTAAAAGGTGTGGAGGAAATGGAGAGGTATCCTTCGCGAGTCTAATAAAATGTGGACTGGAGCTTTGACTTACTGAGTCCTGTACATTGAGGAAGCCATTACTAGGAATTTGTCCATCATAAATTGGCGTGCAGCTGCTCATGATACTACTGACAGCTCATTCCCGATCATTTCCTTCCATGGTAAACTGTCATGTAAGTGTCATGCTTCATCCATTCTTTCTTACTAGGTGGTACATACATGCGGTCTATATGGAAGATTTACAAAACGGACTGGATTAACATTTTCAAGGTCCCGACTGGGATTTTTCTGATCATCGCCATCATTCTCCTTCCTTGTTTATACGATTGGATCAACATCAAATCAGTATGGGACCCTTACGCCAATACGCAAGGGGTCAAGGTGGCGGTGACGAGCGAGGATCAGGGAGCTACGGTTGGCGATAAAAAGGTTAACATCGGAGACGAGCTCATAAAGAGCCTGCATACCAACCAGAAACTAGGGTGGACCTTTGTGGACAAAGAAGAGGCCAGAAGGGGCGTGGAGCGGGGCGATTATTATGCCAGCATCCTGATCCCGGCTGACTTTTCTACAAAAATCACGGGAATTGTCCATGGCAACCTGAACAAGCCCGAAGTGATCTATACGGTCAATGAAAAAGTGAACGCCGTCGCTCCCAAAATCACCTCGTCAGGTGTTTCGGCGATTGCCAAGCAGATCAATGAGAGTTTTACGGAAAGCGTCAGTGAAGCCTTGCTCACGAAGCTTACAGAGATCGGCATTAAAATTGAAGAGCAATTGCCGACCATCCGCAAAATCGAGAGTGGCGTTTTCCAATTGGAAAAAAGCCTGCCTGAGATTCATGCCGCAGGGCAAAAAGTATTGGAGATTGAGAAGAAGCTTCCCGAGATTCATGAGAAAGCGCAGATCATTCTGGAAGTGGAAAAAAGAATCCCTGAAATCAATCAAGCTGGGCAGGCCGTGCTCAAAATTCAGCAAAACTGGTCGAAAATCAATGAGTCGGCGTCTGTCATTATCGCGATGGAAGACAAGCTGCCGGTGATTGAGCAAGCCGTCGGACGAATTGAAGAGCTGGATCAAAATTTTGATAAGGTCGCAAACGCAGTGACGACGGCCACAGAAAAAGCGAGTCAGGCCATTGAGATCGTTTCAGCTGCTCAAGAGGTGTTGCCGCGTATCGCTGATTTGACTGATAAGGGTGCGTCTGTTGCCGATCAGCTCAATGACTTTTTTGCGAAGCATGACGGTGCCTTTGAAACGATTGCACCGCTGATCAAGCAAAATCTCATGCTAGCCCAGCAAGCTACGGATGCACTCACTCAGCTCACAGACAGGCTGTTGCAAATCAATCCGGATCGCTTGCCTACTGCGAGCGAGGTAAATGCCGTGAAAGACAGGTTATCTCGAGCCGCGAATGTTTTGGGGCATACCGCATCGCTTGTAGAGAAGGTAAACAGCTATATTCCTGGACAGCCATTGAGTCTTTTCGCGGAGAGGCTGCGAACGATTGAGAACAGAATGAACCGGCAAATCGAGATTCTCGGCATGATTGCAAGCGCGCTGGAAAACGGCAAGCAGCCCGCGAAAGACTTGGTCGAGAGCCTGAATCAGCTCTCAAAAAATGTCAGTGCGGAATTGGGAGACATCCTGTCCCGTTACGATAGCGAAATCGTCCCGAAAATATCCGAAGGCATTGAAAGGCTGAAGGTCATCACAGGAGAATCTGCCGATCTACTGCATAAGGCCCAAGAAAAGCTTCCGGATATCGAAGCGATTCTCCAAGAGACAAAGACGGGCCTGGAGCTGGGATTGGCAGAATTGAAGCGAATCCAGCAGGAGATGCCGCAAATACGGGCGCACGTCCACGAGCTCGCTCAAACGCTCAGAAGCAAGTCGGATGCTTTTGCAAATGCCATTCGCGTAGCAGCTCCGTTCTTGAAGGGGAATCTTCCTACTATCGGGAAGAAGCTCGACGAGGCAGCGGCATTCGTCCAGAACGATTTGCCTAAAGCGGAGGCGAATTTGACCAAGCTGGCTGATTTTGTGCGCAACAAGCTCCCGGAGGTGGAGGCGGGCGTCCACCGAGTTGCCTCATTGGTTCGCGACGATCTGCCCAAGCTGGAGAGTGCCATTGGACAGGCCGCCAACAAGCTGAGAGAAGTAGAGGCGAACAACAACTTCGCCGAGCTTGCCAAGCTATTGCGCGGCGACATTAAAAAAGAGAGCGAATTCCTCGCGAGTCCCGTGCAGATCAAGGAAAACCGCCTCTATCCGATTCCGAATTATGGTTCGGCCATGTCACCTTTTTACGGTGTATTGTCACTCTGGGTAGGTGCCACCTTGCTGATTTCCTTGCTAAAGCCGAATGCAGAAAATCCCGGAGGAGTGTACAAGCCGTATCAGTTGTACCTAGGTCGCTTGGGGACGTTTGCGACAATCGGACTGTTTCAGGCGTTGTTCGTCACGCTCGGTGATATTTACATCCTCGGGGCCTATGTAGCGGATAAAACTCCGTTTGTGTTATTCGGTATGCTGGTCAGCCTGGTGTTCGTCACGATTACGTACACGCTGGTGTCTGTTTTCGGCAACGTGGGCAAAGGCATCGCGATCATCTTCATGGTATTTCAATTCTCCAGTTCGGGCGGTACGTTCCCGATCAGCATGACCTCACCGTTTTTCCAAGCGCTGAACCCATACATGCCCTTCACGTATGCGATCAGCCTGTTACGTGAAGGGGTGGGCGGCATCCTCTGGGAAACGGCGATTCGAGATATACTCGTACTTTTCGGCTTTATCGGTATCAGCCTGTTTGTGGCGCTCGCACTGAAGCGTCCGTTGAGCGGAATCATTGAAAAGTCGATGGAGAATGCGAAGAAGACCAAGATTATTGGGTAAAGGTTACATGATGGAATAGAGCAGGGTGTCCCCACGTAGATATCACTACTGGAGGCACCCTTTTTTTAAGGACAAGTAATTGTATGGCTTGGTAAAATATAGGGGATTCCTGAATCGTAAAGGGGAGTGAACCATGGGGAGATGGTTTGGATACATTCTACTGACGATTTTGATAGGCGGTGTGTGCTTTTTTGTCATTACTCCACAAATCACCTTGATATTGGGTATGTTCGTCATTATCGGAACCCTGTTTTATATTGTACACATTTTGAAAAATGAATTGTCCAGAGTAGTCGAGGATCGGCTGGAAAGACGATTCCACAAGATAGACAAAAGCCTGGAGGAATTAAAAACCCTGTACAAGCAGGAGACTGAATAGGGATGTATCAAGGTCGGCCACCTCACGAGACGTACGTTAAGAACTGAAGGAGGTGAAAATGGTGTTTGAAAATAAAACTAAAAAATTTCTTGCTTTATCATTTTGTAGTGTTGCTATTTTGAGTGCTGGGAGTTTTCTCGGCTATCAAGCTTATGCAAATGATTTGTCTAAAAAGGAAATTCTTGAGCAAAAGAAAAAGGAGTATCAAGAATTAGTGGACCAAGATGATCCTAATGCTCCTAGCGAAGAAAGGGAAAACGTTAAAGAGATGGGGTGGGAAGTAGGAAAGCTCCAAAAAGAACGTAACCCCGAAAATCCTGAAGATATATTAAAACGTAAGTTAGCTATTTTCAAAGAGATGACTCTCATTCATGAATCAAGTTATGAGGGTAGTGATGTAGATTTAAGTGACCCAAAAGTGATCGAAGTTTTAGATCAAATAGAACAAAGAAAACAACTCGTTGAAAAATTTGAAGAGAAACTAGCAGCGTACAAAAACAAAATAAACAAGGCAAAGCAGTCTAAAGACGCCAAACAAGAAGCAGAACAGTTATTACAAGAATTTCAAGAGGAAAAAAGTGCTATTAGTATACAAAACGAGTAATAAAACAAGCCGCCGACGAAAAATTCGTCAGCGGCTTTTCGCATCATCTAGGGTGTCCCTTTTTCTTGAACAGGCACAGAACCTGTCGCCAGTCGGGCAGCAGATACCAGCCCCAGTATGACGATGAACGTCTGAAGGAGCAGAGAAACAGTAATCCCAACAGAAAGTGAAAACGCAAAGGCTGTCATCACAGATACGATAGCTCCTCCTACCCCAATGACAATCGCTGGCGTGAACGTATCCGCGATAGATAGTTCAGCAGATACTTTTCCCTCTTCACCAGATTTCGCAAGAGAAAACGCAATCGCACCGCTTGTCGGGTGAGCCAAACCGATTCCGAAGCCCATAATGATCTGGCTAACAATGGCGACGACGACACCGAAAAGGTCTTGTTGAATCAACGTCAGCGGTACGGTGCATGCGACTCCGATAAGCATAATAACGAGACCGATGATAATTCGTTTTTTTCGACCGGCCCCTTGGTCTTTCTTATCCAGCTTTGCTTGTACATTGGCTGCCAGCGACCAACTGATTGCTGCGGAGGCAACAGCTAAACCAGCTTTGTCGGCGGTTAATCCTAAAATCGAGGTGAGTCCAAGGACGAGATACGTTTGTGTGCCGTAATAGGCAGCGACAAATAGCCCCCGAGACGCGATGACAGCAGGTAAGCCTGGACGTGCGAGAAGCGTCCCTTTAGGCATCAGCTTATACAACGGTACACTAAGGGAGAGCAAACCCGCGATGGATAGCAGGAAACCGTAGATCGAGGGAATTTTGCCGAGTCCAAAAAGCAAGGCACCAGTCCCTAGGGCCAAGAAAAAAGGCAGAAGAAGACTACGGTTGTTTGCCGCGCTTGCCTTTGGCGGTTGTAAGCCTCGAAATGAAGGGGTGGTTAAGAGTGCAGACAGAAAGATAAAGGGAAGGATCAACCAGAAGACATATCTCCACGACAACTGTTCAGCAATAATCCCGGCGACATACGGTCCGAACAGGCCTGGAAGAATATAAGCACTGGAGAAGACAGCAAGAATCTGAGGACGAAGAGAATCAGGGTACCGCAAAGTAATCATGGTATACACGCAATTGACCAAGGCACCGGCTCCGAAGCCTTGCATCACTCGCCCAAGCAGTAAAGTAAGCATATCTGGCGCAATGGCAGCAACGACAATGCCAACAGCAAAGAGCACGATCGTGACAATGAAAGGTTGGGCAGGCCCTTTTCTATCGACGAATTGACCTGTGACCACGGTTCCAATCAGCTGAGCCAACAAATAAGCGCTGAATACCCACCCATAAAGATCCTCACCTTGTAGCTCTCGGGAAAGAGCGGGGGCGATTGTCGTGACGGCCAAGCCTTCAAATGCTGTAGCAGTTACCACCAGAATAATACCAATCGTCAATGCTCGGTAATGCGTGCTCCAAATCCCCTCTGTGCTCATTATTTTCACTCCTTTTTGTATATAGATGCTTTGAAAAGTTGTTGTAAAAACTGTTGTTATAACAACTAATTATATACAAAAAATGACATCCTGCAATATGTTTTCTTTTTACAAGTTTTTCACGTTCTCATAAATGATATTGAGTGTTCTTTGAAATTGGTTCACTTCTTCTTCCGTCAATCCTGCAATGGTTTTCTCGTACGCTTCAATGGAGGGGGGAAGGACCTCGTCTTTTAAAAGTCGCCCTTTTTCCGTCAGATAGACACGAAGGGAGCGGCGATCCTTTTTATCTGTTTCGCGATGAATGAACCCTCTTTCTTCCATGAGAAAGAGCATCCGCGCGATATTCGTTTTATCCTTGTAGGTGCGTTCTGCCAACTCGTTCTGGGTCAGACCCTCTTCTTCCCATAACACGACAAAAATCATCCACTGATCGATAGTAATGTTATACGGATTGCATACTTTTTGATAATAGTTGTTCAGTTTTAAATCCGTTCGTTTCACGATGACGCCGATATACTCATCCAATCTCATTGCGAAACCTCCTAGGTTTGGCAGTCAGGGCAACTGTTGATAAGACAACTATAAGGATGCTTCCGAAATGTGTCAATTTGCAGGGCTGATGTATTAGACGCATGAAAAAGCCAAATTTGCTCAAAATAACAGCGGGATTCACTACTTATTAAAAAAGGAGAAGGGATAGATGACTTCAATGCTCAGGAAAGCAACAGTGTTGATGATTTGCGTGGCATTACTTGGTTTGCCGGGAATGGCAGCAGCCAAGGAATCGCAAGGAAATGTACAGCAGAGAGAATGTATAAAGCCAAAAGAAGTAAAGCTGCAAGGGGATATGCGCAGGCTCTGGATTGACCATTTGCTGTGGGACCACACCTATATGGTAAGTGCCCTGGCAGGGTTGGAAGACAAAGACGCCGTAAAAGCACGACTTTTGAAAAACCAGGTAGATATCGGGAACGCAATGAAGCCGTTTTACGGAGAGGAAGCAGGTAAAAAGGTTACCGAATTGCTGACCGAACATATTACGATAGGCGGCAAAATCATTGACGCAGCCAAAAAAGGCGATCAGGCTACTGTGGCAAAGCTTGATAAGGACTGGCACCGGAATGCGGATGATATCGCCAAGTTCTTAAGCAGTGCCAACCCCAATTGGACCGAGAAGGAACTAAAAGAGATGATGTACGTGCATCTGAAGCTGCTTACTGATAATCTCCAGGCGAGATTGAAAAAAGACTGGGAAGCGGATATTGCTGCGTTTGATCAAGGTGAGGATCATATCATCTCATTCGCTGATGTGCTGACAGCAGGCATCATTAAGCAGTTTCCGAATCAGTTTTAACTAAAGGCGTACATGAAATGAGCGGACACCAGCTAGTGGGGTGTCCTTTTTTTTGTGAAATGAATGAAAGAATTGTTTTGATCCAAAATAACAATGGAACCTATTACATACCGATAACAAGGAGAAGACCAAAAAATACTTCCATATTCAGGAGAGCAACACTGTTGATGATTTGCCTTGCTTTGCTAGGTCGTACCGGTAATGGCTGTAGCCAAGGAATCACAGGGAAACGCCCAGCAACATGGAGAGGAAGCAGGCAACAAGCTCGGCAAGCTTCTCACAGAGCATATTGTCCTTGCAGGCAAAATTATTGATGCTGCGAAAAATGGCGATCAGGCGAGTGTGGCAAAGTGGTTCCGGAACGCAGATGATATCGCCAAGTTTTTGAGCAGCGCGAATCCCAACTGGACCGAAAAGGAACTAAAAGACTTGCTGTACAAACATCTGGAACTGCTCACCGGAAATCTCCAGGCGAGATTGAAAAAGGACTGGGAAGCAGACATTGAAACTTTTGACAAAGGTGAGGATCACATCATCACATTGGCGGATGTACTGACAGCGGGCATTATTAAGCAGTTCCCGAATCGGTTCTAAAAGAAACTTCCCCATGGCACTTTTCTGCCCATTGGTCAATCATTCCAAATAAATAAAAACGATGAAAACCCATCAGATGTTCTTAACCTGATGGGTTTCATAATGAGGTTATTGCTGTGTTTTCGAATGTTCCAGCAGCTTCGTCGGATCAACGGGTGTACCATTTTCGAGAATTTGGAAAGCAAGATGCGGTCCCGTGCTGCGTCCCGTACTTCCCAACAGCCCAATGAGCTGGCCTTGGGTCACAGTAGCGCCAGCGGTGACCTCCAGCTTTTCCAAATGAGAATAAACGGTTTGATACCCGCCTTCATGCTCCAGAATGATCTGGTTGCCTTTCCCTGTTTTTGTATCGTACTCAGCTTTAACCACTTTACCAGCCGCGGCTGCTTTGACTGGAGTGTTCAGGCTGTTGATTACGGACAGGCTAGTTTGATCAGGTGCGCTTATCGTTTCCCCTTCTGCTGGTATAGCGAAGATGACCTCATTCCCTAGCGCTGTTTTTGCATTAGTCAAAGTGAAGACGCCTAAAGCCAAGACGACCACGATACCAGATAGGGTCCACGAATACGCTCGTTTTTGAAAGTGACGAATCATTTCTATTCTCCTTTTCACCTGTTTTTTGGAGCCGGAGAACCCGGCTGTAAAGCGAATCTGTTTGGGCTCGGCATACAGCTCGAGCATTTTGATCATGGTGTAACCGTAGCGAGGTACCTCTGTCTCCTGCAAATAAGTCAAAGCCAAGGCATCACAAGCCATTTCTTGATCCTGACGCATGCGGGAAGCAGCGTACCATAACAGCGGGTTAAACCAGTTGAGAATCAGCAGCACGGTCATGATGCTGTTCACAGGAATATCTCGTCTTTTCCAATGGGCCAGCTCATGCAAAAAGATGTGGCGCAGCTCATGCTCGTTGAGCTTGTCCAAAAGATTTGCTGGCAGCCAGATTTGCGGTCGCCAGATTCCCATCAAGGCAGGGCTTGTCATCTGATGACTCATGCGCAGGGGAATGGATTTGGTGATGCCCATCTGTTTTTGGCACTGGGAAAAGACGCTCAAAATAGCTTCATCCTGTACAAACACATCATTCGTTAGCTGAGAGAGCAATCGGTATGTACCGCGAGTCATGGTGATAGCGAAAATGGCGACACCGCTGATCCAGATGAGGGAGAGCAGGCTAATCCAGGAAAAGCTCGCTTCGTTTGCTATAGAAGCAGGGGCAGATTCATGTAGATGTAGTGCCTCAGTAGCAAGAACAATCGGTTCCGTAAGCGGGTGTGCTTCCTGCATGGATGTCCAGGGCGAAGTAGGCAGCCAGTTATACAAACTGATGGTGCTGTCTATCGACCAAGGAACCGCGAGCTTCCAGAGAAGCAGGAACCATACGGCATGGTGCCAGCGGATGGAGAAATGCTTTTTGCCGAGCTGCTGGCAGAGCAAGATCAGGATCACAAGAAGACTAGCCTCGATGGAGTTATGCAGTGTCCACGTAAATGCCTGGTTGAGGGTGAGTGTGAGCCATTGCCAATCCACCAGCTTATTTCTCCTTTTCGGAAAGGATGCTTTTCAGCTCGTCAATCTCTTGGGACGAGAGCTTTTCTTCTTTTAAAAAGTGGACCAGCATGGGCTTCAAGGCTCCGCCGTACACGCGCTGCAAAAAGGATTGCCGCTCTTGGCGCTTGCATTCTTCCTCGGTGAGCACAGGAGAGTAATAGTAGACGCGGTTGACCTGCTCATAGGTGAGAATACCCTTTTGCAACAGGCGGCTAAGCAAGGTTTTGATTGTGTTGTCTTTCCACGTCTTGTTGTCTCGCAGGGCGTGGATGACATCGGCTGCGGTAGCGGGTGACTTTGCCCAGATGACCTTCATAATCTCCCACTCGGCATCCGAGATTCGTGGTTGCTCGTCCAAGTAAGACACCTCCTTCGATTACATTTGTAGTCGTTGGTTCTGTTTAAAGACTACACTTGTAGTCAAGGGATGTCAACTATCATTTTTGTAAATAGGTTCCATGTGACCGTCGTTGGAAGATGACGAGCGAATTGGTACACTAAAGAAAATTCGGATAAAGGCTGTGATAGATATGAATCTGGCCGAACAGTTTGGCGATATAGATATTTACTTGTTTGATCAGTTGTTAAAGGGACGGGTTACGAAGGAAATGCAGATACTCGATGCTGGTTGCGGCTCGGGGCGGAATTTGGTCTACTTTTTGCGAAATGGCTATTCGGTGTACGCGGTTGACCAATCGGCAAAAGCCATTGAGGCTGTACAGCGGGTGGCATCGCAATTGGCACCGAACTGGTCAGCTGCGCGCGCTCGTGTGGAACCGATTGAGAGCATGAGCTTTGAAAACGAAAGCTTTGATTTCATCATCAGTAATGCCGTTCTGCATTTTGCCGAAAACGAAGAGCAATTTCGTCAGATGCTAGACGAGTTGTGGCGGGTACTGAAGCCAGGAGGCATTCTATTCATGCGTCTTGCTTCCTCGATCGGGATTGAGGATGCTGTACAGCCGCTGGGAAATGAACGTTATTTGTTGCCGGACGGAAGCACCCGTTTTCTCGTAAATGAACAGACAATGGTGGGCATGACGGAAAAACGGCAAGGTGTGTTCCTAGAACCAATCAAAACGGTGAATGTAGCCGGACAGCGCTGCATGAGCACGTGGGTAATCAAAAAGAATGGCTAAGCACAAAAAGCCGCCCTCCTGTAGGAGAGGCGGCGTCTTTTTTTACTCAAAAATCACGTGTCTGATCAAAAATAGCAAAAAGCTCGTCCACATCTACTTCTACACCCGCAGTAGCCAAATTCTGTTTTGCCGACTGAAGCAGCTCATCGAGCACAACGAAAATTTCTTCCCGCTCAACCGTTTCAATAAAGAAAGTCCGGCGATCCATTTTGTTGAAAGTCTCTGTGTACTCTTTGACCCATGTACGCAAAGCCGTTTGTATTTCTTCTGCATTCGTTGCGTCTTCCTTGCTTTGTTTTTCAAGCGCACTGATCGCGGTGCTCATTTTTTTATAGAGACTGGCGGCTTTGTTGGCGTGGGTTGTTGAGATGTGCTCCCTGCCATCCCAATCTCGAAACGGATTGGTCAAATTATTCGCCAGCCATTCAGGCTTGCGCGGCTTGGTGATGCACAAATCTAGCCCGTTTTTCACTTCTTTTTTGTAGGCGGCTTTAATGGTCTTGGCCGCTTCTGCTGGGAGGCTTGTCATCCAGAGACTGGAGAGCTTGGGACATTGATCTGGCGAAGGGAACTCGTCCCCGGAGAAGCCGAACAGATCGTAGGTAGTAAACGTCAGCAGCTCCTTCAAGTGCTTGATACTGCCCAGATTGCTGAGGGTACCAGGCTTGCCCCGCAGACGGATTTCCTGGAGCGAGGGATACCGCTGGACGAGTGGCTGCAAGTCCAGCTCCACCACATTATGGAGATCGAGTCCTCCTAGCTGGTCGAGTCCGCGGTGAAGCGGCAGCGAATCTGAGAATGAGGCGGTCAGCCAATGTCCATCCTGTTCGGCTTCTATGAGTAGGTTCGGTGAAAGCGACTTACCCAGTATGAGTTTTCTTAGACCATCGTTCAGATGCAGTGACTCCAGCCCGTCCGCGTTGTGGAGAGAGAATTTACTGAGGTGGCTTCCTGTCAGATCAAGAGAGGAGCCATTGGTTTTTTCCAGGTGAAGCTCCAGAATAAACGGATTGTTTTTGACAAAGGCAAGCAAGGAATCCGTGAGCTCCTCTGCATAGATTCTTGTCAGGCAAGGGAGCTTTTCCAATTCAGAGATGTCCGTCAGGCTTCGCAGGGTGTCAGCATGAATAACGTTGTTAGATCGGCGCAGGCTCTCCCCGCCCAGCGAGATCATCGTGTCATCCTTTGCGGCCTGTTTGAACTGCTGGCGACGTTCCTCGGGAATTTGATTCCATTTGTGTTGACGGTACAGGCTCCCTCCGACATCCCAACTGCCGTAACTCTTTGTCTCTTCTGTCACGAGAGGTGGTACATTCCCTACTTTTATGTAGCCTTTGGGTACCGCTGGATCAACATAGATGTGATCGAGCTTGTTGCTCCAGAAGAAGAAATCGCAATATAAGGGCTTCATCTGGTACAGCTCTGATTCATCAGGCAATGTATCGCTGCTCCAGTCCAGCTTGAGGATACTGATGAGGCTGGATTTACTCGTGCCCGGATCCTTTATCGATGTGACCTGGCAAGCTGTGTACTTTTGCAGCTTCTCGACAAAAACGCAATAGATGTCTCCGGCTGTGGGTGTCATTTCTACCATCCTTTCCATCTCGCAAGGCTTGTTATTATCGCCATTTTTACATATTTTTCATAGGTTGTCGTTGTTCTTGCTGTTTTCTATAATGAAAAAATAAACACAGATCGGATACAACGGCGTGTGAGAGGCGGCGAAGAGATGAAGAGAGAAGAGAGCACAGAGAAGTGGATGAGCCGCGTATTGGAGGCCATTGTTGAAACGTCTCGCGATCATTTGTTAATCACGGACCCTGAGGGCTACATCCGGCTGGTTGGCGATTCGTCCTATGAAATATACGGCATTGGAAAGGAAGAGCTCTTGGGCAAAAACGTTATCGAGATGGAAAAAAGGAAGGTCTTTTCTCCATCTGTCACGCGAAAAGTCATGGATGCCAAAACAACGCAGACGATCATGCAGGAAATACCCGGGGGTCGAAAGCTGATGGTGACGGCTTTTCCCGTCTGGAACGAGGATGGCAGTATGCATTCGATTATTAGCTATTCCCATGACCTGACGGAAATTCTGGAATTGAAACATCGCTACGAGGGTCTGACAGAGCAGCTCAAGCAGTTTGAAACCGAGATTGAGGAGCTGCGCGAAAAGCATCAGGAGGGCTTCGTGGCAGTGAGTCAGCCGATGCAAGCCATTGAGCGTCTCAGCAAAAAAGTCGCGGCTGTCGATTCGACAGTCCTGATCCTCGGGGAATCGGGGGTCGGGAAAAATGTGATCGCGAAAGAAATTCATCGCAATAGCCGTCGGGCGGGTGGGCAATTCGTGGAGATCAACTGTGGCTCGATCCCGGAGGGCTTGCTGGAATCGGAGCTGTTCGGCTATGAGGCGGGTTCGTTTACAGGAGCCGCCAAGCAGGGCAAGCAAGGGATTATCGAGATGGCGAACCAAGGAACTCTCCTCTTGGACGAGCTGGGGGAACTGCCGCTGACGTTGCAGGCCAAGCTGCTGAAGGTGATTCAGGAAAAACGGCTGCAACGCGTTGGGAGTACACAGTACCGCGACGTGGATTTTCGTTTGATTGCCGCCACCAATCGCGATTTGGAGAAGATGGTGAAGGAAGGGAAGTTCCGGCAGGACCTGTATTTTCGCCTGAATGTTGTCCCCATCTACGTCCCGCCGTTACGAAATCGCCCAGAGGATATCGCGGCTCTACTAAAGCGCGTCGTGCGCTCGCTCAATGAACGATACGGAATGGACAAGCGCCTGGACCCTGCCGTGACACATGCCTTGATGCAGTACGAGTGGCCCGGTAATGTGCGCGAGCTGGAGAACGTCTTGGAGAGAATGGTGGTCACAGCGGACGAAGAGGTGATCACTTCTTTGCATCTGCCTGCGGAAATCAGGTTGGCAGGGGAAGAGCAGGCAGCCATGGAGCCGAGTCTGGCTACTTCCAAGATGTCGCTTCGAGAGGCACTGGAGCAGGTAGAGGAAAAATGGCTGCGCTATGCATCCGAGCACTGCCGGACCACGGGGGAAATCGCAGAGTTTCTCGGCATTAGCCAGCCTTCTGTCGTGCGGAAGCTACAAAAGTATCAGATTCGCTCCAGATGATTCAAAAATGAATCGTTTATTCAAAAATGAATCGAACATTCTGGTGTTTTGATTCATTTTTGAATAATTCGATGTGACCGTAGTGCCAAAAACGTGATTTCATCAAGTTCTGTTGGTTTGGCATAGGTATTGCAATATATTTTGGTTGAGATTACAAGCAAGCAATCCAACCAATACCATCTCGAACGAGGAGAGTTGAAACGATATGTCCAAACAACGTCAATTTGTAAACGTAGCTGCTGGAGTGCCAGGTCCAAAGGGAGCGGCCTTGATTGAAAAAAGAAAGCAGTTCGTTCCAAAAGGTGTCGGCAACAACACCCCTGTTTTTGTTGAGTCAGCTTCCGGTGCATTGGTTACGGATGTTGATGGCAATACGTACATTGATTTTGCCGGAGCGATCGGTACACTGAATGCCGGACACTGCCCGCCAGAAGTAGTTGAGGCACTAAAAGCGCAGCTCGACAAATACATTCATCCTTGCTTCCATGTAGGCATGTATGAGCCATATGTGGCCTTGGCTGAGAAGCTGACGCAAATCACCCCAGGCAGCTTTGAAAAGAAGACGATGCTCGCAAACAGTGGGGCTGAAGCAGTCGAGAACGCGGTGAAAATCGCCCGCAAATACACTGGACGCCCAGGCATTATTTCCTTTAGCCGCGGCTTCCACGGTCGTACGCTTCTCGGCATGTCACTGACATCCAAAGTGAAGCCGTACAAATTCCAGATGGGCCCATTTGCTCCAGCTACGTATAAAGCGCAGTTCCCGTATCCACTGAACAAGCCAGAATCCATGACAGATGATGAGTACGCGCAATTCTGCGTGCGTCAGTTCGAGGACTTCCTCTTGACGGAGGTGGCACCGGAAGAAGTGGCTGCTGTGATTATGGAACCGATTCAGGGAGAAGGCGGCTTTATCGTTCCACCTGTGTCCTTCGTTCAAGGTGTTTATAACATTTGTAAAAAGCATCAAATCTTATTTATTTCTGATGAGATTCAAACAGGCTTCGGTCGTACGGGCGCCATGTTTGCTTCTACCCATTTCGGTATCGAGCCAGATATCATCACCATGTCCAAATCCATCGCGGCTGGCTTGCCCATCTCTGCGGTTACGGGACGCGCAGAAATCATGGACGCGCCAAACCCGGGTGAGATCGGCGGTACCTATGGAGGAAGCCCGCTTGGCTGCGTAGCGGCGTTGGCAGTCATTGAGAAAATGGAGCGCGAAGACCTGTCTGGCCGTGCACAGGTGATCGGGGACAAGATCAAGGCGCATTTCCACGCGTTGCAAAAAGAGTTCCCTGTAATCGCAGAAGTGCGCGGACTGGGTGCGATGTGCGCCGTAGAATTTATCGATCCTACAACCAAACAACCAGCGAAAGAGCTCGTTGCTGGCTTGACCAAAGGCTGCTACGAGTCTGGCGTCATCGTGCTTTCTGCTGGCGTCCACAGCAACGTACTGCGCTTCTTGTCTCCACTGGTTATTACAGACGAGCAACTGGAAGAGGCGCTGGACATTATGACGGATGTTCTGAAAAGCCAATACGTGACGAACTAAAAAAGCCCGAGGGGGGTCTCCATACTCATGAAAAAGCATCTCTACATCAACGGACAATGGAAAGAAGCAAAAGAATACGCACCGCTCTACTCCCCTTATTCCGGGGAGCTGGTGGCTGAAATCGCTCAGGCAGATGATCATGACGTCGACGAGGCAATTAAGGCGGCAAAAGCCGCTTCCAAAGTCATGGCGAAATTGCCAGCGAGTCAGCGCGCCATGATATTGGAGCGTGCCGCTGCGATTATGGAAGCACGCAAGGAGGAATTGGCGGTTATCCTCGCACAGGAAGCCGCCAAGCCACTTCGCACGGGTCGTGTAGAAATCGCTCGGACGATCCAGACCTACAAGTTCGCAGCAGAAGAAGCGAAGCGCATTCACGGAGAGACGGTGCCGCTCGATGCAGCACCGGGTGGTGAAGGACGTCTTGCTTTTACGGTACGCAAGCCGATTGGCGTAGTCGGAGCGATCACGCCTTTTAACTTTCCATTCAATCTCGTGGCGCACAAGGTCGGTCCTGCCATTGCCGCAGGAAATACCGTTGTGCTGAAGCCAGCGAGCCAGACGCCGCTTAGCTCGCTGATCCTGGCCGATATTTTCGCAGAGGCAGGCTTGCCGGCAGGAGGGCTCAATATTTTGCCTGGAAAAGGCGCAGTCGTAGGCGAAAAGCTGGTCAGTGATAGCCGGATTGCCGCGATTACGTTTACCGGAAGTCCTGCGGTTGGAATCGCCATGAAAAACAAAGCGGGACTCAAGCGCGTGACCTTGGAGCTTGGCTCCAACTCTGCAGTGATCATCGACCACAATGTGGAAATCACGCAAGCGCTGATTGATCGTTGTGTGACGGGTGCCTTCTCCTTTAGCGGTCAAGTATGTATCTCGCTGCAACGGGTTTATATTCACGAGAGCAAGTACGGAGAGTTCCTGGAGAAGTTCAAGGCTGGCACAGAAAAGCTCGTGCTGGGTGATCCGTTAAACGAAGAGACAGACATGTCCTCCGTGATCTCCGCCAAGGATCATGAACGCATGGGAGCATGGGTACAGGAAGCAGTAGAAGCAGGCGCACATGTCGTTACTGGCGGAAAGCCTGTCAGTGACAACCTCTTTGCCCCTACGATTCTGACCAATGTGGGCGCAAATGTTGCTGTCTCTTGCCAGGAGGTATTCGGCCCAATCGTAGTCGTTACACCGTTTGAGACGATGGACGAAGCGATTGAAGCGGTAAATGACTCCCGATTCGGTTTGCAGGCAGGCATCTATACGAGTGACATTCATGCGGCTATGCGCGCAGCAGAAGAGCTGGAGGTCGGAGGCGTGATGATCAACGATATTCCGACGTTCCGCGTAGATAACATGCCGTATGGCGGGGTAAAAGACAGTGGCTTTGGCCGCGAAGGCATTAAGTATGCGGTCGAGGAACTGACCGAACTAAAATTAATCGCGATCAAGCTGTAACAGCGAAAGACGGGCCCGATGAGGTCCGTCTTTTTTTGAAAAGAGCTTCTTGAAGGGTATTTTTGTTAATTCCATAAATTGTCATAAATGAAACCGCTTCATATAGTTGTTTGGTATAGGTGGTTATGTTAGTCTTGCGTGTAGGAGATAGACTATGTTCATTTTTGCGGAAGAGTGTTGCTTACACTTTATTTGTTGCGCAGATGAAATAGTCGTTTTTTTATGCGTAAAGGGCATTTCTTACATGAAAAGGGGACAATCATGATTCGTCATAGGAAAGGGGCCAGTGGGTTCCGAATATTTCACTGGATCTCCCTTATAGCGATTGTGGCATTGTTGTCAGCCTGTTCACCGTTTCAGGGGAATGAAAACAGTGCAGATAACAGCCTAGAGCCAGCCAAACCTGAAAAAATAGAGCGTTACCACGGGGAAAAGAGCAAGGCAGTATCTATGGTCTACACGACGCAAAGACAGCTTGCTCTTACTTTTAATGGGATGGCAGATAAGGACACGATGAAGAGATTGTTAGATGAGTTGGACAAGTACCACATCAAGGCAGCTTTTTTCGTGCCAGGAATGAGAGTAGCGGAAGAGCCTGACATTGCGCGAGGAATTGTCGCCAGAGGTCACGAGATTGAAAACAATACGTTGAACAAATCGGACATGCAGGGCCAACCTTACGAGAACATGTACAAAGACATCAAGTTGACCAATGACATTATCAAAAGAGAGACGGACAAAACGCCAAGATATATCCGAACGAAGTCGGGTGATTATAACGACGATCTTCGCATAGTAGCCGCTCATAATGGACAAGAAGCCGTCGTGTCTTCCAGTCTGTTTCTGCACAATTGGCAAAGAGAGACGGAAGCTGACAAGAGCCGCTATTTACGAAAATATATGAATCGTGGCGGCATCATCACGATGGATACAGAGGAGAACAAGTCAGTAGTAGAAAACATCAGGCTCCTGGCAGAGGCTGCTACTCATGTCGGGTATACGTACGTTCCTTTACACGAGCTGATTGCACAAGGTGGGGAGCGAAAGCCGTTGCAGGAGATCCAAGGGTTTGATGCAGCCAAGATGAACCCGGCTTACCAGGAGTCCAAGCCCAATCTCATCTATCGAAAAGAAACAGACAAGAAGATGGTCGCCTTGTCCTTCGATGATTGGGGTACGGATCAAACAGTTACGAAGATTCTCGATATTTTGGACAAAAAAGGAGTAAAGGCTTCGTTTTTCCTTCGCGCAGATGGGGTCGAGCGAAATCCAAACTTGGCGAGAGCGATTGCGGAAGCGGGACACGACGTAGCCAATCACACCTATTCTCATCCGGTGAATACCCAAATCGCGCCGGAAGATTTGCAAAAAGAGATTGTCAAAGCCCATCAGATCATTACCGAAGCGATTCAGCAGAAGCCGACGATGTACTTCAGACCGCCAACCGGGGCCTTCGACGAACAGACACTCAAGGCGATTGCAGCAACGGGCTACGAGGATATTACGATTTATGATGTGACGCCGTCCGATTACGACAAGAAACGAAGTGCGGAAGAGATCGTCAAAGCTATTATGGAGCAGACGCGGAGCGGAAGCGTGATTCTGCTGCACATGCTCGATGACATTCACACAATAGAGGCGCTACCGATTGTAATTGACCAGCTTAGAAGCAAAGGATACACGCTTGTACCCATGACAGAGATGTTTGGACAATAAAGCCAAAATAGAACAGGGAGAGGGAGCCAGCTTATGAATTTGTACGAAGGGATTGTGGAGAGGCAGGAAAAAATTGCTGTCGTCGGTCTTGGGTACGTAGGCTTGCCGATTGCGATGGCACTGTCCAAACGTGCTTCTGTGATTGGATTCGATGTAAACAAAGAGAAAATAGCAGCCTATCAAAAGGGAAACTTTCATGATGCGGACGTGGATCAGGAGCTGACGGGTGACGCTGCTATTGCATTCACTTCAGATGAAAATAGATTGCAGGAAGCGCGATTTTTTATCGTGGCAGTGCCTACTCCGGTCAAAAGTGGCAATGTTCCCGACCTGAAATATGTAGAAAGCGCGTCCCGCATGGTGGGCAGACAGTTGAGAAAAGGGGCAATCGTCGTATTTGAATCGACTGTTTATCCTGGGGCAACCGAAGATGTTTGCTTGCCGATTCTGGAGGCGGAATCAGGCTTGCGTTGTGGGGAAGACTTCAAGATTGGCTATTCTCCTGAACGCATCAACCCGGGAGACAAGGTAAATCGTTTGGAAAACATCGTCAAGATCGTATCGGGGATGGATGAAGAAACACTGGGAATCGTAGCAAGCGTCTACGAGCTCGTGATCAAGGCAGGCGTTTATCGAGCAGAAAGCATCAAGGTAGCAGAAGCGGCAAAAGTCATTGAAAATGCACAGCGGGATGTCAATATTGCGTTTATGAATGAGCTGGCGATGCTGTTCAATCAGATGGATATTCCGACAAAGGCCGTATTGCAAGCAGCAGGAACCAAGTGGAACTTCCTCCCTTTTTCACCTGGCTTGGTCGGTGGGCATTGCATCGGGATCGACCCGTACTATTTAACGTACAAAGCAGAAGACAGTGGCTATCGCTCCCGCATTATTTTGGCGGCCAGACACATTAACGATGGCATGGGGAAGTATGTCGCCCAACAAATCATTAAAATGGCAGTTCGCGCGAAGCTCGATCTTCAAAATGTACGGATCGGCATATTAGGTCTGTCATACAAAGAGGACTGCACAGATATCAGAAATACCAAGGTGACGGATATTATTGAGGAATTGAAAGAATACGGCATGAATCCGTTGGTCGTAGACCCGATGGTGAATCCTCGGGAGGCATACGAGGAATACGGCATTGAGCTGTCAGAGATGAAGGCTCTCCACGACTTGGACATAGTGGTTGTAGCGGTACCACATGCTGCCTTTGCCCAGATGGAAGTCTCTGATTTTGCCGCGATGTACAGCAAGAATGAAGCAAAAATCATGATCGATATAAAAGAGATTTATTCCAAAGCTGCCTTTGAAAACAGTGGATTTCATTACTGGAGCTTGTAGGCAGTGGAGGGGAGAGAGCGACAGTGATGAAACAGTTGATAGAGAAAATCAAGCCCAAAAAGAAAGAGAAAATCGAAGAAGTACTGACGGTTTCCAAAACGGAGAGGCGCGTGCTATCGAATGTGCCAGACCCGGAGAAAATTCGTGTCCAAGTGGACCGCCGTGGAGCTAGAGATACGAATGAGTCAGGAATGCTAGAGGACCCGGAATACCTGGATCGCATTCGGATGCTGAGTCTGCGCTACATGGCGGATTTTCCAGTGACGCTGTTGACCAAGAAACAGCGGGTCAAGGATGGAATCAAGGCCAGAGCCGTGGACATTTCTTCGACTGGACTATTAGTTGAACTAGATTCAGAGATGGAAGACATCCAGATGGGACAAGTGTTTATGATCCATTGCACAATCCCGCCCGGCACAATGCCAGAAGGCTATGAGTCAACGGTGAAGCTGGATGCAACCGTCGTTCGCCGGTTTGCGCAGGAAGAGGATGGGCGTCAGAAGTGCATGCTCGCCTTCGAGTTTTCCAAACCGCTGACTGAGTATTTTCGCAAAAAACGCTGGGGATACGCCATTTATATTGCAAGTGCTTCCCTGTTTTTCGCTGCGACGTTTATCGTGCTCATGCGCGCGGAGAGCGTGATTTATTTCAAATACAACGTGTACTTATATTTGTACAGCTTGATTGCTGCTGCCTTTTTGCTGACACGGTATTTATTCGGTGCTCTTTATCGGGAGGTTCCCGTCAATCCGGACTATACACCAGGCGTTAGCATCATTATTCCTTGCTTCAACGAAGAGCAGTGGATTCACCGGACGATTTTGAGTTGTGTGAATCAGAACTACCCGATTGATAAGCTGGAGGTCATCGTGGTAGACGACCGCTCGACGGACCGATCAGTAGAAGAGATTCAAAAGGTCATCGATATGGTTCATAACGAAGCGGAGCGCTATATGACCCGTGAGCGTGTGAAGATGCACATTCTTCCGGAAAACGGCGGGAAACGGGTCGCTTTGGTAAAAGGTGTGGAAATGGCCAAGCACGATTTGGTTGTCTTCGTTGATTCAGACAGCTTTTTGGAACCGACTGCGATTCGCAACCTCGTACAGCCTTTCCAAGACCCCAAAATGGGTGGTGTCGCAGGGCGTACGGATGTGGAAAACAAGTTCACCAACGCGATCACCAAGCTGCAAACCGTTCGTTACTACATTGCTTTTCGCATCATGAAAGCGGCTGAGTCGTGGTTTGACAGTGTCACTTGCTTGTCTGGACCGTTGTCTTGCTATCGCAAGGAATTGATTCTGCAGCATTCCGAAGCATGGCTGAATCAGAAGTTTCTCGGGCAGCCCGCCACTTTTGGCGATGACCGAAGCATGACCAACTTTATTTTGCGAACACATCGGACAGGCTATCAGGATTCTGCGATTTGCTCGACGATTGTGCCGTCAGACATGAACGTATTTTTGAAGCAGCAGATGCGCTGGAAGCGTTCGTGGTTGAGGGAATCTTTGCGTGCCAGTGGCTTTATTTGGCGCAAGGAGCCTTTTATGGCGATCTTCTTTTACATTGGTCTGATTGTTCCTATCGCTGCTCCCATCATCGTATTGTACAACCTCGGATACGTCCCACTCGTTCATCACATTTTCCCGGGTACGTTTTTAATGGGCTTGCTGTTGATGGCGCTCTTAATGAGCTTGGCCCATCTGTTTTTCCGCAGAAGCAAGCTGTGGGTTTTCGGGATTGTCTTTTGTGTGTTTTATGAGCTGGTGCTGTTGTGGCAGATGCCTGTGGCTTGGGTGACATTCTGGAAATCTACTTGGGGTACGCGAGAAACACCGCAGGACGTCGAAGCGAGATTGAAAAAAGAAGCCCGAAAGAAGAACAAAAAAGGCTTTGGACTGCCGTTTTAAGAGGGAAAGACAAAGGGAGTGAGGGTGTCAGGAGTTATGGGGAAAACGACGAGCGATGTCTTGGACTATCGGAAAAAAGATCGCAATAAATTCATCAAGACGCTGATCCAGTTTGCTATCCTAGTCGTCTTGGGCGTCATGTTATTCAATGCCGTATTTGATTGGAAGAAGTACGAGGAACCGAATAAAGCGAGCTGGACGAATGAAAAAGGCTTTATCACTATCTCCTATTTTGGCGTGGGTCGTTCGGGTACACCGAAGCTGGTAGCCAAGAAGCAATTGGACGAGCAGCTTCAGGCGCTTTACGATCAAGGCTATCAAACGATTTCGCAACAAGATATCTTGGACTTTTACAAAAAAAAGAAGCCACTTCCTGACAAGGCCCTGTTCCTAGCCTTTGAAGATGGCCGCAACGATTCGAGCTTGTTTGCCCAGCCGCTTTTGGAGAAGTACAACTTCAAAGCAACAGCATTGTCTTACGGCAACAAGATGGGGAACAGCGAGAACAAATTTCTGCAACCGGAAGACATGAAAAAAATGATGGAAACTGGCTTCTGGGAGCTAGGTTCCAACGGCTATCGGTTGACGTATATCAATGTGTTTGATGATCAGGGCAATTTCATCGGGGTAAAGGATGAGAGTGAATTAACGAACAAAACAAAGGTAGGCTACTACAACCACTACTTGATGGACTTTGTCCGGGACAGTAATATGATCCCGATGGAAGACAGAAGCAAGATGGAAGCGAGAATCAACGAAGACTACAAGCTGATGAATGATACGTATATGGATCAATTGGGCTTTGTCCCGGGTGCCTATATGATCATGCATGCGAACACCTTGTATAGCGGCATGAATCGCCTGGTAGCGGATGCGAACGACGTGAATATCAAAAAGTATTTTACGATGCACTTTAACCGGGAAGGAACCGCCTACAACGACAGCGAGGGCGATCTGTACAACCTGACCCGCGTGCAGCCAGAGCCGTACTGGTACACCAATCATTTGTTGATGCGCATCCAAAAAGACACCGACGAGAAGATTCGCTTCGTTCGCGGCGATGAAGAGCAAGCCAAAGAGTGGGACCGTCTCGGTGGCACCGCGCAATTTATGGAGGATCAGATCGTCTTGACCTCTCCAGCTGCTGGCTCTGGCATGTTATATTTAAAAAACAGCGACAGTCAGAAGGATATCAAGCTTTCTGCCAAGCTGGAAGGGAATGTAATCGGCAAACAGTCCATTTATTTGCGCGATGATCGGGAAAAAGGCAGCTTTGTTCGGGTTGTCCTGCATGATAATGAGCTGCGCGTCGAGCAGAAGAAGGAAAAAGGAGAAGTTCAGGAGCTATACAAGTCGGAATTGAGCCAAGTGATTTGGAATCCTGAGGATTTGACCTTCGACCGTGCCTCTGTTTATACGAGAGAGCAGGGCGAGTCAGGTGCTCCCGAGCTGGAAAAATACCCGATCAACATTAAAAATACGCGCCCAATGGAAATTACTGTTCAAGGCGACCGTCTCAGTGTTTCCGTGGACGAGACACTGCTCTTGGACAAGCAACAGATCGACCCAAGCATTAGCAGCGGTGGTGTTGCATTGGGAGCGGCCTACAGTGAAGTGAACAAAAAGGACGACATTTATGACGGGGTGTTTGCGGACGTAAAGATAGAGTCCTTGGCGCAACCGAATGGTGAGCAGCAGATGCTGTTCAGCAATGTGCAGACAGGGCTTGCAGGAGTCGTCAGTTCGATCAAGAAAGCTATTTCTGCCGCAATGGATTGGGTCATCGACACCTTTTAAATCCGAAACAAGGGGGATCAGTGTAAGGTGTCAAACATCAAGAAACGATCGATCATTTTGACAGCGCTTCTGATAGTAGTGTGTGTCATTCTCGTATGGTACATGATGAAATGGAATGATACCGATAGCTTGGAGAGTGTAGATGCGGCTAACAACACGACGGAATTGTCTGCCTGGGTGGTAGACTGGCAGTGGGAATCCGGTTTGGAGGATTTCCGCAGGATGACGGATGGCTTGTCCAGTGTGCAGGTCTTCGCGGCGTATTTTGATGAAAATGACAAGCTGCACTTTACTGATCGCATGACCAAGGCGATGCCTGCGATCAAGGAGGCATCGAAGCAGGGCAGCTATGTCGACCTCGATTTAACTATTGTGAATGATCGTCTTAACAGTGATGGTACGCAGGTTCAAAAGGACCCGTCGATTGTCAGCCGGCTTATGGCGACAGATGCAAGCCGTACCAAGCACATTATGGAGATCAAGAATGCCGTGATCCAGAATGGCTTTCATGGTTTAGAGATCGATTATGAGAGAATTGACGAGAAAGACTGGGACAACTTCCTTACCTTTATCCATACCTTGTATCAGCATATGGAGCAGGAGGGAAAGTCGCTTCGCATCGTATTGGAGCCGCGCGCGCCGATTGAAGACTTGGCATTGCCAAAGGGCCCTACTTACGTCATGATGGCTTATAATTTGTACGGTACGAGTACAGAGCCGGGCCCTAAAGCCGATCATCCATTTATTGAAGAGCTTGCCCATCGAATGAAAAAGGTGCCGGGTGACAAGGTCATGGCCCTGTCTGTAGGCGGATTTGACTGGGCTAGTGATGGAAAAGTGACGGCCTTAACGGAAAAGCAGGCAGCAGACCTTGCTGTGTCCAGTATCGAGCCGCCAAAAAGGGATAATGCGAGCGGCAGTCTGTACTTTGACTATATGGGTGAAGACGGCAAAAAGCATACAGTCTGGTATGCGGATGAAGAAACGCTGTCTCAATGGGTTGCGGTTGCAAAGAAAGCGGGTATTGAGAAAATCGCGCTTTGGCGACTTGGTGACATGGGGGAAGGGACATTGCAATATGTGAATCGGTAGGGGGTGTAGTGGAAGGAAGAAGCGAATTTCCAGTCTACGCTTCGGCCTACGCCCCGCAAGGGGGGATTGACTGTCCGCTTCGGAATAAATGGCGGGAGCGCTTCAAACGTAGAAGTTTCGAGGATGTCATTCATAAGTGAAGCTGAAATTCCCCGCCATTTATTCCGAAGCTAGGCTGGGCTCCAGAGGCGCTTGGACTGAAAATTCGCTTCTTCCTACGCAGCTCTTGATTCACATCTTTCAATGATAGAATGAATATGGAAAAGCAAGATGGCTACCACTATGGGGACAATCTAACCGGAATTTACTAGAATGTTTTTCTATCATGATGTACTTTGTACCGGAGATGCACGTTATAATGCTAGAAGCGGTAGTCTGCTCTTTTATAGAGAGGCTGCTACATATGATTTTGGACATCATTCATAGGAGCGTGGAGTTTTTGGGTCTCTGGGAAGCTTTTGTTGCGATTGTGCTGGGGCTAGTGGAAGGTTTAACTGAGTTTGCCCCTGTTTCCTCTACGGGTCACATGATTATCGTGGATGATTTTTTGTTCCAAACGAAGGATTTGTTTTCACCTGAAGTGGCCAACACCTTCAAAATTGTCATTCAGCTCGGCTCGATTTTGGCTGTTGTGGTTGTGATGTGGGCTCGGTTCATGAGCTTGCTCGGCCTCAACAGACTGGCTGGTAAGCGTGAGATTCCGGCAGGACCTCGGCTGAATTTGGTTACGGTTATTGTCGGTTTGATTCCTGCGGGGATTCTGGGTGTTCTGTTTGACGACTACATCGATGAGTATTTGTTCTCGACGAAGACTGTGGTAATCGGTCTGGTGCTGGGCGCTTTGCTCATGTTGGCTGCTGATTGGTTCCGACCAAGACGTGCCAAGATCGAGTCGGTTGACCAAATTACGTACAAGCAAGCGTTTCTGGTCGGACTTATTCAATGCTTCTCTCTGTGGCCTGGCTTTTCCCGTTCGGGTTCCACGATCTCGGGGGGCGTACTGTTGGGCATGAGCCATCGGGCGGCGGCAGACTTCACGTTTATTATGGCCGTGCCGATCATGGCGGGCGCGAGCTTTTTGTCGCTGTTGAAGCGTTGGGATGCGATTACGATGGACAGCATTCCGTTTTTCGTCGTCGGTTTTATTAGCGCGTTTGTGTTTGCGCTTCTGTCGATCCGTTTCTTCTTGAAGCTGATTAACCGAATTAAGCTGACACCGTTTGCGATTTACCGCTTGGTGCTGGCAGCAGTTATTTACTTTGTGTTTATGTAAAAATCAAAAGTACGACAAAGGCTCCCAGTTGGGAGCCTTATTTTAATCATTCGCCTTTATCTCGCTCGGTTTTTCAATAACAATACCGTTTAATTTAAGAGTGACAGGATTCCCAATCGTATCTCCAACCGGGCATGTCTGTTCCAAGAACTCCACAAAAGACTCCACTTGCTCTCTAGGGGCATCCGTTTTGATATGAAAGGTGTATCGGATTTCAGAATACCCGCGTCGGACATCAGATTTGTTCATGAAGCCATCCGTATCGAGATCGCCTTCGACTTCCACCCAAAAATCGTCCAGTTGAATCTGAAACTTCTTGGCATAGACTCTAGCAACGATAGATTGGCAGGCGCCTAATGCGGAGAGTACCAGTTCAACCGGGTTCATCCCAGTATCCGTTCCCCCCAAGCTTTTCGGTTCATCGATCGTTATCTCGAAATTTCTGGAACTGGCCTTCACAACCATTCCCTTCTGTAGATGTGCAGTTGCTTTGAATGTTTCAACAGGCATGATGCACACTCCCTTCTAGATAATCAATACAAGTAAACTCTACCATAGTTTCCCAATGATCGTTATGAAAATTTTTACATTCGCGCAAGCTGGTGTCTCGTCCGCTACACACCCTAGAAATAAAAAGGGGCTGTCCCAAAAGTCGATTTTCCGACTTAGAGACGCCCCCTATATGTTTTATTTCAAAAGGTAAACCGTACGCGTCCAGCACATTTTTCATTCGTTCGGAATGAAACCGATTGATCGTACGAAAACAGGTTGTTGCCGAGCAGCAAGCCAGATGTTGTCGGATAGGGCCTTAGCGATTTGACAAGACGGATATATTTTTTGCGAGTAGGCGTAGATGGGTACTTTTGTCATCATCTTCGGATGATAGCTGTCCCTGTCTCCTGGATAAGCATACGCAACATTGAATAAGATGGCATCGTCCAAACGTTCTACGACATCATTGATAATCCTTAGGGTATGATGAGGTGGAATCCACGCTTCAAGGTTCATCGGCAACCAAAGCTGATCCATGTTATATTGAATATACAGAGCAATCGACCTTTTCGAAAATGGTGGGTGGTATTCCATTTTATTAAAAAGAGGCTATTACTTTATTGTTTTTCTTGAAAAAAGAGGACTATCCCACAGTCATTTTAATGACGTTTGGGACAGCCCCGTTTCCCTAGGGGACGGAAGCGCGAATAATACTTTAAAGGCGTTAGCTCTTCGCGGCAAGACGACCGTCAATGCCCCAGTAATATAGTGAAACGGGAAATTAGCACGTCAACGTTATTCTTGAGCTAAATAATTGAAAAGTTACCCACCTAACTGGTGAATTCATTTTGTCCTGGTGGTCAATTTTTTGATGAGCACGCAGTCAACATTTCGATTGACATTTACATATCTTCTCAAAGAGACATCTGATTATCTATAAAAACAACGTCGATATGAGATAAGTCACCAATGAAATAAAAAAGCAAATCAGGCTAAAAAAGAAAAACACGATAGACATATTTTTTACTTTATCATTTTCATTTCTCAATGCTTCTTTATTAATATGATTTTCTCCAAAAACTTTTGGAGAATCAGCATTAGACATGCGCTTACGGTCGAGCCCTAAATACGAACTAAAAATAACCCCGGACAACACGAATCCTATCACACCAACAAGAAACTCATAAAATACGAACGTTTTTAATATGCTATTTTGATAGAATGCATACAATAGGATCAAAGCCGACGTAACCAGACTTGAAATTAAGCCGGTTTTCATTATAGAAATCCCCCTCTGAAAGAAAAGAAGGCGATTTTTCGCCTTCTTTTCTTTGTTAAAATTTATCTATACTATTTTCTTGTAACGGCCACTCTTGATTAAGGTTAAGATGGAATTTTCCAGAAATATTTTTTGCCCCCATATATTCCTGCACACTCGTGTTATGCTTTAATATTAATTCTGATCCCTTATCTTTTAGTTCACTTTCTAATTCTTCGGGTATTTTTAATACTACATTACCGGCATCATCTTTAATATCAATTATCTTCGTTGATTCTTGAAGACCACCGAACTTATTTATTTCTTCCAGAATCTCATAAACTTCATCAGATAGTGGAACAGTAAGTCCTGTCAAACCAACATAAACCCCTTGTCTGTTTTTATCGACTACCGTTACAGGAATACCTACAATAATTTCTGGTTCTTGAATAGCCAAAGTTTGTGATTCATTTTCGGCTTTTGTATTACTGCCCCCAGAAATTAGTCCCCCTATTAAGACAACAACTGCTAATCCTAAAAAAACATTTTTCTTCACTGCGTACTCCTCCTTAAAAGTTTATATATGCAAAACGAGAAAATTACATTCTAGCTAGATTGGAAATGGAGTAAAAAATAGGCTCGATATCAAGAGTGAGAAAAATCGCTTCGAAACGTTGGGGAGGTTCCAACTCAAATAAATTTTGTATATCAACTTGTTATATAATGGGCATTGTAGTCAGCCAATCTTTTAAGTTTTAGATTTGGGGAAGTACTCCTTTTCTCGTATCTTGAAACTTTGGTGTTTGGAACTGATGAAAATTAACTCATGCATTATCTATTAGGAAAAATCAGCACTCAAGGATTAAGCGTTACTGTGCCCCTTGACCAAAAAATACTTCTTAGCGATCTTTCTTCATTACCACCAGCAATAACTTTTGTATGAGTTTTACCTGGGAACTCATTCCAATTATAACTGGATCTTGGTTTTAAGTATTCATAATGCATACCGCCTCCGTAATCATTGTACCTAATTGACTCTGAGGAATTGAATGCCCCAAACCAATGTTCAACTACATCATATTGATTCCCCGGTGATATAACAACATTTGTTGGTTGTATATAATCAGGTTGACATGAATTACTATTACCATAATAGCAAGTAAAGCCATGGTATCGAAGGTAATTTCTATCGAACATATGTAAAACCCTAGCATGTACATCGGCTCCACCGTTTCCTCTGTACAACACATTTACTAACTCACGAGAGTTGAGATTGCTGGTGTTTCTAACTTCATATTCATATATCTCGTGGTCCACACTAAGATCGGAGATAAAAGGAGTATTGTTAGCATAGTATTTTTTCATTGAGCCCTCTGAACCACTGGTTAAGTTAAAGTCAGTTTCCGCATATGCAACATTAGAGAGCATAGATAACATAAATAGCGTAGCCAATAAACTGAATAATTTTTTATTCATTTTGTATTGTCCCCTTATTTTAAAATTTTTCAAAGCAAACCCGAAATCTGCTTCCATGCTTCTTTATCCTGATAGTAATGTCATGATACCCCTTTATCACTAATGATGATTTCAAACTGTTATTGGTAAGGTTCCTGCGTGAAAACCTCATGGAGTTGTTACGGGAATTTTGGGAAATTATAAAAAGAATTTATTGCTAACTTCTACCCATTCATCGACTCTCCCTATCCTGAATAGTATCATCCTCTCTGTTTTTAATATATCAAACAATTAGGAAAAATTTAACTTTATATATCTTGCAAATTTCTACATAACTTTACAAACAAGATCGAAACTTGTTTGTTATTGTTGAACAGTGTTGAATCATTTGTTATATTCCTACTCGATTAAATTCAAAATTTGGGTTTTATGTAATCGGAAGGATAAACGTACAGAAAAAATCAATTGGAGATATGCTGTGTGTGAATGCCGAAGAAATAGCAACCTCTCTTTCGCTAAGTTGGAGGCCAGAACTGGTGTCAGTAGGGGTGTACTCCAAAAATTAGAGAGTGGGAACACAGAACACGCTGCATTTAAAACAGTGAAAGCATTAGAATCGGTTTTGGGGTATACGTTTGAAGTAATTATCCAAATATATAGACCGTGAACATAGAAGCCACACTTTATTTGAGATTCTTCAAGAGATCATTCAGCGTAAGTATTATTCATTACTGTACAAAGTATCCTTGAAAATTCTTCAATTTCGAAATTGCTGAATTGATAGAGTGTTGTAATAACTCTATCAATTCAGTAATTACACTGCTATGACTGTAACAAAAAACGAAATATTGCTACCACTCTACAAGGTCATCGCAAAAAACTACGCTCGACAGGGTGGAGAGCCCAAATACATTGCCAAAGCTTTATTAGAATCGAACGAAATGATCTCAAAAGGCTAGAAGAAACATTTCGAACGGGCGAAGAGATTTTTCACTATACTGACTTTTTGGACCTCAGGAAAAAAACTACCTATTTTTTCAGAATACGCTCCATGCTTATAACACCCAGAAGTATAATCAGTGCATTGAATTATGTGAGTCTGGACTTGCACTCGAAACAGTTGACACAGAGTTAAAGGTTAGTGCTTATCTTGCCATGATCAACTCTTTTTTCTTCTTAAATAAATTCGTTGCTGTTGAACAACACTTGGAGGAATTCGGGGAATTTTACTACGAATTTGTTCTTGAATCTATAAAAATTACTCGCCTAGTTACTAAATCACGTGATGAATTGTCAACCCAAGTACGATAATTTTTCAGCCCAAACCATTTTCTTGGTTGGGTGTTAATTAGATGCAAAGCATGAACCAATTTTTCCGAACTGCTTCAAAACACTGTCGCTTAGCAATTCGACTTCTGTGAGCAACAGTTGGCGCGATTCACACAAATGCTGCAAAACCCCGATCCATCTGCAGCGATGCAACTCCAAATGCTCCAGCAACAAATAAATAACACCCAAACTCAAGTCATTCAGGCTCTGCAACAAGTAAATCAGCCGTTGTCCCACATCGACGACCTGACTGACAAGATCCAAAACTAATCCACCTATAAAAAACGAGCGCAACTCACAGGAGTTCGCTCGTTTTTTATGATTACTTCATCAGGTAAACAGCTCTTGCACCAACAAAGCCTTTGACCTTTTCGCCTTTATCCAGCTTTTGCTCGACGAAAGGAATGCCCGCTTCTTGCAGACGTACTTTCACCGCATTGAAATGGTGGAAGTCTACGACCAGCGTTTTGTTGCTTGCCTTAATCTCTTCAAGCTGCTTTTCCACTAATGCATTGGCGCCAGACTGTCCAATGATATGAGAAGCATTTACCATCACCATATTGGCGAGTAAAATGACGATCAGAACCTTGCCCGCATGGCGGAAAAAGCCCTTCTGGATATCCCAGACTACTAGCGCAATCAGGAGCGGAATCAACCAGAGCTGCGGAACATAGCGCGCCCACCAGCTTTCCGGATTAATAAGCACGGTCACGAAGAGCGCCAGACTGATCCACAAGAAAGGTGCCGCTTTTTTTCGATGAGTCCCCAAAAGCAAGGCGACGAGAATCAGGCATGTGACAATCACAGCTCCTCCAAAAAGCGGTCCGAATCCGGCTACACGCACGTCGGGAGAGAAGAACACAGCGAGCTCTTTCCATGTGACCGTAAATGGCACCTTCCATGTAGGGCTATGGGGTGTTGCGATGTTCTCCGTTTTGGAAAATAAGGAGATAGCCAGGTTTTCTATGCTGGAATTGTCTTTGAAGCCATGCGGGCTGTTTGAGGTCATGATATCAACGGCACCTTTGCCCGCCAACGGATAAAACGGATGTCCCTTCGTTAGCGTGTTAGTGACATACGGATTGTACCCAACAACCCCTACGGTGATAACCAGACTAATCGAAAGCCACACGAGCAAGCTTTTGATGTGCTGGCGGCGATCATAGAAAAAGAAGAGCACAAGAATAGTCAAGCCGAGCAATCCGGCATACCCCAATGCCGTGAATTTGATCTGGGCCAGCAGCATGAGCGTCGCGCATAGCGCTAGTAGCGTCCAGGCATGGTAGCGCTTGTACAGCAGATAACCGAGAGCGCAGATGATGAGCACGAGTGAGCCGAGCTGTCCGTCAATATAGAAGGAAGTCGATTGCGTAATCACCGTGGGATTGAACGCCGCAAGCAACGCGAAGGCAATTGCCGCCCCGTTTCTCTCTGGGAAAGCGGTTCGGATGGCTGCGAGTGTCAGGAAAAAGGACGAGGCAATCAACAACAGGTTGAATATTTTGCTAACCTCAATCTGACCAGTCAGTTTATACATGACCGAATCGAGCATCCAAGGACCTTTGGCGTAATGATTGATCCACAGGTGAAAGGCCGAGAGAACCTCTCTATTGTCCATCTCCTCCACTTCTTTTGAATCAGAAGGCTTGAGGATGGGCTGGTCATGAACCGGGTTCCAGCCGTTCGTTATTTTCACGATTGCTTCTTGATGATACGTTTGTCCGTCAAAAGAGAGATCAAACGTATTGGCGCTGATGGAGTAGCAAATGCCTGAAACAATCGCCAATCCAGCCAGCAGGGAGAAAAACCAGGCCCGACGACGTGAACGTACGAAGGTCGACACCATACCGCCCATCGTAGCCAAAGTCGCAACGAGGCCAATCCAAAAGCTGGCGGCCGTCACGGGTACCCCGCACAAAAATAAAACCGATGTGCTAATCACAATCGTAGCCATAAACAATAGCAAAGCCGTCCCGAGCAGGAACGAGTACGTAGCTGTACGGTTATTCATGAACATAATCTCCTGTCTACGAATCTACTAGCCAATGAGGTTAGGGAGGTTCGCTGCCAGCAGATGCAATACGGTCGCAAGCAGTACCCCGAGCACTAGACCCCCGGCAATTTCCCATCTGGTATGTCCCATGCTTTCGCGCAAAGGCTTGGTAGGAAACACGTCCGGATGTTCCTTTGCGAGCTTGTTGAGTGCCTCTGCATGTTTTCCTACCGCTCTGCGCAATCCGGTCGCGTCGATGATCACTATAAATGTCACAGCCACACCCAGCCCGAATGCAGGATGAGTAAAGCCCTCCTGCAAGCCAATCAAAAACACAGTCGTGACCATAACGGTTGTGTGCGTGCTGGGAAACCCACCGTTTCCGACCATTTCTTTGGCCCGGGACCCAAAACGAAGGTAATTAATCAAAAATTTGGTTATTCCGGACACAAGCCAGCCGATAAACGGCGCTACCGCATAAAACATGATAAAACTCCTCTACGTGATGATTATGACTGAGAAATGACGACGACGCCCACGACGATAATCGCCAGACCGACAATACGTGTAAGGGACAACGGTTCGTTGAAGATCAAGAAGGACATTACAGCTACCAACACGTATCCGAGTGCTGCCATGGGATAAGCATAGGAGAGCTGCACCTTTTCCAGCGCAGCAATCCAGATAAACGCAGAAAGCCCGTAAAGCGCAAGTCCCACCATAATCGGCAGGTTCGTGAAATAGTGCAGGAACTTCAGTAGCAGCATGTCATTGTTGCTGGTGAGCGAGGATGCGCCCATCTTCATCGCGACTTGTCCACACGCACTGAGGATCACGGAAATGATGATTAGAACAATGGATGGCATAGCTTAATCCACAACCTATCTATGCAAGTAACTTCATGTACAAAACAGGTTCAAAAAGTTGGCTTTCTAGACTGCTTCGTGATCAAAAGACAACTTTTTGAACTTCCTTATAACCTTATTTTAATTCAAATACGTAAATAATCCCGGCTACCATGACAACATACAGGAACACCGTAATGAGAATCGGCTTGTCCTGCAACAAAACTTTTTCCGGACTGCCACCCTGGCCTGCAACGGTGATCAAATACAGGTAACGGAAAATACCAAAGATCACGAGCGGAATGGTCCACATCAAGTGAATCGTGCGTCCTGAAGTAAAAGTGAACAAGGAATAGCTGATGATTGTCATGGTCGTCACGATCGTATTCAACTGATTCAACAGTTCGGATGAATAACTGTCGAGCACTTTGCGATGCGTTCCTTTATCCTGCTGCAACAAAATCAGCTCGTGGCGACGTTTGCTGATGGCCAAAAACAGCGCGAGCAGCATCGTACAGAGCAAAAACCACGGCGTGAACGGCGTTTGGATCATCAGACTTCCACCGATGGCACGCAAAACAAAACCGGCTGAGATAATCATGACATCCAGAATGACCACATGCTTCAGCTTCAGCGAGTAAGTGACGTTGAGCACAAAGTAAACGAACAGGACGAGCGCGAATAATCGGTCAAAGTAATAAGCACTAAAAAGGGAACCCAGAAGCAAAAACGCACCGAATGCTAATGCTAACGCTGGCGGTAATGCACCAGACGCCATGGGCCGGAACTGTTTTTCCGGGTGATTTCGGTCATTTTTGATATCGACAAAATCATTGAGGATGTAGACACAACCGGATACAAAACAAAACAGCAGGAAAGCCAGTACTGATTTTCCAATGACATCCGGACTTACTTTGTGCAAGGAAAATAGCAAGGCAGCAAAGACAAGCAAGTTTTTCGTCCATTGATGTGGACGAAGCTGCTTCACTAATAGGTAGACCATATTTTGTCGAACGCGTGGCGTTGTTTTGACGTCAACTTTAACAGAATTTGATGTTGCCCCCATATCTAACTCCTATCCTAATATCGAATCTTACCTTCTAATGACGGAAAATGTAAAAAGAAGGTTACACCTGTAATATGGTAACACAACTTCCTCCATAAAAATTTAAGGATAACAGAAAAAATGTGAACTTGCGATAAAGAATGATTGCCAAAAATAATAGCGGGGTTTATAAGAAAACGCAGCCCTCATGAAGGAGCTGCGTTTCTTCAGGTGTTCTCTCTTTAG
The DNA here is from genome assembly GCF_005217615.1 of Brevibacillus antibioticus. Classification (NCBI taxonomy): domain Bacteria; kingdom Bacillati; phylum Bacillota; class Bacilli; order Caryophanales; family Paenibacillaceae; genus Brevibacillus; species Brevibacillus antibioticus. The sequence continues at coordinate 5,024,968 of NZ_SZNK01000001.1, forward strand.
TTCACACGAGGAATCGGAGTAACGGCTTTTTTTCGCGAATACAGGAACAAATTGAAAAGAACGATCACGAGAATGATCAATTGCGGGATCGTCGTTTCCCAGCTCGCGTAAATGCCGAGAGTCGGTGCGTACAACAAGTAATCGCTGCTGTGTGCAGATAAGCTTCCCGTCACCTGCAAAGCGTGGATGCTGACGCCGACGAATTTAAATGCCATGTAGTAGAGCAATAGGCTGGCAACAAAAAAGAACGGACGCACCGGAATGCGTGCACTGAGCTTGATGATGACAAAGCCAATCACGGCCAAGACGACAAGCGCGCTCAAAATGCCAATCACTAGGTCTGTCATGGAGATCGTAGCAGCCATTCCCATATAAAAGATAATCGTTTCTGCCCCTTCGCGGGCGACAGCGAGAAAGGCGGTGAATGAAAGTGACCACAGGGCTCCTTTTGCCAAAGAAGAGCCGATAGATTTCTCAACAAACTGATTCCATGCCTGCAAATTGGACTTCTTATGCAACCAGGCACCGATCGTCACCATAAAGAAGACGGCAATCAGTCCAGTTACTCCCTCAATCGTTTCTCGTGAGTTGCCTGTGGACAGGTTGGAGAAAACTACACTGAGGATGACGGCAAGAATGGCGGAAACTACGATCCCGGCAATTGACCCAGACCAGATCCATTTGCGCTTGTCGGCATTGCCTGACTTGTTCAGGACAGTAAGGAGAGAGACGATGATCAAGATAGCCTCCAGTCCTTCCCGGAACAAGATGAGTCCCGCATCCCAAGCGGTGTATGAGGACGCTGACGCAAATGGCGCAAGCTCTGTCTTCATTTCCGCAAGATTAGCGGACGCCTTTTCCCATTGCGGGGGATTGGACAGGATGAGTGTCGGGACGGCGACCATCTTGGCTTCGATACTGCTGTAGGTAGCAGGCGATTTGGTCATGACTACGCCTTCTACAGAGGGCCAAGAGGTAATAAAGGTCTCCATTTTGTCCGAAGCAGCAGTTGCGTCCTGATTGGCGATATCTGTTTCTACCGATGCAAGGAGTGCCAGTAGAGACGAGATGGTGGGCTGCTCGGAAGAAGGACTCGCAGCGCCCTGTTTGACTGCCTTTCCTGACAAATAATTGTCCACGGTAGTAATGAGTGCCTGTACTTTCTCTGTGCTCTTTTTAGGATCGGGTGGTTCAGTGTTCAGGGCAATGCGCGCACCGCTAATTTTGATTTCCATATCCCCGTAGACGGCGGCATTTTCCGTTCGAACAAGACCCTCTGCCTTGTACCAGCCGGCGACGAAGCTGTTGTATGATTGCTTGGCTTTTGTCAGATCGCCTTCCGTGATGGCTGTCATGCTGTTTTGCAAGAGCGGTAGCAATGCCGCAATTTGCTTGTGTGCGCGTTCTTTTGGCTGACCGCCTTCTTCTTTGGACGAAACGTAACGATCTGTTGCTTTTGCCAAAGTGGAGATGGCTGCTTTTGCAGTGTCGGGATTCGCCTTTGCTTGAGCAAGGGCTTTTTCTGCTTCCGCGATTGCTTGCGTCAAAGCTTGTGCATCTGCCGAGGTTTCTTCCGAATTGCCCTCCCAGACGCTCTTCATACCGCTGATCGCTTTCGCTGCTTCTTCCCAGTTGTTATCTCCACTGCTAATCAAGGCATCACTGGAGAGGGCGATCATTTGCTTGAGCTGCTCTGGCACCAGCGGCGCAGCTACAGCGGCAGACAGGGCAGATGTCCATAGCAGCATGCATGTACAAAGGATAAACAGATAGCGTTTCAAGGTGTTCACTCCATCCCAGGTAGTTGGTTAAAATAGCGTGTCCCCGATGTATCCGCCCTCACTTGCACCAGGTAGACAGGCGTATAAACCACTGCCGACATGGGTGATATATTCATTGAGCCGGTCGACAGATGCGAGCTTTTGTTGCATCGGAATGAATTGCTTGCGCGGATCACGATTGTAGCAAATGAACAACAGCCCAGCATCGAGCTGACCAGTCTTGAGATCCATTCCGCTCGAATAAGAGTATCCACGCCGCAAAATTTTCACTTTGCCCTCCATATGGGCCAGGGCGGCATGGGAATTCACAGGAACAACGGGCTTGCCCTTGGCATCCTTGCGATCCAGCTCCAGCTCATCGAACTCATTTGCTTTGCCAAGAGGAGCTCCGGTTAAACGGTGACGACCGAATGTATTCTCCTGATCGGTGAGGGTAGAGCGATCCCACACCTCGATCCGCATGCGGATTCGACGCATGACCATGTAGCTTCCGCCTGCCATCCACGCAGGACTTTCTGCAGTGTTAGCCCAGACGACTTCATTTGCGGTAGCGGGATCGCTCACCTGCGGATTGTTCGTGCCATCTTTGAAGCCCAGCAGATTTCGTGGTGTGGAGCCAGTCGGGTCGGATGCACTGGTACGCTGGAAGCCTTCCTGCAGCCAGTGGAGGACAGCTTTGCCTCGAGCGATCCGGGCCAAATTCCGCAGAGCATGGAAGGCGACCTGTGGATCGTTGGCACAGACCTGCACGACAATGTCGCCACCCGACCATTCTTTTCGCATTTCATCGCTGTTGAAGCGAGGTAAATCAACCAAAGGAGCTGGGCGTTTGGATGCCAGACCAAAGCGTTCGTCAAAGAAAGAAGCGCCAAGCCCAAATGTGATCGTCAATTTCATTGGGCGCAGGCCCATGGCTTCTCCCGTGTCGACAGGAGGAAGAAGGGCGTGATCGCTCTCTTCATCGACGTTTTTGCCGGCAGTCATGCGTGCTGCTGCCTGCGTCCAGCTTTGAAACAAGCTGCGGACATCCCCTAGCGAGGTCGTCGTCAAATCAAAAGCACCCATGCAGATAAAATCCTGCATAGGTGTAATGATTCCGGACTGATGCTTGCCATAAAAGGGAATGACCTCATCTGCACCGGTCGGAGTGGCACTTGTCTGCTCATTTTTAGGAGAGGAGGGCAAAAGGGTATTGACCCCAGTCGCTCCTAACAGCAGTCCAATCCCCCCGACACCAGCCAACTTCAGAGCTTCTCGACGTGTGAATTTGTTCGCTGTGGTGTTTTCGAGATGCTTGTCATTCATCTTGTTAGCCTCCTACGATCTTACCCATTTTGGATAAAGGCTCAGCCAATGCATCGAGGGACTGACTCAGCTTTTTCACTTGGTCTTGCTTCAATTCCGTGTATAGCACATAGCCGTCGCCTTTGCGGTATGGTGCGAGTGCTTTGTCCAAATCAGCAAAGCGAGCTTCAATTTCAGTTGCAAGAGCAGCGTCTTTTTCCGTAACAGCAGGCTTCAATACTTTGTAAATTTCGTGAGCGCCTTCCACGTTCGCAGCGAAATCGTACAAATCTGTGTGGGAATAGCGTTCTTCCTCACCAGTTACCTTGCTCGATGATACCTCGTTTAAGAGCTCAACCGCACCCGTTACCAGCATAGGCACATCGATTTCGACGCTCTCTACCTTCACGCGGAGCTGCTTCACATCTTGCAGCAGTTGATCCGCCACTTTTCCTTGGTCAGCGACCGATTTAGATTCCCAAAGTGCTTTCTCTAATTTGTGATAGCCGCGCCATTCGTTATCAGGCACATCGCCTTCACGGGCATCGATCCACGGGTCAAAATCGCCGAGAGATTCAGCGATAGGCTCGATTTTCTCAAAGTAAGCACGGGCTGGAGCATACTCCTTTTTCGCTTTCTCCATATCGCCTGCTTTGACGGCGTTGGTGAAGCTCTCTGTTGCTTTTACGAATTGGTCGGTTTGGTCAACGACCCATTTTCGGTATTGATCAATAGAGGCTTGCAGCTCAGGAGAAGGAGTAGTGCTCGCTGTCGCAGACTGATCAGTAGCGGCAGGCTTGTCAGGCTGCGCAGCTTCTGGTTTTTTCTCTTCGGTTTGTGTTTGTGCGTTTCCGCAAGCAGCGAGCAAGGAAGAGCCGAGAACAACTGCCGCGAGTGGATAACTCCATTTTTGTATCATGAAAAGACATCCCTTCATATGATATAAGTGTATAATTATAAGATTATATTCCGATAATGAATATCATTATCATCCACAAAGAATTTTACTCTTTCTTAGACAGTTTGCAATCTTTTTTTGGCTAACTACCAATGGTTAGTTTTGGTGTTGTTCACATAAAACCAAAAATAGCTCAACAATCCCTTAACAATGCCCTGCTATGATCGAGCTATCAACCAAATGAATAACGTCTGTAAGTGGGTCGAGACGTGGAGAAAGCCCTCATACAGCAATAGATTCGAAAAAGACCGTTCGTTCGGTTTGTTTCTTTGTGCTATTGCCGTGTATGAGGGCTTTTTGTGTTTTCGAATGAAAGGAGCGAGTAAGGGATTTGTTAGATACAGATAGGTACGATGCGTATTTTTTTGATTTGGATGGAACGATTTTTCTCGGGAATGAACTGCTTCCTGGGGTGGAAAAGACACTTGCAGCACTGCGGGAGAAGCAGAAGAAAATCATGTTTTTGACCAATACGACGGTACAGACAAGAACAGCTTGTCAGACTCGCCTCCAGAAGCTCGGATTGGCTGCCCGGCGGGAAGAAATCATGACAGCTGCCTATGCAGCGGGATTGTATCTTCAAGAAAATGCGGAGCAAGCGCGTGTCCTGATCGTTGGGGAGCCTGCCCTGGAGGAAGAGATTGCGAGCTTTCATATAAAACAGGTGCAAGATGCGGAGGAAGCTACGCATGTATTGGTTGGAATGGACCGTGGATTTACGTATGAAAAGCTGCAACAGGCTGCTGACGCTGTGCGAAAGGGAGCCCACCTGATCGTAGCGAACCCCGATCCGGTATGTCCGGTACCAGGGGGTGCCATTCCTGATACATGGGCGTTGGCGAGAGCGATTGAAACGGCCGGTGGAGCCTCTGTCTGGGCGATGACTGGCAAGCCGTCCCGGTACTACGCTGAGCAGGTTTTTCAACAGTTTCACGTGCAGCCAGAAAGATGTGTAATGGTTGGTGACCGTTTGGAAACAGACATTTTACTCGGGAAAAACAGCGGCATGAAAACGGCGTTGGTCATGACAGGTGTGACGACCAGCCGCGAACTAGAAGCCACAGAGATCCAGCCAGATTACATCCTTCCGACGATGGAAGCCATGGTGCAAGTCGAGTAGGAAAACGAGGAGGCAAGGGAGATGGAGTTGGGAAAGAGCAGCAAAAAGTGGTTGTGGTCACTAATGGCAGCAAGTCTGGTGACAGGCAGTATGCCGCCCGTGATGGCGCAAAGCGCGGTGAGCAAAACCTTGCTCATCACAGAGGTTGTCAATGATCCTCTTTTTGATGAAAGCACAGGCGAGTTTATCGAAATCACCAATATCTCCAACGATTCGATTGATTTGAGTGGATACATGATCGGCGACGAGGAAACGCGTGGAGGAAATGAAGGGATGCATGCGTTTCCGGAAGGCACCATGATTGAGCCTTACCAGACGATTGTCATTTCACGCTATGCAGACGGAATCGTGGAACGCCATGGCGTCACGCCTGATTTTGAATTGTTCGATTCCATGGAGGACGTCCCTGAGCTGTTGCCGACAGATTGGGCGACAGGCAGCATTTATTTGGCCAATGGCGGCGACCACGTCATTCTGATGGACCCTGCGTACAATGTGGTGGATTCGATGGCTTATATGGATGCGAAGGTTCCGGGAGTCATCTCTCATCCGGGAGTGGCTGGCGGACACTCGATGGAACGCCTGACGGAAAAGGATACGAATGATGCGTCCAAAGATTTTGTCGATCAGCCCAAGCCGACCCCTGGTGAGTTGTTGTTCGGACCAAATGCCCAAAAAGACAAGATTCCAGTCTCTGATCTGAAAGACGACGTGCTGATTGTCCCTGAACCTAAGACGGGAATTGTCCTTCCGCCGACGGTGATTGCCATGTACGACGAGAAGTCCGAGCTCGATGCGATTCTGGATGCAGAAGCGTCTTCCATTTTTATTCCAGTGAAAAAATCCGGGAAGAGCGGAGTCGTTACTCAGGACGGCACATCGCTGGACGAGGTACTGGAGCAGATCAAGGGCAAGGCGATCCCGGTGATTCATATCGAGGACAAGAAGCTGGTAGCGGAGGTCGATCACCTGCTCCAGAAAGAGAATCTCACTGATGTGCACATTGTGTCTTCCCGACCGGAAATCGTCCAAGAGATGCGGGAGAAAAATAATGAATACCGTGGTGCCCTCGTGTATATCGACGGCAAACTGAACGAAAAGAAGCAAAAGGAGCTCGTACGCTCAGCCAGGAGCAGTCGTTCCAATGTGATCGTTCTCTCGCAAACGGCGATGACGGAGGATGTCATTCGCTACTTCCGCAATCGCGGGTTGTCCTTGTGGGGAATTGATCGGGCGAACAAGAGCCAAGCGAGTGAAATGATCGAGATGGGTGTGGCGGGGGTTGTCTCGCACGAACCAAAAGAGGTACATGAGCTGCTTGCTGCGTACCCAGAGAAAAGTATCACGCAACCTCCGATGGTCATGGCGCATCGAGGTATCCCTTCCTTAAAGCCGGAAAACACGATGTATGCCTTTGAAGAAGCAATGGAGCTGGGTGTAGAAATCATCGAGACAGACGTCCACAAAACAAAGGATGGCCACCTTGTTCTGATCCACGATTTTGATTTGGAGCGAACCACCAACGGGACAGGGAAGGTAAAGGATTTCACGCTGAAGGAACTGCGCGAATTGAACGCGAACAAGCTCGATCCAGCAAATCCTTCCTGGTACCAGCCTGAGATTACCGATGCTGTCATTCCTACTGTGGATGAATTGCTGGAAGCGGCCAAGGGCAAAGCGGTGGTCATTCTAGAAGCAAAGGGGATTGGGTACGAAAAGGAAATGGCAAAGGCCATCAAGGAGCACGACATGGTTGAGGATGTGATTGTCAGCAGCTTCAGCTCAGAAGTATTGGAGCGTTTCGCCAAGCTCAATCCGGAATTGGGACTAGGCTTCACCTTGAGCGGAACCAAGCCAAAGAAACAGCTGGAACAGTACGCCGAAAAGCAGGTAACAGACGTGGTACAACTGAACGCCCAATATTTTATCAACCATGAGATTGTCACGCCAGAGCTAATCCGATTCGCCAAGCATCGGGGAATCATTTTGACCGTGCATACCGTTAACGAGGAAGCAGCTATGAAGCGGGCAACCGAGGCGGGAGTCGGGGGAATTATTACCGACTATGCACAAAAACTTTACAATACCCAAATATTACCTTAGTAAGCAATTGCTATAGTCGAGTGATACGTAAAAAACAGCAAGAGGTTCAGGGGGGAAAGTCGTGGCTGAAGTGGAATTGCGGCGCATTTCCAAGATGTATGGGGGCCAGAAGGTCGTCAATGAAGTGAGCGCTCGTATTCTGCCAGGGGAGTTTTTCGTGCTGGTAGGGCCTTCTGGTTGTGGGAAATCAACCACATTGCGCATGATTGCCGGGCTGGAGGAGATCAGCACGGGAGAGCTGTTGATTGGCGGCAAGCCGATGAATCAAGTCCCTCCGAGCGGGCGTAACATCTCCATGGTCTTTCAAAATTACGCACTTTATCCGCATTTGACGGTAAAAGATAATATTTTGTTTGGTTTGCAGGTGCGAAAGGTAGACAAAGTAGAGCAGGGCAAGCGGTTGGAGCGTGTAGCGGAGATGCTGGGTATCGCGCATCTTTTGCAACGCAAGCCGAAGGAATTATCCGGGGGACAACGACAGCGTGTTGCACTCGGACGGGCCATCGTCAGTCAGCACCCTATCTGTCTCATGGACGAGCCCTTGTCCAATCTGGATGCCAAGCTGCGCGGGCACATGCGCACGGAAATCCGTCGCTTGCAGCAAGAGCTGGGCATCACGATGATTTACGTTACGCACGATCAGGTGGAAGCGATGACGATGGCAGACCGCATGATGGTCCTGCGCGACGGCGAGGTCCAGCAAATTGGAAAACCGCTTGATGTCTACAACCATCCAGCGAATTTGTTCGTGGCGGAGTTTACGGGGGCACCCCCGATGAATACGGTCCCTGCCATTTGGCGTGTAGGCGATCAGGCAGGAATTGAGCTGGCAGGTCAGCAGTTTTTGCCGCTTCCTATGTTTCACGGTATCAAGGACCAGACCCCGGTCGTTCTCGGTCTGCGTCCAGAGTCACTTCAGCCAGCCGTTGAAGGGCAATCTGTCGATGCTTCCTGCCAGTTCCCTGTCACCGTACAAGGAGTAGAGATTCTCGGTTCTGAGACCATTGTGGAATTCACGGTGGGAGACAAGCTGTGGAAGGCCAAATGGAACGGGCAATGGCACTGCAAAAGAGGCGAAACCATGCATGTTCGTTTTGATCCAGCTCAGGTGAACGTATTTGATGGAGAAACCGGAAAAAATCTAGCGGTTACGACCAATTGAGATAAGAAAAGGGAGAGGTACTGCGATGCGTAAAGTTGTCAAAAGCTTGTTTGCGGTCGTCATGAGTATGAGTCTGATCACGGGTTGCTCCAGTGGGACTTCTTCGTCCACGAACAACGCGGGCCAAGGAGCCAATTCGTCAGGCAAAACAGAGCTGTCCTTCTATTATCCGGTTGCGGTTGGTGGTCCGTTGACCAAGATCGTGGACGGAATGGCAGAGGAATTTAACAAAGAAAACCCAGATATCAAGGTCAAGCCAGTCTATACGGGCAGCTATCAGGATACGACGACAAAAGTACAGGCAGCTGTACAGGGCAAGACTCCTCCCGACGTAGCGGTGATGCTCTCAACTGAGCTGCATACGATGATGGACATGGATGCAATCCTGCCGTTGGACGACTTCATTGCCAAGGATGGCGGCAGCGAATACGTAAATGATTTCTTCCCGGGCTTCCTGGCAAATTCCCAAGTAGACGGCAAGACATACAGCATCCCGTTCCAACGCAGCACCATTGTGCTCTATTACAACAAGGACGCTTTCAAGGAAGTCGGGCTAGATCCGGAAAAACCGCCGACATCCTGGGACGAGCTGGTTCAGTACTCTGCCAAATTGAAAAAGGACGGACGCTACGGTGTCGAGATTCCTTCATCGAGCTTTACGTATTGGATGTTCCAAGCGCTTGCTCTACAAAACGGCAAGAACTTGATGTCCGAAGATGGGAAAAAAGTGTTTTTGGATACGCCAGAAAATGTAGAAGCCCTGCAATTTTGGGTAGATTTGTCCAAAAAGCATCAAGTGATGCCTGAAGGCGTTAACGAGTGGGCGACTGTACCGTCTGATTTCTTGGAAGGCAAAACGGCGATGATGTTCCATACGACAGGGAACCTGACGAACGTGAAGAAAAGCGGGAAGTTTGATTTTGGCGTAGCGTTTTTGCCAGCGAAAAAGAACTACGGCAGCCCGACAGGTGGCGGTAACTTCTACATGTTCAAGGGAACGGATGCAAAGAAACAGGAAGCGGCATGGAAGTTCATTCGCTTTATGACCGAGCCTAAGCGCGCTGCTCAGTGGAGCGTCGATACTGGCTATGTTGCGACACGCAAGTCTGCATACGAAGAAGAGACGATGAAGCAATACGTCAAGGACTTCCCGGCAGCATCAGTAGCTCGTGACCAGCTGGAATACGGTCATGCGGAGATGTCTACACACAATAACGGCAAAGTGACAAAGCTCTTGAACGACACGCTGCAATCCGTGATCACTGGTCAATCCGAGCCTGCGGAAGCGTTGAAAAAAGCGCAGGAAGAAGCGGACAAGATGCTAGCACCGTTCAATAAATAAATCAAGCAGCAATGGGGGAGCGACAATGGGGGAACTACGCGCAAAATGGAAAGTGAACATGTACGCCTGGCTCTTGCTCCTTCCCTCCCTCATCTTCCTGCTGTTGTTTACCTTCTATCCGGTTATACAAACGTTCATACTCAGTTTTCATCAAGCGGATCTGGGTTCTCCAGAGCCGTTTTTTAACGGGATAGATAATTATAAACAAATGGTGGAAGATGAAGTGTTTTGGAAGGTGCTGACCAATAATATCTGGTTTGCCATCGGAACGGTGCCGACGAGTGTGGCTCTCGCGCTAGCTATGGCTATGTTCGCCAACAAGGCATTACGAGGGAAGAGCTTTATCCGCACGGCTTATTTTTACCCGACAGTTGTTCCGATGATTGCAGTGGCGAACATCTGGCTGTTTATTTACACACCAGAGTACGGAGCACTTAGTCATGTGATGGAGTGGTTTGGAAAAGGCGACATGAACTGGCTCGGCGATCAGAATAATGTGATGTGGGCGATGATCTTCATGGTCATTTGGAAGGAAGCGGGCTATTTCATGATCTTTTATTTGGCGGGGCTGCAAAACATTTCACAGGAGCTATACGAATCCGCCTCTATGGAAGGGGCATCGTCGTGGACGGTTTTTCGCCGCATCACCTTTCCACTGCTTATGCCAACGACGATGTTCGTCAGTATTATCGCCTTCACCAACTCTTTCAAGCTGGTAGACCATTTGGTGATCATGACCAAAGGCGGGCCGGATAATGCCAGCAATCTCTTGCTGTACTACATATACGAGACGGCGTTTTCTTTCTGGGATCAAGGAATGGCCTCGGCACTGACGATTGTCATGGTCGTGCTGCTCTTGCTAGTCGCTGCTTTTCAGTTTTTTGGTATGGATAAAAAGATTCATTACAACTAGGGGGGATGGCAGATGCTTCGCAAAATCACAACGGTTGGAATGTACGGCTTGGCCGTTCTCTGGTTGTTTCCTTTGCTCTGGGCGGTCTGGACTTCCTTTCGCCCGAGGGAGCTGGCGACTTCGTGGTCGTTCAGTACAGATTTTACACTCGATAACTTTGCGAAGGTGTGGGATGCAGCGCCCTTTGACCAGTACTACATCAATACCTTTTTGATCGTGACCGGTATTTTGGTGGCGCAAATGATCACGGCTACACTGGCAGCCTATGCCTTTGCGAAGCTGCAATTTTGGGGAAAGGACGTGCTGTTTGTCCTGTTCCTGGTCCAGCTCATGGTTCCAGCGGATATCTTAATTTTCCCCAACTATAACGTCCTGCGTGACTTGTCTTTGCTGGATACCAAAATCGGCATTATGCTACCGTATTTCGCTTCTGCCTTCGGGGTCTTTTTGTTGCGACAAACCTTCAAGACAATCCCGCACGAGCTGGAGGAGGCGGCACGGATGGAAGGCTGCTCCTGGTTCCAGATTCTGTGGCGGGTGTACGTTCCGTTAGCGAAGCCGACCTACATTGCGTTTGGCTTGGTCTCGGTCAGCTATCATTGGAACAACTTCATGTGGCCGCTGATTATTACGAATTCCGTAGAAAATCGCCCGTTGACGGTCGGTCTGGCGATTTTTGCCCAATCGTTTGAGACAGGGGCGCAGTGGGCCGAGGTAAGTGCAGCGACGGTCATGGTGATTTTTCCGTTATTGCTGGCATTTTTGTTGTTCCAGCGGCAGTTTATCAACAGCTTCATCCACTCCGGCGTGAAATAAGAGGGAGGGTCATGAATGATGAGAGACAAAAGCTCGTTTTCCGTATCCACCTATGCATTATTTGATCTGTCCTTGCGTGATGCTATTGTTCAGCTTTTGCACCATGATTGGAAGGCCATCGAGATTATGTGTGAAGAGAATCATGCCGACCTCTTGGACTGGTCCTGGGAGCAGCTGAGAGAGTTGAAGCAGCAGGGAAACGAGAGAGGGATTACCTGGTCGATTCACGCGCCGATTAGTGGCTGCAATCTGGCGGCGGACTCAGGACCAACCCGGGGGCAAACGTTGGACACGATGAAGCGCTGCCTGGAGATTGCCAGCTTTCTTGACTGCACACACGTCGTGATGCATGCGGGGGAAGTAGAAGACCGCCTCGTGGAAGGCGAGCGTGCCAGAGGTGTGGAAAATGTGAGTCAGGCACTCCACTTGTTGACCACCGAGCTGTCCGCAGAGGGCAGAACCATACTGACGGTCGAGAATGTTCCCCCTTATCCAAAAGTGCTCGGGTGGAACGTCGAGGATCTCGTGCGTATATGCCAGAATGTCGATTCGTCTCGCGTGCGGATCGTGTACGACGTAGGCCATGCCCATTTGATTCGTCCGGGATATGCAATCGATGCATTGCAGGAGGTGCTTCCTTATTTGTCCGCTCTTCACCTGAGTGATAACTTTGGCAAGCTCGACGATCATTTGGCAGTGGGTGACGGAACGATTCCGTTCGCATCGATCCTGTCACTTTTAAAAGACAACGGATTCGCAGGTCATTGGGTCGTGGAGACTAAGCAGCTTGGCTGCGCTGAGGTAAGTGTGGAACGGCTACTGAGGGCAGGAGGCGAATAACATGGACATGCAAACGATTTTGAAAACGAACCCGATTATTGCGGCAACCGAACAGGATCGCTTGGGAGAGGCGATGGCGTCCCGAGCCTGCGCGATCCTTTTGATGTACGGAAAGCTGACCAAGCTGATGGAGGAAGCCGAAACCATTCGTCAGTCGAGCAAGCCGATTTTTTTGCACACAGACCTCATGAATGGCTTGTCCAATGACAAGGAGGCTTTCCGCTTCTTGTCCACCTATCTCCAACCAACGGGCATTGTCACTACCAAAGGACCGATGATTCGCGCGGCCAAAAAGGAAGGGATGCTGACGATCCAGCGAGTCTTTTTGATCGATTCTACCTCTCTCACGACGACCATTAAAAACGTCTTGGAAAACCAGCCGGATGCGATTGAAATCATGCCGGGGATAGCGCCGTCTATTATTTCGTATATGAAGGAGCATTTGTCGCAGCCGATTATTTTAGGCGGGTTGATTTGGAATATGGAACAGGTTAACGAAGCGTTGAAGGGTGGAGCAGATGCTGTTTCGTTGAGTAAGTCGGAGATGTGGAACCATATGACTGTTTAGGAGAAAGGGCAGGTGTGTAAGCACCTGTCTTTTCTTTCGTCCATGTTTCTTACAGATATGTGTCCAAATGCCTACATGATTGGTAATCAAGCACGAGTAATTTTATAATGGAGGTAACAAAATTCTACGATGAAGAAAGTAACAGCGAAGCGACACCCTTCAGCGTGAAAAGAGGGAATATGGAACCAATTCAACTGATGGAAGCGGCAGAGCAATTTATCCGGACATGCTATCGTGAACTGGACAAGACATCGGACGAAACCGAGCGACGAATCCAGGAAGTCCGACAGACGATCGAACAGCAGGGATACTATGAGCATACAGCAGAGGAGCTTCGTCACGGAGCAAAAATGGCCTGGCGCAACAGCAATCGATGTATTGGGCGGTTCTTTTGGGAATCGTTAGTTGTGATAGATGAGCGGCATGTCGAAACAGAAGAGGAAATGGCGCAGGCCATGCTCCGACACATCGACTTTGCCACCAATGACGGGAAGATTCGCCCGACCATCACGGTATTTGCACCTGCTGTAGCAGGCAGAGCTCCCATGCGCATCTGGAATGACCAACTGATTCGCTACGCGGGATACGAGACAGAGCACGGCATACTGGGTGACCCGATATCGCTTTCGTTGACGAAGCTATGTGAGAGCCTTGGATGGCAAGGTAAAGGCACAAACTACGACGTTTTGCCGCTTGTCGTGCAAATTGGAGATCGGACACCGCAGTTTTTTGAGATTCCTCAGGAGCTGGTCTTGGAGGTGCCGATCGTGCATCCAGATTTGCCGGGCTTTGCTGATATGGAATTGCAATGGTACGGGGTTCCTATTGTTTCGAATATGCGCATGGAGATTGGCGGTATCGACTATTTGGCCGCTCCATTTAACGGTTGGTACATGGGAACGGAGATCGGTGCGCGCAATTTCGCTGACCAAGAACGATATAACCTGCTGCCAAAGGTCGCAGAGGTCATGGGGCTCGATACGAGCAGGGAAGTGACACTTTGGAGAGACAAAGCGCTCATCGAGCTGAATGTAGCCGTCCTGCATTCCTTCAAGGAAAAAGGAGTATCGATTGTCGATCACCACACGGCGAGCCAGCAATTCAAGCGATTTGAGGAAAGAGAAGAGAAATGTGGTCGAGCCGTTACGGGTGACTGGACATGGCTGGTTCCGCCGATCTCTGGAGCAGCTACGCATATTTTCCACAGTCTGTACGACAACACCATCCATACGCCGAATTTCTTTTACCAGGAAAAGCCTGTGCTCGGTAAAAAATAAGGTCTTCAAATGTCGCGAATGTGCTTCGCGGCATTTTTTTGTACGTGATGTCACATAGAGGGTGACATGGTACGTTATACCAGTTGGAAGGAGGGAGAGAGTGGACACGAAACAGATAGAAGAACTCGTGGATGAGATCATTCAGGGAGCGGATGACCGCTACGCTACCATCATGAAAAGCTACCAAACCCCGATATTTCACTACTGCTACCACATCTTGGGGAATCGGTTCGAAGCAGAGGATGCCACACAGGAGGTCTTCTTCAAGGCTTATCGTAGCTTGAAAAAATACAGTCCAACCATGCCCTTTGCAGCTTGGCTTTATAAAATAGCCTATCACCATTGCATCGATCTCATCAGAAAAAGGAAATGGACACAGCTGTTGCCATTTTTGATGCAGGACAAAGAGTCTCAATCAGACATCGAGCGGCATATTGAAAATGTTTATTTCAGTGAGGATGTATTTCTTGCTATGCAGACACTCTCGGTAGAGGAAAGAACGCTTCTCTTGCTGCGAGGCGTGGAAGAAAAGACCTACGAGGAAATTTCCTTGATCATGAACAAAAACGCTGCCAGTCTGCGCAAAAAATTCGAGCGTACGGCATCGAAGTTCCGATCCGCTTATTCTCCTTTCGGGAAAGGAGGGTCAACTCACGATGAGTCCAAACAAATCGCACGAGAATATTAAGGACCTGTTCAATGACCCGCGTATCCCGCAGGAGATTGACATTAGCAAGCAAGTGATGACCAAAATCAAACGAGACAAGGAGAGATTTTTTGTGAAATACAAGGTAAGCATATTAATCGCTATTGGTTTGATCGCCAGCATTTCATCGGGCTATGCTGCTGTCCAATACTATCAGTTGAAGAATGAGAAGGGCGAGGTTTTGTATGAGGAAAAGAACAGTTCACAGTATCAGGGCAAATCGAAAATCGTTAAAGAGTTAGAGCCCGAAAAGGAGAAATATTACGATAAACGTTGGGAAATTGAGGATACCTTGGAGCCGGGAACTGCGGCTGCTCTCTATATCGCCGTTTACAACCCAAAGAAAACGGTGGAGAGAGTCTCAAGACCGTTTGAATTTGCCACATTAACAGACCTTCGTAAGAAAATGGGGGAAGGGGTATATGTGCCTGAAACGCTGCCAGGAGGGTATCATTTTTTAGATGCTCGCTTCGCAAATGGCATCCAATTCGATTATGAGAAGTATGACAAGGAAGCTCTGTACAAACAAGCAGAAAAAGAGAAAAAAGAATTCGTCATGCAACCCTTGGAATGGACGAATGAGCTAGATTATATGTATGCGACATACAAGGATTCAGAGGGAAGCTATTTAAATTTCAACATCACCAATTACGAAGACGTTGAGGGCAGCACAACGTATGTAGTTGACCTGGATAAACAGAAAAAAGAGGTAATAAAAATAGGAAAAACGGAAGTGCTGTATACAGAAGAAGCTAGTGAAGACCGGGTTAGCAAAAGAATTGTCTGGGTAACAGAGGATTCCGGCAAGAAATTGCAGTATGAAGTATCGACAGACGGAGACAAATTGAACAAGGATACTATCAGCCAGTTCGTCAATGTTGTTGTCCCGAAAAACAAATAGCTCTTACTTCACAAATAGGAACCCCCGAACTCAGCTACTGATTCGGGGGTTTTGCCTGAACAAGTAGATTCCTCAATCAGGTGAGTATACTCAAAAGAACCGAGGATGTGCGATGAGTTAAGGAAAATTTTAGTTTTATCATACGATTTTATTTAACATTTCTTCTTACCCTAAATGTAGCAAGTAAGAGATTTACTTGCACATAAAAAAGGATATCAAAAGGAGCGAGTCTAAGAATTTCATTCGTTTTTTCTGAGGATGGCCAGAGAGTAACCATTAAAGACAGTAAATTAGGTGATTTCGAGGCTACGGTTAAAGATCTTTCCGCGAAGTTAGGTATCAAGGCAGATGATCTTAATCTATCTTCACATATCATTGAAATGAAACCCAATGCGACAGGCAGCAAGATTATTGTCAAAGAAACTTCCTTTAAAGGTGAAGTGAAAGAGTATGAGAGCAGCGATAATGATGTCCTCATGCTGTTCGGTCTTCACAAAGTAACGAAATAAGCCGGTAAGGTAATGCCGAAAAAATAAAACTACCAATGTCGCGAACATGCTTCGCGGCATTTTTTGTGACCAATTGTAAATGGTATCTCGGATAACGCGAAAAAGATGGGCAGAGCAATCTCTTTATGCTAAAATTCACGAGAATGATTATCAGTTTCAAGAGTTGATTCGTTGAAGGAGAGGTTCTTTTGAGAATGAGAAAATCAGGCTTAGATAAGATCATAATGGTAGCTCTTATTATGGTCATGATCAGCATGTTATCAGCTTGCGGACAGACACCAGCCAATCCAACTTCTCAACCTGCGCAGGAGGGTTCAGATAACGAGAGTAACAATGAATATATCACCTACGAGGCGTTTAATGGCACAGTGAGAATTCCTAAGGACCCAAAAAGGGCTGTGATACTTGCGGACAGCTATGTTGGACACTTTCTAACACTGGGGGTCAAGCCTATCGGTATCACGGACCATGCTATGGAAAACCCGTATTTTAAAGGAAAGCTGGATGGTATCGAGAGCGTGGGCGACGGAACATCGGTAGAAAAAGTACTGTCGATGAATCCTGATTTACTTATTGTATTTGAAGGGGATCAGAATATTGAGCAGTTTACCAAAATAGCGCCAACGGTAGTGATTCCATACGGAAAGAAGCCAATCCGCGAAGAACTGCGTGAGTTTGGGAAAATGACAGGAAGAGAAGACAAAGCGAATGAGTGGATTGCCGAATGGGACAAGAAAATTGCTGAGGCAAAACCTAAGGTGCAAGGAGCGGTAGGAGATAAAACCGTTTCGATTCTACAGCCGTACGCCAAGGGGATCTATGCGTTTGGGCACAACTTCGGAAGGGGTGGAGACATCCTTTACGGCGAATTTCAGTTGAAGGCTCCGAATGCCGTACAAAAAGAAGCTATTGATAGCAATACAGGCTGGGCGGAGGTCTCACTCGAAACACTGCCGGACTTTGCGGGAGACTACCTTTTTACCAGTGCATGGTCCGGAGATGATGCCAATCCAGAGAGTGTATACAGTACAAACGTTTGGAAAGGCTTGTCGGCAGTAAAAAATAACAAGGTTTTTCAGATCGATCAGAAAGGTTCCTATTTTAATGACCCGATCTCCTTGGAAGCGCAACTCACGTTCATTGTAGAAAAATTAACGTAGAAGTAAAACCCCCGAAACAAATGTAGCAAGTATGCTTTGCTACTATGATTCGGGGGTTTTTGTTATTTATCTAGCGGTTGTAATAACTGCTAAGAGCAGGGAGCAGACCCAACGGATTTTTCCGCAAATCCTTGGCACTAAAGAAAATACTGCCCTGAACCTGAGGAACCATCGCGTTGTAATTCAACTGGTTGATAATCTCCTGGGCACTCTGCCAGCCAGCCTCAGCCGTTCCCAGCTTGTATGGCGAATGACCGATGTAGAGCTTGACGTTCGTCCCTTGTACTTCGTTTGCCCACCAAGTAACGAGCTTGTCATATTGGGCAGGCGCGAAGGAAAGGCTCCAATAAATTTGCGGAGTCACATAATCGATCCATCCTTGTTGAATCCATGTGCGCACATCGGCAAACATGTGGTCATAAGCAGTAACGCCAGCTTTTGTATCGGAGCCGGTCGGGTCGACGTTGCTGTTGCGCCATACACCGAATGGACTGATCCCGAACTGAACGTGAGGCTTGACGCTCTTGATGGACTGATTCAATTGTTGAACAAACTGATTGATATTATCGCGGCGCCAGTCTGCTTTGGATACGATTTTTTTGCTGTTGTAAGCCTTGAATGCTGCATCGTCTGCAAAGGCGACATTGGAAGGATAGAAATAATCATCCAGATGGACACCATCGATTTCATAGCGCTGCACGACTTCCATGACTTCGTTGATAATTTGCTGACGTGCTGCCGGAACACCCGGATTGATGTACAACTTTTTGTTGGCATTCACAATCCAGTCAGGGTGCTGCTTGATCACGTGATTCGCTGGCAATTGGTCTGTTTTTGCATCGGTAGTGGCACGGAACGGGTTGAACCAAGCATGGAATTGCATCCCGCGCCTATGCGTTTCTTCTACCATAAAGGCAAGTGGGTCGTAGCCAGGATTTTTCCCTGGAGTTCCCGTCAAAAATCTCGACCATGGAGTGAGTGTAGAAGGGTACAGTGCATCTCCAGATGGACGCACTTGCACGAAAACAGCGTTCATTCCCATGGCTTGCAGTTCATCTAGTAGCTGTATGTATTCTTGTTGCTGTTTCGCTTGGTTTCCGTAAGAACCGGAAGAAGGCCAGTCCAAGTTGTAGACCGTAGATATCCATACCCCGCGCAAGCCTCCGTTTGTCACGATCGGCGTGCCTGGTGCCATACCGCCAGTTTCACTCGATACATCCGGTGGTTGTGGTGTCATGGTAGCGACGTTTCCGCTTTGCAGGCGAATGGTTCTTGTTTTGTCTTCCCATTTTACCTCAAGTCCCATTTGCTCGGAGACAAAGCGCAGCGGAACCATAATTCTTCCTTGTTTGTTCTGAACAGAAGCATCGAGTAGGACGCTATTGTTGTTCACGAGAGCGTTCTTTTGATTAACCGTCAGGGACAACAAGGTATCTTGCTTGCTGATCATTGCGGTTTGAGACTTTGGCTCCCAATTTACTTTGGCTCCCAGATTTTCACCGATCACCCGCATTGGGACCATCGTTACGTTTGCTTTTGGAACAATGTACGGAGCGACGTCACTTTTGATTTGTTGCCCGTCTAAATAGATGCTGATGCCAGAGGATGTCTGCGCGGCCTGCACGGAAATCCCCATCGTTGGAATACATAGTACGAACATTAGCAAAAGCATAAACCACTTGCGTACTTTCATCTTTGCCAATCCTCCGACAAGATAGATTTGCTTGAAACATTAGCCAATACGTTTGACGCTTTATTATATCGCTTTGTTACGCTCAAGTGGGAAGTTTCAGCAAAAAATGACGAAACTCATCGAAGAAAGGGAACCACCCAAGCTTCTCTGGCATAGGCAAAAGCATATGTTGTTTTCCTTCTGGTCATGGGACAAAAGTGAGGGAGAGGAGTGCAAGCATGAGTTCTATTCTTGCGCAAAAGGCACCGATTGTTTTTGTTCCGGGGCTATTTGGGTCGATGAGTGATCGAATTATTCCGGGTACTGGTGATTGGGGCTTCGGGTTTGCCCGAACGGCTTACGAGCCATTTATCCGTTTGCTTGGAAAAATGGGTTACCCCCTCAATGAACAATTGTTTGTAGCTTTTTATGATTGGCGAAGGCAGATCGATATCTCAGCCGAGCGCTTTTTGCTACCTACCATCGAGCGGGCGAAGCAAACAACCGGTTCCCCTTATGTCAATCTCGTTTGTCATAGCATGGGGGGGCTTGTTGCCAGAGCCTATGTCCAAAGCGGATATTATCAAAACGATGTGGATCAGCTGCTCATTTTTGCGACTCCCAACGCAGGATCGCCTGTCGCCTACAGCTATTGGGCAGGAGGGAAGCTGCCGCGCTCCGTTTCTGCCAAAAGAAATGTCATAGAGCTATACATGAATGTATATCTGGCCTATTTGGAGCAAAGCATTCCTTTTCATCGTATACAAGCTATTCACAGACACTTTCCCAGTCTCCTTGACCTTACTCCGTCAGCAGCGTATGGCGATTATTTGCTGGAGAAAAATCAGGGGGTAGAAGCTTTCGTCCCTTATGAAAAGATGGTCGTGAAAAATCAATACATGGATTACTTGAACGCAACGATGGGGATTATTGCAGCCCGCAATATTCGCGTCACGTTGGTAGCTGGCATCGGACACGAAACGATTCATTACCTGCGAACAGTCCCTTCGCTGTCTCCCGATAAATGGATCGATGGAAGAGTTGTGGGTTCGATCAATAGTGACGCTGGGGATGGGAGTGTCATGGCAAACAGTGTATTCGCGCTCGAAGGTGAGCGTTATTACGTAGAGGCGACACATCTGGAGATTTTATATAAAAGTGAACCGCTTCTCCGGCAATTGCTAGAGTAGGGAGAAAGAAAGGACCAAGCCGGGATGATCCCTGGACTTGGTCCTTTAGATGAACTATGCTTTCTTGTTTCTGCGATACATGATCGAAATACCGATCAAGATCGAAACGATACCTGCAACGATAGGGAGTGGGTTAGCCTGTTCTCCAGTCTGGGGCAATACTTTTCCTGTAGACGGATCGTTGCCGGTTTCCAAGACGTTGGGGTTATTAGGAGCTGCTGAATCGTTCGGTTTGCTCGTATTTCCTGTTTGATTCATTTCGCCGGAAGTGTTGGGGTTTGAAGTGTCATCAGGATTACTCGGTTGGTCTGGGGTGCTAGGTTGGTCTGGGTTGTTCGGTTGGTCTGGGTTGCTAGGTTGGTCTGGATTACCAGGTTGGTCTGGATTACCAGGTTGATCTGGGTTACCAGGTTGGTCTGGTTTGCCTGGTTGATCCGGTTTGCCAGGTTTGTCTGGTTTATCCGGTTTGTCTGGCTTTTCCGGCTTAGGATCTGGCTTAGGATCTGGCTTAGGATCTGGCTTAGGGTCTGGCTTAGGGTCTGGCTTAGGGTCTGGTTTAGGGTCTGGTTTAGGATCTGGTTTTGGCTCAGGATTTCCGCCTCCACCACCACCGCCTCCACCGGAGGTCACGTCATTTTCGACAGTCACCAACACATGGTCGCCAGCTACTTGGTTTCTTTTAATTTCGAACCCGATTGGCTTGCTGCTTTTAACATAACCAGCAGGTGCCTTTGTCTCGATAAACTCATACTTGCCCGGATTCAGGCCTTCGACAATCAGCTCTCCGTTGCCATCCGTAGTCAGCTTTGTAAGCTCCTGACCGTTCATATCTTTGGCTACCTGACCATTTTCATCGTGGAGCGTAAATTCAGCTCCTTTGAGCTTATGATTTGGGTAACCCGTCCTTACTTTGGTCAGTTTCACAGATCCTGGGTTCAATCTGTTGGTCAATGTGAGAGAGGCTGTGTCTTCCTCTGTCACTTCGAATTTCAGTGGTTCAGCGAGCTCATAATCAGCAAGAGCTTTTGTTTCCACGAGCTGGTAGAATCCTGCTTTCAGGTTTTCGAGGAGAAGGATACCGTCCTTATCCGTTGTGAGTCCACTTTGCAGTACTTTCCCGTCAGCATCTTGAAGCTCAAAGGTGACGCCAGGAAGTGGCACTTTGGTGTAATGGTCCACTTTCAGCAATTGAACGGACCCGATATTTTTGGCGTTCTTTTTCGTAAGGGTCACAATTTCTGTCTGGTTGGAGGCGATTTTGAATGAAATGGGGGTCGCATCCAGCTTGTATCCCTTAGGAGCTTTCGTTTCGACTAGCTGATAGTTTCCTTCTGCCAGATCGCCTTTGGAGACTTTTCCGTCAGAGCCGGTTGTCAGCTCAGCGATCGTTTCGTATGCTCTGCCCTTTTCAACCTGTAGATTGAAGACAGCGCCTTCCAACGTTTTCCCAGCATTCTCCGCGTCAACTTTGGTTAACTCAAATCCTTGACGGAGCAGCTTGTTGCCGATGGGCATTTCGATTGTAACTGGAGCAGCTGGGTCAGCACCTGCAGGAGCTTTTAACGTAATGTCTTTTCCGTTTCTGTACTCGTCTGCGATGACGTAGCCAACAGGAGCGGATAGTTCTTTTAGCTTGTACGCTTTAAATTTGTAGCCTTTGAAGGGGGCGATGCCATTTTCATCGGTCACGACTGTTTCCAGCAAGGTTTTCCCTGCCTTGTCGTACAGACCAAACGTGGCGCCTGCCAAAGCTTTTTTCGTATCTGCGTCTGTTTTGACGATTTTTAAGTCGCCTTTACCAGGTGTGCTGGCTCCGCCACCAGCACCGGACAAGCTGACTTTGACACCCTCTTGTCCGTCTTTCCCTTTACCTACAACTGTTTTCCCTGCAAAAGAGGCTTCGTTTTTGATGATCTCGCCATGATCAGCATTGATAAAGGAACGGTACTCCAGGATGTAGGCAGTTTTCAGGTCGTTTTTGAAAGTCAGTTTAAAGGAGTTGCCAACCACTTCTAATGTGTAGTCCTCGGAGGCCATTTCTTTTCCGACAGTCAAAGCACCGGATTCAGAGACGATTGTCGTAAAGAGTTTGAAGGAGTCTTTCATCAGAATTTGATTGCTGGACAGCGTATCGGTCAATACAGCACCTGCTGAAATATGAGACTGGCTCGGATTGATTTTTACTGTCCATGTTGCATACTCTGAATCTGCTCCTGTACCTTGTACGCCTGTTTTGAGGACGTACTGCCCACCGTATGCAGGTCTGACGGTCGTCTTGCCTTTATAGAGTGGAGTGCCTGTTATGTCACTATCGTGCATAGTGGCATTGTTTTCGTACACTTCTCCGACTGGCAGATCAGCCAAACTGGTTGTGTACGTGATGCGATAGGCCGAGTCGATCTGTCCAAGATGCAGCTCAAAACCGTTGGTTAATGGGTCGAATTTAATAGGAACAACTGGTCCTTGGACCACCTTCACGCCGTCTGCTCCACCTGTTAGCAGCAACTTATGCACTCGTAACGAGTCCTTCACAAAAGTTTGTTCTCCGGTATAAAAATCCCGGATGATCGCGTTATTAATCTTGTGAAGGTTATAGTTCACATCGATTGTCCACGTGATTTCTTTTGTGCGGGCGTCGTATGTACCCGTTTTGTTGCCGTTATTGTTCGTGTAGTTGTCTGGTTTAACAGTAGCCGATTTCGTGATAGGGTCTTGTGCTTTCACGTTTTCCTTCCAGTTCAGCTCCGCCTCGTTTTTGTACACGGATGGACGGTCCTTGGAAGTAGGATCGAACTTTGTCAGGTACGTAATGACTAGACTCTTTGTGACTGGTTTGTGGAAGGTGATCTTGAATCCATCTTCGTACTTTGGGTTCGGAGAGATGCTGTAGTCTTTGTCAGGACCTTTTTCCAAATCCTTTGTCCAATCGCTGATTTTTACCTCGTCAGGAAGAAGAGTCAGCCCTTGACCCGCGTAACTGTCGGTAATAACGACTTCATCCATCACCTGATTGTCGTCATTTAGACTAAGCGTCCATTCGATCGTTTTATCCAGATAGTTCACTTTTTCTTTTTTGGCGGTTTTCCAGAAGATTGCTTGATTGATCTCTCTGGATGCATCTTTTTTGGTTCCATCATAGATCTCTACTTCATTTTTCACGAGGTAGCTGTCTTGGTGGACACGATTTTTGGCTTTGGTTTGGTAGGTGATTTCGTAAGCAGCCGACACGTCATGGTCAAACTTCAAGCGGAAGCCGGTATCCGATGGGGTTACACTGTACTCTTTGATGGCAGCCCCGTCTTTTGTTCCGTTTCCGTTGTCACCGATGGTCATTTTGTGAACGGTAAAGGAACCATTCACGAGCTCTTGATGACTCGTATCGAATCGATCCTCGAGCCATGCATCGCTTTGCTTGATCAGTTTTTCATTGTAGTTGTACTGAATAGCCCAGGTGATCGTTTGTTTGGTGTAATCGTAGTGAATCGCCTTTTTGTTCAGAGGCTGGCTGAATCGGACAGAGACATTCGCGGAATCGATTAAATCCTTTGGAAGGTTCGTTCCTGTGACAGTGGCTTTATTCGTGTAGGTTGTATCTGTCGTACCGGTGACGTTGGTCTTGTACGCGACGCGATAAGCACCGTCGATGTCGCCAAAGTTAATTTTGAACCCGTTTCCTTCTGTTAATTTCTCAGGAGTGAAGGTGGTTATCTCAGCCTTTGGATGAACAAAGCCATTCAACTGAACTTCTAATGGGAAGACCTTAATCGAGCTCATGTCGATATCCAGACCGCTTGGAAGCTCATCCGTAAAGACAGCGCCTTTAATCGGATTTTCACTCAGGTTAAAATCGATAGTCCAGTCGAGATAGCTAGGATTCATGCCCTTGTTTGCTTTTCCGTTCTTGTCGATTTCATTGTTGTTTTTTCCTTTGAAATGGACAGAGATCGGAGCGATGCCATCGAATTTGAAATCGATCTCCTGTCTCGTGCCACCCTCAAACTTTTTCTCATCGAATTCCCGCCACACATAGAACGTTCCGTCATTGATCTCTGCGCCGTCATTGATGGCATCACTGAAAGTGAAGGTGACGGTGCCGTCTGTTTTCACTTCATAGGTGCCGTAGCCTCCGTTCAGATCTCCGGTCAAATCGCGGTCCGTCCGAAACTTATCTGGAAGAGGGAAAGTAAAGGTGGCACCTTCTGAGTAAGGATGTCCAGCAGGGACTTTCCATGTGAAATCAACTTGAACACGTGAGCCCTGATCGGGGCGGATGTCTTCAATGTTGTTTCCGTCTTTGTCCTTCATGGCTACGCTGGTGATGATGTTGTCTTTGATGATGTTGTCTTCAGGGTCAGGTTTTGGGGTGGTAGGAGTCCCTGTTCCTGGATTGGTAGGAGTCCCTGTTCCTGGATTGGTAGGAGTCCCTGTTCCTGGATTGGTAGGAGTCCCTGTTCCTGGATCGGTAGGAGTCCCTGTTCCTGGATCGGTAGGAGTCCCTGTTCCTGGATTGGTAGGAGTCCCTGTTCCTGGATCGGTAGGAGTCCCTGTTCCTGGATCGGTAGGAGTCCCTGTTCCTGGATCGGTAGGAGTCCCTGTTCCTGGATCGGTAGGAGTCCCTGTTCCTGGATCGGTAGGAGTCCCTGTTCCTGGATCGGTAGGAGTCCCCGTACCTGGATCGGTAGGAGTTCCCGTGCCCGGATCGGTAGGAGTCCCTGTTCCTGGATCGGTAGGAGTTCCCGTGCCTGGATCGGTAGGAGTTCCCGTGCCTGGATCGGTAGGAGTTCCCGTGCCTGGATCGGTAGGAGTTCCCGTGCCCGGATCAGTAGGATCGCCTTTACCCGGTTCCCCGCTATTGTTAATGACAACCTCACCTTGTGTTTGGGCATACGAGGTTGTCGTGAAACCGAAAATGTTTTGGATGATGAGCAAAAGTGCCACCACAACGATCCAAGATTTCCTTTGCATATGCTCCTCCTGTACTAAATAAAAACTAGTTCATTTTGTCTTTCAGTAGGAAGTGTTAAGGCTGAGATGAAGTTGTCTGTTTCTGTTTCCATTCAGCTTGAACGATCAGTCTGTCCTTCGGATCTTTCGCTCCAACAGGGGTGCATGTGACCAAGGTGATCAATGGCTTCTTTTGATCCTCTAGAACTTCTACTTGTGTACGATCTACGACAAAGGCTTTCACGACAACGAACTGGTAGGTTGCCGTTTTCGTCTTGATCTCAATCTCATCGTTAGGTGCTAGTTCGTCCATGCGATTGAATTGCTTACCATGAGTAATCCCGCGATGGCCAGCCAGTCCAACATTGTTCACGCCGAATTCCTTGTCTGGCTCGATCAGGCCAACACCTTTACTCAAGGAATGCTTGTCCGCGCCTTCAAAAATCATCATTTCCAGATCAATTTTGGGAATCCGAATCACGCCTCTGGCACCTTCCAACATAGCGAGCGGCTCTTGTATCTGAGGAGATGGTGTATCTTCTGAAGCAGTTGTTTCTATTTGCTCGCTGACGTTGCTCAGTTGTTCGAACGCTTCGATGAGCTGTTCCTGCTTTTGTGCAGATACCGCCGTTTCCCATTGAGGATAGAAAAGGAGGAACAAGCCTGCCAGGATAAACCCAGCACTTAACAGCACTCGCACATTCTTCAACTCCCTTTTCGCACCGTTAACTCAATTCATCTTTCCCCCCTTGTCCCAATTTTTCGTTAACTATGTTCGGCAAGGGCATCCTTCGTTGTACAAGTCTTGCTAGTCGAGAACAACAGATTCACCTGCTGTTCCAATTATGAAAAAATGCCTAGAGGTATCATAATCTTTCGACCTATACAATTTCTGAACATGAAAAAAGCCAGGGGAGGAAGAATCTCCTTTCTGGCTTTTTCGGTCTTCATTCTATGGTTAATAGGCGATGCTTTTTGAAACAAATCCAACTAAAACCTTCCCATTTGCATCAACGGTGGAGCCGTAATACCAATCTCCATGTTCACCGACAACTTGAACAAGTGCATCTCTGACAGCGTAGCCCCTGCCTGGACTTTCTGCGGAAGAGGTCGAGAAGAAGTAGCCTTTCTCTCCTTGAATTTTGACAGTCTTAGGAGTAATCGGTGTATACGAGGTGACCACTGTTTTAGAAATGTAACCTTGATCGATGGAGATAAACTCCAGCTGTGTACCGGATGCTTTGATTTCAAAACCATACCAAAGGGTTGCAGCAACGACAGAGTCAAGGGATGGAGCAGAATAAACGGTAGCATTGTCTACGGCTACAATTGTTTTCGAAGGGAGTATTTTCCGTTGTGCGGGGGCCGCTGGTTTTGAAGGGGCCGATTTTTTTACTTGGCTGTTGGAAGAACCACCGCCACCGTTGTGATAGTGATATTCTCCATACTGTAATCCCCATTTTTCACAGTTTGTTCTACAGGTGTGTCCACCATTTGCATCTGTTCTGCCTGGATGCGCCTCAATCATTTGAACAGGGAAAAAAGCAAAGCAAAGAATGAGTGCAAGTACAGAAATAATCTTTTTCATAGACAACCTCCTAAGGATTCGCTTTCGCCCGCAACAGATTCAACCCCATCCCGATAAAAACAATCCCTGTCAGCTTGTTGAGAATGAGGGAGAACTTCTGATTATTGCGCAATTTTTGCGTAGCGAAGGAAGCAAACAGGGCGAGGAGACTGCACCAGATGCCACCCGTAACGGTAAAAGTAAGGCCAAGAATAAGGAAAGGGAGTGGTCCGGCTTCCGTTGCGCTAACAAATTGCGGGAGGAAGGCGATGAAAAACAGGGCGACCTTTGGATTCGTGACACTTGTCAGGATCGCTTGCAGATAAATTTTTTCACCCTTGAGCTTCTTGGAATCGGCTGCGTCAAAAGCTGGTGATTCCTTCGTCATGAGCATGCGAATGCCCAAATAGACGAGATAGGCGACCCCCAATATTTTGACGATGTTAAAAAGCACGATGGATTGCGCCAAAAGGAGCGACAAGCCGAAGGCAGCCAAGAGCGTGTGAATGAGTGAGCCTGTCAAAATGCCGAGAACCGAAAGAATACCTGCCTGTTTTCCTTGCGAAATGCTGCGGGTGATGATGTACATCGTGTCAGAGCCGGGTATCAGGTTCAACATGATCGCGGTCATCAGAAATGCTTCATAATGGACGATTCCAAACATCTCTTCTCACTCCTCATCTGTCTATAAAATAAAAATAAATTATAGAATAATCTGATACCTGGCGCAATGCGGAAAATGAGGAAAAGCTCCTGACGCAGATCAAGGAACGTATGCCATGATCGCGAGGGGAGCTCATTATTCAAGCGGACTGATTACGGCGTTGATTCAGTAGCGCGTATCCAGCCTTCTTTTCCATCAAATACAATCTGGTACCAGCCATTTATATCTGCGATGACTTGGAAGGAACCATCTGCTACTACCTGACCGATCTTCTCATATTCTTCACCAGGACCCGCAAAAACATCGATTTTTTGAGTGGTAGGGGGAGTTTGATCCGTCGCTTCTGTTGATCCGTCAGCTGGGGAAGTCGCTTCTCCTGACCCAGTTCCCCCAGTCGTTTCCTCGGAACCCTCCTCCAAGTCAGCCAGCTTTTCCATGTAAGCTAAGCCATTGTCCTCGAGCTTGAACAAAGCGATTTCTTTTTCCCCTTTGCCTACCGCATTTTTCATGATCACATGCTCGGAGTCCTCTACGCTGAGTTCATCCGCCTGGACCGAAAAGCGCTTATCGAGTGACTCTTTTGTCAAATTTGGAGAGAGCGCCGTGTAGGAGTGAGTACGCTCCTTGCCGGATGCACTCACGATAATCACAGGCTTGTCTTTACTTCCGAGTGTATCGTCGATCTTAGCCTTTGCCGATTTCATGTCCACATCGAGCGACTGATCCAGATAGAGAAGCGAATCATTTGGCATTTTTGCTGCGAAGTAAAGATGTTGATCTGCCGCAGAGAGTCCAAATGCGTAAAGCTTTGCTCCCCAGCGATCTGTGCCGGAGAACATGTCGGTGAACGTTCTGTCTGGATATCTCAATTGCAATAAGCGTGCTGGATCGTATTCCAACCAGAGCTTTTCCAGATCAGACAGGAGAGTAGCCGTATCCTGGAGCGGATTCAACTGTTCGTACAATTCACGCGCTTTGGTGAACTCAAACGACTTGATGTATTGTTCTGCCTGCTTGAGCTTGCCTTCCAGATAGCGGGTGATCGAATCGAGAACAGGTGAATCACTGGACAGCACATCCTCGATTTTGCGATAGGCGGCTGCCATGTCAACGAAGGCACTCAAATCCTTCGAACGAATGACTTCCTTTATTTCAGTTAGCGCATACTTTTCCAACTGCCCCACTAACCAATCTGTCTCGATACCCAGTTGTTTGTAATGGCGTATGCTGGTAGCCGTTTTGGTGATGACTTCTTTAAAAGGAGCCGAAGCGATCAATTTCCGTAGCTTCGTTTTTTCATAGTCCTGAAACAAGGTCGAGAGCTCAGCCCGCTTTTTCTCTTTGCCTCCGTAATATTCTTCTGGAATGGCAAGGAGTGTTTCGATGAAAGATTCGTCCTGGTCGTTTCCCTTTTCGAGATTCGATTGTGCCTGAGCCTTCGCTGTTTGCAAGGCATTCAGGTAATAATCGGAAAAGCTCTTATCCATCCCAAAGTGAGCGGACAATTGCTGGAAAAAGACCGCGGGTACGTCCTTTTGAATCTGGTATTTTTGTTTAACAGCTTGATACTGTTCATAGACCGCACCGATTTCTGCGATCTTCTTTTCCGAAATGGCCGAGCGTGATTGCAGGTGCAGCCCTTCCAGCTCAGTGCGGATAGATGTCAGTTGGAACATGATGCTATTCCATTCGTCATCCCCGTAGGACAGGACAGCCATATCATTCGCACGAGAAAAGGTTTCCTCGGCTTGCAGCAGGTTCTTTTGTTCATAATACGCCTTTGCCTGTTTATACAAGGAAATCTGCTCGTACCCGAATCCGAGCTTGAACAGAACGGCGATCAAACCTAAGGCAAAGAGTCCGAGAACAATATTACGGACCCAGAGGGACCTATAATAGGGAGAGATAGGCAACATAAAAGGCCCCTCCTTCACAGTAAGCCTTTAAAATCCGGGTCAAACGCGTAATGCGTATCCACCCTGTTTTTGGTAGAATGATATAGTTGTTCCCAAGCTTCATTCTTATGGGTTTGTACCATTTTTGCCAATCGCAGAAGGCGCTCGCGAGGCAAAAAATCGATAAATTCAATAATCAGATCTTGATACTCGTCCACATAAGACTTCATGCGGAGCGCTGCACCTGCCACTTGACCGATGAGCTGATCCCCGTTTTCCAGCAACAATATTTGATTTTTATAACGTCTGACATAAGTAAGCACGGATTTTTTGACGAGCGAAGGCTGGACCTTGATGACTTCGCGCACATATTCCATGAAATCCTTGTCGTACATAGATGGGATGAGCGTTTCGAGCTCCAGCTCCATGTCTTTGCGCAGGACGTAATGATTGAGGAACATGATCTTGCGTATCTTGATCGTATCAGAATCGATGAAATGCCCGATCTCTCTCGTTTTTTCATAAGCTTCCTTGAGATGTCCTTCTTTGACGTCGTTGCCCACTTCCTCCAAATGACGGAGGAGTGAACTCTTGAGGGTCTCTATTTCCCTCGTTAAAAAGTGTTGAAATTGTAAGTCCCTTTCATAGGCGCCGTATTTTTTCTGCATCACGAAAAACAGGACGCACAACACACAGCCAATACCTCCTGCGAGAGCTAATTGCAAAAGGGTCTCCGCAGAAAGGGCAGCAAGACAGACGAACAAGCCCAAGAGCAAAAAGCGGGTCTGCACATAGCGGCGTGTTACCGCATGGGAAACCTGGCGGATCGGTGTGTAGGCTCTCCCGCAAGTCTCGCAATGTGTCTCCCACAGGACATGGTACGTATGGCATCGCGTGCACGCTTGAATTCTTTCATACGTATGAGTGGTTTTGCGGGTTTTGCGAAATTGGACGCCGATTCGTTTTCTCATGGTGAATCCCTCTTCTCATTCAGTAAGGCATGAAGATGCTGATCGATTTCGGCGTTGGAGAGATTGCGCCGTTTTAGTCGCAGCAGCTTGAGGAATCGGACCGCTAGCAGCAAAAAAGCCGCAAACAACAGAAAGTAAGTTAACATAAAAATTCTCCTAACGAAGTTGTCGAAATCTGTAACAAAGAATCATGTCGTATCGTATTACGAGTAAGGGGCAATCATTCTAGTACTTTTTTATCATTTGTCTTCTACTTCTTGAATCTAGTGGTAATAGTGTCATAGTCTTACTTTCTTTGCAACACTTCACAAATTCTTTGTAACGAATAAGAAAAGGAGCTCTTATGAAAATAATACGATTCAGAATGTTATGTCGATACGTGGCATGTCTTGTCCTGCTCTTGGTCAGTGTCCTCTCCGTCACTCACCCAGGTTTTGCGCAAACGAGCGGAAACAATATGGATGCTGTCCTGGTCGTGGATGTCAGCAACTCTATGACCCAAAGCGATAAGAACAAAGTCAGCAACGAAGCAATGAAAATGTTCGTCGACATGACGTCGATCCAAGCGAACAAAATCGGTGTAGTCGCCTATACCGACAAGATCGAGCGAGAAAAGGCACTGCTTGAGATTAATTCCGAAGAAGACAAAAACGATATCAAAGCCTTCATCGACAGCCTGCAAAAAGGTGCCTACACCGATATTGCTGTCGGGGTAACAGAAGCAGTAAAAATCATTGATGCGGGACGCAATCCAAACAATGCACCGATCATCGTACTGCTGGCAGACGGAAACAACTACATGAACAAAGCATCAAGCCGTACCCAAACACAGTCTGACCAAGAGCTGCAGCAAGCAGTAAAAGAGGCCAAAGACAAAGGCTATCCGATCTACACGATTGGCTTGAACGCAGATGGTCAGCTTAACCGCACGACATTACAGCAGATTGCTGCGGAGACAAATGGTAAATTTTTTGAAACGAGCACAGCGGACAAGCTCCCGCAAATCTTGAGCGAAATCTTTGCGAATCACCTGAAGCTGAAGGTTGTCCCAGTGAAAAGCTTCGTCGCAAACGGTCAGGCTCAGGAGATTCCGATCCCCATCCCGAATGGCAGCGTCATGGAAGCCAACATCTCAATCATGTCGCAAAAAGCAGTGGAAGTGAAGCTGTATGACCCAGCGGGCAAGGAAGTACAAATCCCTTCCAACCAGATCAGACTGTCGAAGTCCAATGCGTACACGATGATCAAGCTGGTTAAGCCACAGCAGGGCGATTGGAAGCTACAGGTAAAAGGTGTCCCGAAGGAAAAAATCGATATTAACCTCATCTTCAACTACGATCTGCAATTGGAGATGGAGCCAGTCACAGCCAAGAGCTTCAAGGCTGGCGATGTCGTACCGATCAAGGCTACGCTTGTTTCAAACGGGCAAAAGATAGCGAGTCCTGATCTGTACAAGCAGATGAAGGCGACACTGATCGTCAATGACAAGACGGACAATAAGACAAATGAGGTCATCCTGAACAATACGGGCAGCGGGTTCGAAGGCAGTTTCACAATCCCGGCTGACCATACGTACGAGATAAAAATCAAGGCAGAAGACACCAGCTTTTACCGGGAGACAAAGTCGCTCCTTGTCGATGCTTCTAAAACGGCAGGCTCTGGAGCGGGCAAGCCGAACACAACCACTGCTCCTGCTGCAGAATCGAAACCATTTCCATGGCTGACCGTACTAGGAGGTACCGTGGTTCTCCTCCTGTTGATCGGTGCAGGCTTGTACGCACTGTCGATCTATCGCAAGGCGAACAAGGGCTTCGCGGGCCAAATCGCCATCGAGATCGTGGATGAGGATACAGGCGAAAAGTCCAATCCGCAGTACAAGAAACTGAACGCGTTCAAAGGAAAAGTGAAGCTGCACCAGCTCTTGCAGCTCGCCCCTGAGTTTGCGGAGACAGAGAAGGTCCTCTTTTTACCAGGGAAAAACGATACGCTGATCCTCGAAAATCGTTCGAGCTGCCGAATCGAAAAGGCCGGACGTGTCCTCGATGCAAGCAAAGGCAAAGAGCTGAAGAAAAACGATCGGATCAAAATTTCGTTAACGAATGTGAACAAGTCCTTATATGTAGATTACATCGTCTAGGAGTGAGTCGATTATGAAAGCAGTTGTGAGAGAACACATTCAACAATTGGACGTATCCCTCGGCGGGGGAATCGTCAGTGACAAGATTCGTGTAGATACCATTGATAACCCGATGCTCGTCATCGGTCTAGGCGGTACAGGAATTGATGCGCTTTTGCGCCTGAAATACCAAGTGAACAGACGCTTCAAGCTGCCGGTAGACCAGCTTTCCAAGAAGCGCAAGGAAAAGCCGGACAATATTGAATTCATCGCGTTTGAAACGAATGAGCATGACCGCAACAAAAAGTACAAAGGCATCGGACTCGACCCAGTGACGGAGTTCGTACTCCTGTCCAATCCTGAGATTGGCGGTGTGTTGCAGAATCGCAGCATTCTGGAGCCGTACATCACCGACTGGCTCTCACCAGAGCTGACGATTACGGACGGAATCAGCGGAGCATCGGGTGTTCGTCAGGCAGGGAGACTTCTTCTCTTTACGAAAATTACGCAAGTCGTTCAAACGATTGAGAAAAAGGTCAAGATGCTGTGCGAGGGCACGAACAAAAAGCTGACTGTATTCCTCTTGAGCGGTTTGTCCGGGGGAACGGGGAGCGGTTGTTTCCTCGACATCGCTTATATCGTACGAGGCATTTTGGAGCGCGACTTCGGCAGTGCGGGGGTAGACAAGGTGAATACGCTGGGCTACCTGTTCACGCCTGACGTCAACCTGTCGAACAAGAGTCTCAGCTCGCACACTCGCGACTACATCATGAAAAACGGTTATGCGGCATTAAAAGAGCTGGACTACTGGATGAATGCGGACGAGCGAAATGAGCGTTTCCGCCAGCAATACGGCAGCGTGCTCACTGTGCAATCGCCAATGCCGCCATTCAACCTGTGCCATTTGATTTCTGCGACCAATCTCGAAGGCAAAGCATTGGAAAACGCCTACGATTACTGCATGAACGTAACGGCGGAGAACATTACCAACTTCATGGCGAGCGAAGAAAAGCGATCGGGTGAAGAGTTTGCGATCCACGACTATATCAGCAACATCCGTACGAACATCAACCAGATGCCAAAAGCGTACGCAGCCAACTACCAATACAACGTCATCGGTGCTTCCTCTGCTGTCTTGCCGATCGAAGAGATGACAACCTACTTGGCTTATCGCTTGTTTAAAAAGATGGAAAAAATGTTCACGGTAGCACCAACACAAGAAGATGCGGAGAAATTCGCCCGCAAGCTCGGAATCGATATCGACTCGATTTCCCGCAAGTTCGAGGAGCGCGTTCCTGAACCATTGCCAGGCTATGAAAACAGCGAACGTCTGAACTACAGCAACGTCATTACCCAGCAAGTCGTGAGCATCGACCACGAGCTGGAGCAAGGCTATCTCGCCAAAGCGCGCGAAGCGTACATCAAGTCCAAAAAGCAGATGCCAGGCGACATGATCTCTGTTTTTGGCGAAATGATCACACGCGTATTCCTGCACCCGGAGCAAGGGCCGTTCTATGCGTCCCGTCTGATTCATTCGGACAAAGGCTATTGCCTGATGAAAATGATCCTCTCCTACATCGAGAGCCTCAAGGCAAATTTGGAGAGCTACCCGCCTGAGATCGAGGGTGCGCGCGAAAATGCGAACGAAAAGCTGGGTGATGCCCGCAGTGCTTTCATCTCCAAGGAGAAGAAGAAAAACAGCTATATCGAAGCGAAGATCAACGAATACCAGCTCCTGGCTGATCAGGAAAAACTGGAACAAATGATCGAATTCTATGAAGAGCTGCACCGTTTGTTGAATGCAGAAAACAATCGCGTTTATAACGTATTTACTGAGATTTTGAACGCACTCAACCAAATTTTCGAGCAAAACGGCGACATCCTGATCAACGGCGGCGAAGAGAGCGACCGCACTGGCAACAAGACATACTACTGGAACATCGTCAGTGTGCCGGATATCTCCAAAGTCGTCAGCAACATTCTGGAGCAAAAAGATGCGGATGACCTGATCCGCGACTTCACCAGCGAGCTGCTGCGACACTCCGATCAGTGGGTCAAAGAGCAGGAGCTGGATATCGTCAGCTCGATTTCCGAATTCCTCTCGGAGAAGTTCGGTGAGGTAATCACCAAGTCGATGGAAGAATTCCTCGTAATCAAATACGGTCAGGACGAGACACTCGATCGCATCGTAGAGCGCAAGATAGCGAGCAAGCTGGACGAAGAGGCGATTCCGGTCTTCCATCTGAGCAACAATCTCGGCAATATGCACTTCCCGTCCTGGGGCTTTGTATCCGTGCCGCTGAAAGCACCATCGATCTTGAAGGGAATTAAAAACTATCAAAATACAGCGATTAGCGGGTCGCGCTTTACCGTCAAAGAAAGCGAAGTCAAAAACCGCATCTTCTGGCTGAATACGAAAAACGGTGTTCCACTGTTCGCTTACACACCGCTGAAGGTCTACGAGGAAAGCTACGAACGTACCATTCTGGATAGAGAGGGTATCGGACGCCACCTCGTTCAAACCGAAAAGAACAACTGGGCGTACCTCCCATCGCCGATTCCAGAAAAATCGTGGGGAGATACGTACCAAAACGGACGGATCAAAGCGTACAACGCCAACGTACGCGAACTGTTTGACCGCGCGGTGCGCTACGGAGCCATCCGCGAAAAAGGCAGCGACAGCAAGACCAGCAACCGCTATGAATCCATCGTGACGAAGCCGTTCTCGCTGGCTACTTTCTTGGCTAAGCACCAAGCGCAAGGAGACGCGACCCAGCTGAGCCCTGGCGAGATCAAGCGTGCATTGGTTGAGCTCAAAGGCTTCATGAGAGAGGGTCTGGAGCAAGAATTTACGCGTGATGTGTTCGGCAGTATCAGTGAAGAGATGGCAAAAGAAAACCTGATTCGCTATCCAGAGCAGATTCGTCTGATCGAACAAGAGGTGCGCAAATACGAAGAAATCGAGGCCAAAATTCAGGAGCTGGAGCAGATCGTAGGCGCTATCAAGGACGAAGAAGAGCTGGTGACCCGATTTATTGAAGCCCTTTACACAGGGACGATTTGCAAGCGCGGTGCGCTGTACGTCTACGACAAGGATGAGGAAGAAGATGCGTGGGAGCCATTCATCAACCTGATGAAGGTCAACAAGCACGTCGAATTCGCGATCTATGAAAAATTCCGCGCATTGGATCACAAGAGCATGGCAACCATCCAGCGCAAGGCTGCAAAACGCAGTGACGCGATGACTTCAGCAGAGGATACGCAGCAATTGCTGGCAAAACTTGAAGAAATCGCAACGGCTTTCCAAGAAACGAAAAACGATCTGGAATACGACCGCGACGAATACGTAAACGGTGAAGAGCTGTTCCAGTTCTACAAAAAGATTTGGTCAAAAGTAAACGATATGCGCAAGACGCTGCAATAAACAATCAGGATCGTTTGATAACCGAGGAGGACGCATGAGGGATTTGATCGGAGAGTTCGCGACCCAATACGTTACGGAATTGGAAAGACAACTGGATAGCGGAAACGGACAGCGAAGCATTCAAAACCCCGTGCTCTTCCTTTTTCTCGGGGATAAGAGCGTAGAGGCACTGCAAGCTGTTCGTGCCCACAACGAACGCAGTTGGCAAAATGGTCACGGTGTTCTTTATGTCCATGCGTACCAGGACAAAACGTGGGAGCATCCGCAAGTAATTGGTTGCCGCTTGCCAGAGGCAGATGACGACAAGAAAAAAATGCGTACCTCGATCCACGAGCGTTTTTTACTCGATGAGGCTGTCACCATGGAACTGAACAAGGTAATGAAGCTGGCAAGCGTGCGGGTAGCGGAAATGGGCAAGTTGTTCACTGCTTTTCAGCAAGTCAATATTGCTGTCGTGGCAAGGGCAGATGACCCTGCTACGATCCTTTTACCAGAGCTGACGCTGCTTCTCAAGGGCTACCTCAACGAGCTGTTTAAAAACGTATCAGTCGACCTGTACGTCCTGCTTCAGGAAAAGAACAACGGCGAAGCATTCGGATTCTCGACAGCGCTCTCGGTCAGCTTTTTGGAAGAGGTCAATCGTTATCAGCGAAGTGATTACAGCTATCGAGCGAATCTCTTGGTAACAGAGGATCTCGTGAAACTGCCTGTGGAGCATGTGAACGCGCCGTTGTTTTCGTTGGCGTACCTATTGAGTGACAAGACAGAACATGGCTTGTTTATCGAAGGCGGCATGCAGGAAAATTACGAGCTGATCAGCAAGCTGGTGCTTTTGAACAACAAAAAAGTAGAGTCGGAGTTTTATGAGAGCAATGATGGCTATAACAAGCTGCAATTTATGCGCAACATCTCGGTTGATCACGGGCAGACCAAGCTCGCGTCTGCTGGTCTATCCAAAGTGAAGCGACCGACTCATGCGATTGCGCTGACGGTGCTGTCCGCAGTATTTGACCGCTATTGGGAGCGACTTCAGGACGGCGATGTGTTGCCGAAAACTAAAGCGAGAGAAAAGCTCGGATTGACTGCGCATGATTTGCAGCGAAAACTGGCTGGCATTCTCCCTGAGGATCATATCCTGGAGGAAATGACGGGGCTCATGACCTCTGGCATCAGCTACAGTGAGCTTTGCAGTATGAATATGCGTGAAGCGGAGCTGGCTTTGTTTGACGGCAGCAGCCAAGCCTTTTTTGAGGCGAATGTCGTTTCCGGTGCGCGTAAACGTCTGGAGCACATGCTGTCTCAGGAGTCCTTGGCTGATTTGATTCAGAAAGCCGTCATCGAGGATGAACGGCTTGGGTTGTATGCGGCTTACTATCTCACAGCCGAACACGCCAATGGAGCAAACCTGCTGGATGAGCTACGCACCGGAATTCGCGAGACATCTCGACAGGTCGAACAGATGAAAGCCGAGCTGGTCGATCTCTATCAAGAGCGGGTGGAGCGGCAGGACATTCGCGTAGGAGGGTTTTTCACACGGGATAAGGAGCGTGTGCGGACCTTCATTCGCCATTTGCTGGACGCTGTTTATGGCAAAAAGCTGGAGCTGCTGGATTGGGAGATGATGCTCTCGATCCTTGTGAGCTTTGAGAAACAAGCAGAGCAGATTCACCGGCAGTTAGGTGAGCAAGTCGAGCAGCTGGAAGCCTTGCATAAGCAACTGCGGGAAATCGCCCAGACGAGCGTTCGAGAAGCGACTGATTACTTGGGTAAAAACGTGGACGAATATTACGAATCGGTCGTCCATGAAACGATCCGGTCATTGGAAGCTTCACGCGGCAGTGATTTTTACATGGAACAACGGTATATTGGCAGCGGCGCTCTGCTCAGCGGGAATCGACTCGCCGGACTCGTGGAGCGGCTGTGTCAGTTTTGCCGGAACGAGATTCTCACCCGTGCACCATTTGCTTTATCTTTTGAGGCGGAGCTGCTTGCGCGTGCTAACGTCGGGGCTGCTTACGATAACCGAACCGTGCTTGCGAAGGAGGATTTGTTCCTCGATCTGGCATTGGTGCTGGAAGAGCGCGCGGCGGTTCACATTGAAGTGTTCCAGTTCTTGCAAAAGCATCGCTATGAGGAGAAGTACTTGTTTGCTGATATTCACAACGACTTCGTCCAGTATGCGCTGCACAAGGATGAGAGCACACGAACCTACAAGCTGGGTTGTATCCACGAGGAACAAAAAAGCGGGATAGAAAAAATGAACCTGATGGGTGGATTCGGCATGGAAGAGTTGATGTTTTACCGCAATAACAAGAAATACCATGCTTCCTATGAGGACAGCGGGTTTGTCTTTCGCCGCGTGGGAGGAGATGAGGCGTCATGAGTCAGAGAAGGGTAAGCTTACTCATGCTAATTTGTAGTCTGGTAGGTGGCGTGATCGGATTTTTGGTCGGGGAAGTTATGCTCGGCAAGCTGTCCGGAGAAATACCGCAATGGTTGTTAATGGGACTTTATTTTGGTCAATATGCCTTTTTCATAGGACTGATGTGCCTCATTGCGGAAATGATCTCGCCACGACTGAATGGAGTCGGCTGGAAGCAGCGCTACCTGGGCTTTTCCTGGAAAATGCTTGTGCCCAGCACGTTTTTGATGGTGGGTGTAGTGGCAATGCTGCTTCAGTTGCTGTACGGGTCATCGTTTCAGCAGGCCAGCGGGACCAACAATATTATCATGGTTCTGGATACGTCAGGCAGCATGCAGTCGTCTGACCCGGATAATCAATTGTTCAAAGCAGCAGCCGACATGGTGCAGCGCATGGACAGTGACATGAACATAGCGGTGGTTACGTTTCACGATCAAACGAATGTGCTGCAACCCCTTACCGAGCTGAGTAGCCAGTCCGTGAAGGATGAGGTTGTGAAGAAGCTGCTCCGATATCCACGAACGGATGGAGGCACCCGGATCGACCTGGCGCTGCAAGCGGGGCTGGACCAGATGCAGGCCAATCAAATGGCGAACAGTACGGTCGTGCTGATGTCAGACGGCTATAGTGGTCTGGATGTCCCTGCCGCACTTGCGCCCTACAAACAAAATCATGTAATTGTCCATACGGTAGGCATGAGCAAAATTGATGCAGACGGAACGGCGCTGCTTCAAGAGATCGCTGCTGAGACTGGCGGTAGCTACTTCAATGTCGAACACGCGGACCAAATGACAGGAATCTTTGGTCAGATTTACGATATGAGCCGAACAGACCGCAATATCGTTTCCGAGCGGACAGGAGCAACAGAAGCAAACATGTTTTACGCGATTACCCGTGTGGTCAGTGTTCTGATCCTCGGTGCTTTGCTCGGATTGGCGCTGGGTCTGATTTTTGACAATCGCCATCTGGCCAAAAGCTTCACGATTGGCGGGGCGGTATCAGGACTGTTAGCTGGACTCGTTTTGGAAATGGGTCTGTCGTCGATCGATTTGCTCGATATGGTGGTACGTTTGCTGGCGTGTTCCTTGCTCGCCGTCATCCTGACATTGTTCACTCTCTTTGTGCCAGCTTCCATGAGTGGCGGATCGTCTTTTGCAAAGCGCAGACTGAACAACAGACAAAACCCTCGCGCGTTGGACGCCGGGAACCAAAGCAGCAAGCGGTTTGAGTAAAGGGAGCATGATGAATCATGATTAATCGGGAGGAAACAACAGAAACCTTCATCAAGGACGTCACCTGCCAGCATCAAGGGAGCGAGTATGTGCTCAATTGGCATTGGGCGCAGGATATTTCGTGCGTGTACGTGCACAAGTCGCAGTTTGGCGCCCCTTTTGACGTAAACGAGCTGGATGATCGTCAGTTCAAGCTGTATACCCGAGAGGAATACAAGGTCCACAAAGGGCTGCGGGAAAAAACAGACGGCATCGGCAGGTACACATACCGCATCTTTCCATGCCGATTGGACAATGGCAAGCCGCTACTGCTCATGCCAGACGGGGATGCCCATGTGATCCACGTCAGCACAGGAAAGGCCAAAATCTACTACTCGTTCAAACGGGGCGGAAGCTGGTTCAGCAAGCATCAATCGTTGCAGATTCGCATTTTTTCAGAGATTCCAATCGCGCGGGACGTACTTTGCTACGTAAAAAAAGAAGGCTCTCCTCCCGCCCACAAGGATGATGGTACCCGATACAATTTCATACGTGATCTCGAGCCCGGTGTCAATCTGATGCCGGAGATCGAGGTCAGGAAAAAAGACGTCGTCCGCCTGTTTTTTACGGACGGGAAAAAATACGGAGAAATGTACGAACTGATTCCTGAATAGGAGGGGATGCGCCATGCTATCGTTTTTGAAAAACATGTTTGAGAAGAAGCCGCAGGTCAAGGAACGGCTTCCTTTTTACGATATTGTCTGCCCGTACTGCTTCGCCAAATACGGACCGGACCAAGTTGTCTTCCGTGCCACACATCATCGCGAGGACGACGAAGACTACGCGTTGCAGGAGGATGAGCTTCTCAATGCGTATCGGGATAAATTCGGACTGGATGCTATCGACGAGCTGGAAGCGGTGATCGATCCGGAATCCATCCCGGAGGAAAACCATTTGTACGTCGATAACGTCCTCGCAGGTGTGACCGACCGTTATGGCATGGTTTCCAAGCGCAGATTATGCCCGAAATGCCACAACGAGCTGCCGATTACAGCGGGGAAAGCACCGAGCAATATTATTTCGATTGTCGGGGCGTCCCAAGTCGGGAAGTCCGTTTACATGACCTCATTGATCCATACTTTGCAAAACACGACTGCGAATCACTTTGATGCTGCGTGTATGCCGCTCAATGCGCAGATTAGCCGCAAGTTCCGGGAGAACTACGAGGCGCCTTTGTTTGAACGCGGACAGTTGCTTGATTCTACGCAAAAAGAAAAGCGTCAGGAACCGTTCATCTTCCAGTTCATTTTCAAGGATAGCGACAAGGCACCATTGATCCTGGTGTTTTTTGACGTAGCAGGCGAGGGAATGGTCGACCGCGAGTATTTGGAGCTGTATGCGTCGCATGTGAAAAACTCATCTGGCATCCTGTTCCTGGTCGATCCGCTGCAAATCAAGACGATTCGCGATCGGGTCATGCTGCAAGCAGGGGACGAGCCAGGGGAATTCACGGCAAGATACGACGAGCCGCGTGAGGTCGTCATTACGCTGTTTGAGAACTTCATCGGCTACCAGGAGCAGAGCAAGACCCATATTCCGACTGCTGTCGTGTTGACGAAAAGCGACATGCTGCATCTGATCAAGGAAGACGATGGTGAATACATCAAGTCGAACAGCAATGTTTTCCGCAATTTTGTCCATGAACAATATTTAAATACGGCTGAATTTGAGAACATCGATGGTGAAATTCGCCGATTCATCGAAAAGGTGGATAGACCGTTTAAAGACGCGTTGGATGTTTACTTTACGAATACGGCCTATTTCGCTGTATCTGCGCTGGGGAGCAATCCAGTCAATCAAAGGGTGAGCGGTGTCGTGACGCCGATTCGCGTCGATGAACCGTTTATTTGGTTGATGCACCAGCTTGATTACATCGAGGGGAGGGAGCGGTAGTGAGCAACCGTCAGCCCATTTTGCAGCAGTACTACACCCGCGGGCGACAAGGGGTTTTCCGTTCGAACGAAGGATACGATACTGTCGCCAAAACGCCAGGGCTGGATAACCAATTCATCAAGAAGGCGCTCCATCCATTTTGCGTTTACGATGCGCCGCGACAGCTTCAGGAGCGTGCGGAAAGCAATCTGGCGCTCTATCCAGAGGCGCTCGTCAGCTTTCAGTCCGAATCAGGTGAGATGGTTCTCGGTAGAAGTGTATTTGTCGGAGCGGACTTTACCGGGCAGCGTAATACGTTTTTTAGCCACAACTATGTTATTCCGGTAGCGCGCAGGGATGAGTTTATCAAGAACCCGGGCAAGATCTTCGGAGTGCGCACTTTTGCAGATCGCCACGACGATGCTGCGGGCAAGGAGCTTCCAACCGTCGATGACATCCCTTCAGAAAAAGGCTTGCCGCAAGACCGAAAACAACTGCTAGGGCAATTGGGAGTCGATCAGCGTTTATTCAAGCAGCTCCTCTTTGCGGTGATGTCCTCACTTGCAGCGAAAAAGAAGGTGTTCATCAGCCTGGATGTGGATAGTAGTGCCTCATCCAAGAGTGCTGCTCAATTGTTGGAGATTTTGTACAGTTGTCTGCCTTATGAGATGCGCAGACATTTTGGTTTTCTCACTTTTAGCCACGAGCCGCAAAGCAAGAAGCATATCCATGTCACATTTGTGGAAAAAGGAAGCATACGCCCAGGCGGAGGGCACAGCGACAAAGACTTTTTGTTCGATTTCTCCCTTGGTCGCGTTCAGAACGTCGATTTGCAGGACGGAGGACACGAATACCTCGACTTTGCCTGGGAGTATGTGAATGAGCCACGGATTCTGGATGCGTTCCACGAATTTTGTGAGGAAGTGCTGGCTGGAGCAGACCATGCACTGGCCTTGAACATACGCACGTACTATGAGCTGTGCGCCCTGTATTTGATTGAAAAGGGACGAACGTCCGTGTATGAGAGCAAGCGGGCGGGCGTTTGGCAGGCGTTGAACAGCTATTTGGGGCACAGCAGCTTGACCCGCAAGAAACGGCTGATCGAGCTTCAGGAAATGCTAATGCGGATCGAAGTAGAGGCGCTTTCGTCCAAACAGCTGCCTGACGGTGAGACTATCAAGCAAATGATTGAATCTTACCGTGTCACCAAGCAGGAACGCCTGCAAATGGATTTGATCCGCTTCTTGATGGACGTGTTGATGAAGGCCAAGACCGCAAGACAGAGTAGCTACGTCGCTGAGGTGTACAAGCATTTGTCCAGCAACCGGGAGCTGTTTGGCTTCATGATGCGGACGATTTTCGGCTATCCGCAGTTGGTGAAGCCGCTCTTTGAGGATTATATGACCGAGCGGGTAGCCGCCGTGACCAGCTTGGACCAGATGCTAAAGGAAATCCGGTTTTGGACGGAAACAGAACCGCAAGCTATGCGTAATGCTGTTTTTGTTTCTACCACGACGGAGAAAGTTCTGCGTCTATTTGCACGGGAACGTCAAAAGCTCGCTGCCGCCATTACTATCCACCAGTTCTTTGAAAGCATCGATGGGGCACGCAGCTATGCTGATGAGCTGTTGGATGAGCTGGACAAGTCCTTGATGAAGCTCGTCGCGCTAGACACGATAACCAAGGATGATTTCCAGGTTCTTATCGCCCTCTTGGAGGAGAAGCCACAGAGCTTTTTCGGAACGCTGGATATGGAGAGTCGCCACAAGCAAGAAATGCTCATGAATCTGGCGAAGCTGCATGAAGAGAGAAGCACGCCACACCCGGCAGAGTTTTTCCGGAAATGGGATCGGGAAGCGATTTCTGTGCAACAAAGAATGATCCAGAATATGTTGAGTAAACCGCTCCAGGCTGACGAGTTTCCGCAGGTGCCGCTGGTCTTTTATCAGGAGGATCATTTTGGTCAGGAAGGCTTCCAGTTTGCAGAATTGCTGGAGTATGTTCAGCAAAATGATGGGGAAGCCGTTACGTTGTCCTTTATCCAATGGACGATGAGCCAGCGGATGTTTTTCGAAGGAAAGTATTTGCTGCCTGCATACAGACAAGCATTGAAGGTCTTTTTCCTTGAGGAGAAAGGCAAGAGATTGCGGGATAAAGAATGGCGAAAACGGTGGTATGCGATCCGAAATGCTGATTTCCGCAAGCTTTTGGACGAGGTGCGCAGTAAAACAGCCAATCCGCTTGTGAAGCTGTTTCGGCACAAAGCAACAGTGATATGCAGCGCAGTTGTCTTGCTCGGTGCCGGAGCGTGGGGAGGCTATATGGTTTGGGGAGGTACGGCTGCGCACGTACAGCCACCTGAAACACAGCCTGA
Source organism: Brevibacillus antibioticus (assembly GCF_005217615.1). Lineage (NCBI taxonomy): Bacteria > Bacillati > Bacillota > Bacilli > Caryophanales > Paenibacillaceae > Brevibacillus > Brevibacillus antibioticus. Next base: position 5,068,790 of record NZ_SZNK01000001.1, read on the forward strand.
ACCGATCCGCCCACCGGCTGTGTTCGTACCGGCTTATCGATTGATGGTGGACGAGCCTGACATCCAACCTGTTCGCCGCATTCTTGGGGAGCGAAGCCAAGATGCATCCACGGGTGGGCAGCCTGTTCAGACAACTACACCCTAAACTATGGTGATAATAGCGCCAACGCGGTTTGCTCTAGTTGGAGCGACCGCGTAATTCGGGTGTAATTGCTGTCAAAGAGACGTCTAAAATAATGGTTGACAAATATTTTTGTTTGTGTTATAATTAAATATTTTTATGTTGAACAATATCCTCGCTCCGTGATAAAAAGTAGTTGTGCGATAAAAAGGTGCGAGGAGGAATAGGGTATGAAAGCTAACACAGGTGTGAAAATGATTCCGTTACAAGGAGAGGCATTTGGCAAGCCGATGGTGATCTATCCCACCTTGCTTTGGGATGATGACCGAGCGGTATTAGTAGATACAGGAATGCCTGGTTCGTGGGAGACCATTTGTCAGGAGATGAGCCGTGCTGGCATACCACCTGAGCGTTTACAGGCTATCATTTTGACACATCAGGACCTTGATCATATCGGCAGTCTTCCAGCAATCGTTCGAGAGCTTGGTGGACGAGTTGAAATATATGCGCATGAGCTGGATCGGCCGTACATCGAAGGCACACGTCCTCTCCTCAAAGCAAATCCCAAAAGCATGGCGCCATTACTTGCGATGTTACCTGAAAAGGAACACGAGTACTTGCAATGGCTTTGCGAAAATCCGCCAAAGGCAATGGTGCACAAGACACTGGCAGACGGAGAGATTCTGCCTTATTGTGGGGGAATTCGCATCATTCATACTCCCGGACATACGCCGGGGCATATCAGCCTTTATGTAGAAGATAGCAAGGCCTTGATAGCAGGGGATGCTATGGTGTACATGAACGAAGTACTACGAGGACCAATTCCGCAAAACACGCTCGATATGGAAATAGCAGTAAATTCAATAAAAAAATTCGAGAACTTGGAAATTAATAGCATCATTTGTTATCATGGAGGCATGTGCCAAGACAACGTGCAAGAGCAGCTTTATGCTTTGATACGGTGAAGTGGTTGCATGATCTTGCACGTTAAAACAATGAATCCAGGTTGGTATATGTGGATATAAGAAGCGTGGAGGACACCAAAGTTGGAGTAATCCCTATGGTGTCTTTCGCATTTTATCCTTATAACGTCTTTTCCGCTGTTTGCTCGACTTCGGAATGGGAGATTGGTGCAGTTGGAGAGGTTTTGTAGTATTTCTCCAGCGACTTATCTGAGCCTGTCCAACGAGCCAATGCAGCCAACACAGCGAACATGCCTTTTTGCAGGAAGCGCGGTATGATTGGGAGGTAAAACTGTCCCATCTGAAAGATCGTTCCCAAGAGAAGAATATTTTTCGGGATATTTTGCTTGATAAACGGCAAATAAAAGCTGCGCCCGTCCGTGTCGAGCCCGTATCCACAGCGGACAAACGCTTCAAAAGTACCAGCCGGACGGATTTCGACATGGAAGCTGACGAATTCGTTAGAGGGATTATGAAAGCCATGAACCTTGTCTGTCGGTATGTTTAGCTTCTCTCCCGGCTTCAGGATTACTTTTTTTCCATCAAGGGTTACCTCTAAATTTCCAATTACACCTTCAAAGGTTTCGACAAGTTTTGTATGATAGTGTAGAAAAATCCCGTTATCCGGTGGAAGATCGGTACGGAATAACAAATATTCGCCATTCGTTTCTTCCGTTGTCTTTAAAAAGGTGACCACTTCATTATTGTGTGGGTTACTTACACTGCGACTTAGATTTGACAAAACTATACCTCCTTGAAAAATAGTAAAAAGAGATTATTTTAAGACAGAATATAGATTAAATATAGATTATTTGTTCCTGGGCAACAATTAAAAAGATAGGATGTTCTACCTAAAGATGGAGTGGATAGTATGAGCGGCATGATCGTGGTTCCAGGTTATAGGGTGGCAGAGTTTCTTTCCACTCATTCAAAATTGGGAATGTATCGGGGTTACAGAAATAACGACAATCTCCCTGTCTTATTCAAAGTACCGATAGAAGGACCTTCCCATAAAGAATCTCTGTGGAAACTGAAGCATGAATATCGCATTCTACAATCATTGGAATCCAATTCAGTGGAAACGATCATCGAACTCGTTAATCACAACCGTGAGACGGTCATGATTACGGAAGATTTCGGGGGAGTGCCGCTCTCCTTGCTTATGAAAATGAAAGGACTGTCGCTGAAGGAGATGCTCTTCCTTGCAGTTCGCATGGCTTCCTGCTTGAAGGAAATCCATCAGCACGGAATCATTCATAAGGATGTAAATCCCGATCATATCATGGTTCATCCTGAAACCTATGAGGTAAAGCTTGTTAGCTTTGGGTTGGCGACGAAATGCCACCAAGAATACCGAAGTGTGATGAATCCAAAAGAATGGAAGGGAAATCTTCGCTACGTCTCGCCGGAGCAGACGGGGAGAATGAATCGCACCGTCGATTACCGCTCCGATATTTATTCTTTTGGTGTCACGCTCTACGAGTTATTAACTGGAAAGCCGCCTTTTTTAACTTCGGACATGCTTGAACTCATACATGCTCATATGGCGAGAAAGCCGCTCGCTCCCTCCAGTGTAAAACCATCCGTTCCAGAGGTTCTATCGGACATTGTGATGAAGTGTCTGTCAAAAAATACAGAGGATCGCTACTTTAGCATGTCTGGCTTACTGGCAGACCTCCAGGGCTGTTACGACCAGCTTGAACAAAACGGTTTGATTACGCCTTTTCCGCTTGCTTTAGAAGACCGTGCTGATCACTTGCGGATTCCAGAGAGGCTGTATGGACGTGAGCAAGAAATCCAAATGCTCATCGATGCATTTGAGCAAGTCACGAACGGCGCTACGAGGATGGTTATCCTCAGTGGATCTGCAGGCGTGGGTAAATCTGCTCTCGTGCTGGAAGCGCAGAAAGCGTTTTTGAGGGGACGGGGACGTTTTGTTTCAGGAAAGTTCGATCAATATAATCAAGCCGCACCGTATTCAGCTATCATTCAAATCTTTCAGGATTTGATCAAACAGTTATTGGCAGGCCACGAACGCGAGTTGCTCGCTTGGCGAGAGATGTTACTAGACGCCGTGCAAGGACTTGGTCAAGTGATCGTGGATGTCATTCCACAGCTTGAAGCAGTGATCGGCAAACAGCCTGCCGTACCTGAGCTGCCTGCAGCGGAAGCAAAGAATCGCTTTCAATGGGTGATGCAACGCTTTATTCGGATTTGGGCACGACCAGACCATCCACTCGTTTTGTTCCTGGATGATTTGCAGTGGGCGGATTCTTCTTCGCTTTTCCTGATCCAAGAGATGGTTGCAGATATGCAGATCAGTCATTTTCTGTTGATTTGCGCTTGTCGTGAGCAGGATGGCAGTGTGATGAATCCGTTGATTGCCATTTTGACAGAGACAGGCCTCAAGAGCCGCATTTTGCGCCACTTCACGTTACTGCCGCTTCGAGAACACGAATTCAATGCGTTAGTAGCGGATACATTGCGTAGTGATCCGGACATGACGAAGCCGCTGGCTACGGTTATCATGCAAAAAACAGCTGGGAATCCGTTTTATGTAAGAGAATTCATTAAGACGCTGTATGATCGGGACTTGTTGTGGTATGGGAGAGAAGAACGGAACTGGCAATGGGATTTGGCCGAAATCGAGAAGCTGGGGACAACGGAAAATGTGGCCGATCTGCTCGTAGAAAAAATGAGAAGATTGCCTGATTCTACTCAGCAGCAGCTCGCTTATGCTGCTTGTCTGGGTAACTCGTTTTTGCTTCATTTGATAGCCAAGTCACGGAATCAAACGGAGTCCGAAGCCATCCAGCATATATCGCCTGCGATTGAGGAAGGTCTCATCTATCCGATTGAGGGAGCGGAATATCTGACTTACGCTGCGCTCGTGGAAGAAGAAGTGGCGTCGCAGATGAGAATTCGTTTCCGCTTTGTGCATGATCGAATTCAACAGGCCGCCTATTCGTTGTTAACAGAGACAGAGCGCGGACAGATTCACGTCAAGCTGGGCAGGATGATGTGGGAAATGTCCCAAGGAAGCGAATCGGGCTTTCTGTTCGAAATTTGCGATCATATGTATCGGGGCAAAGATCTACTGGAGGATCAGGCGGAGCGCATGCATGTAGCGCACAGTCATTTGCTCGCTGGACAAAAAGCGAAATCCTCTGCGGCATTTGAGTCGGCCTTGCAGTATTTCCAACGAGGTCTTGAGCTGGTGGGGGAAGAGGGCTGGCAGCGCAATCATGATCTGACCATGGAGTTGTGTGCGTTGTCTGCGGAGACGATGTACCTCTGTAACCAATTGGATGAGGCAAAGCAATTGTTTGAACGCGGGATGCAGCATGCCAAGACAGACCTGGAACGAGTTCGCATTTTGGAAATGGAAATTCGCATGTATACGCGACTGGCTGAATTCCCGCGTGTCATGGAGATCGCAAGCAAAGCCCTGGGGTTATTGGGTGTACCGATTCCGAAAAAGCCTGGCAAGCTCGATATCATTAAGGAAATGTTTCATATCAAGCGCCGCCTCAAAGGCAGAAAAATAGATGAGTTGCTGTATTTGCCGGATGTTCCCGATGAAAATTATCAGATGGCGATGAGTATCATCAGCTACGCCGGGCCATCTGCTTACTATGTCAATCTCAATTGGTTTGCTTTAACGATTTTGCGTGCCCTTCATCTGTCGCTCGTGCACGGAAACACGGTCGCCTCGGCAAATGGTTATACCGGTTACGGGATCGTACAAGCTGCTCAATTCGGAAAATATCGAGAGGCTTACGAATTTGGACAATTGGCTTGCCGTGTAGCAGATGGCTTCGCCGATCCGATAGCCATGACGAAGGCGTATGGCGCGTTTGCCTTGCTGATCAATCACTGGTGCGAGCATGCGCGGACGAACATCCCTCTCCTGAAAAAAGCGATTCAGCTCGGCTTGGACGGTGGTGGCAACATTTATGCTGCCTACAATGCCCATGGGCTTTTGGAGGCCATGCTCTATTGCGGCGTGCCAGTGGAAGAATTGGAGCAGCAAATCGAAGAATATAGCGATATGATTCAACAAATCAAGGTCGTGGATCACGATGATCGGCTCCTGTTATTGCGCCAGGCGCTGCATACTTTTACACGATGGACGGACGATGAACAAACGGCGTTTTGCCATGATGGCTTTGACGAAGTTGCCTATGTAAGCAACCTGCAAAAAGAAGGAAACAGCTACAAGCAGTACATGTACTACTACTATAAATCGATGGTCCATCTCATGTACGGGAACCACCTGCAGGCTGCCGAGCTGCTGGCTGAAGCTGAGCAATGGATGGATTCAGTAAGCGGACAAGTGCTTGTCAGCCAGCATGTTTTTATGCAAACACTGGCATTGACGGGGCTCTATGAGAACGCCAACCGACAGGAAAAATCGAAGTATGGGAAAAAAATCAAAGCAAATATCAAAAAGATGAAGGCGTGGGCAAAGGAATGCCCGGAAAATTTTCAGCACAAATGGTTGCTGATGTATGCGGAGTGGCTGCGTGTCACTGAGAAAAAACAAGAAGCAGGTCCTTTTTATGAACAGGCGGTTCAACTCGCCAAAAAAGATGTTTTCTTGCAAAACGAGGCAATGGCAAATGAATTGGCCGCCCAACATTACTTGGCCCTTGGACTTGAAACGATTGCGAAGGTATATATGACGGAGGCGCACGAGGTTTACATGCTATGGGGAGCAGTCGCCAAGGCACGAGAAATTGGGGAACGGTACCCTTATCTTTTGCAACGGGGAAGAAGCTTGGGAGCTTCCGCCGAGATTGCTACGACTGACCAGACAGCAGACCTCGTCGATTTAATGAGTGTCATCAAGGCGTCGCAAACGATTGCTAGCGAGCTCCGCTTGGAAATGCTGTTAGCGACGATGCTGCGCACGGTGATGAGCAATGCAGGTGCGGAGAAAGGAATCCTTCTGCTGAAAAAAGATGGTGACTGGCTCATCGAAGCTGCAGGCTCTGTCGATTTGGACGTGGAGATCATGCAGTCTGTCCCGTATGAGCAAAGTGGGATGCTCTCTGTCGCTGTCGTGAACTACACCATTCGTACAGAAGAGATGCTGGTGCTCCACAACGCTTCCGTTGAAGGCGTCTTTTTACGCGATGCGTACATTGCGAAGCACGAGCCGAAATCGATCCTATGCTCTCCGCTATGGCAGCAAGGAAAAATGATCGGCGTCATTTATTTGGAGAACAACGAGACGACACATGTGTTCAACGAAAAACGCTCAGAGCCGCTCAGACTGATCCTCTCGCAAATTGCGATCTTTATTGAAAATGCGAGGCTGTATCATCAATTGGAGCAGTGGAATCAATCCTTGGAAAAGATCGTGACAGAGCGTACCAATGAGATTCAGGCCCTTTTGCAGGCCAATAAAAATCTGTTAAACAATGCGGGACAAGGCTTCCTATCCTTTTCCAAAAACCTGCTGGTCCATTCCGAATACAGTCGGGAATGTCTACGGATTTTTGGCAGAGAACTGGCTGGGGTATCGGTCGCCGAGCTACTTTACCCAGATCGCTCAGAGGACAGTATGTTTATTCAATCCCTTTTGGAAAAGTACTTTGAAGCAAAGGACCAAGGGCAAAAAGAACTGTATCTCAGTCTATTTCCTACGGAAATCCAGATCAATGAAATGCCGTTGAAGCTGGCATGTAAGCCGATTTATGAAGATCGGCGAGATTCGCCAGAGGGCTTGATGCTGATCCTGACTGATATGAGTGAGCAACGGGCGCTCAAATCAAAGATGGAGCGAGAATGGCAAAGGTTGAATATGGTCGTAACCGTAGCGATTAGTCTCCCGCTCTTCCAAAAGGTACTGCGAGCTTTTGACGCTTTCTTTGAGGATGGGTGGAAGCAGGTCCTCGGGGAAGAGATGGCGGAATCCGAGAAGCTATTCAAATTGGTCGCTCAGATTCATCAGTTTAAAGGTGACTTCAGCCAATTACACTTGATTCATACACCGCAAAAGCTGCATGATTTGGAGTCATGGTTAATTCAATGGGCAAAATCCGAAGAACGCCTGTCCGGCGAGGATGTGCGCGCCCAGCAGACATTCGCAGGGGTTCAAGCTGCGATGCAGCAGGATTTGTCGATCATGCAGCACAAGCTAGGGGTCGGATTCCTGGATCATAATGAGCATGTGTACACTATTGCAAAAGAACGATGGGAAAGCTTCGAGCACGAGATCACCAGTCTAGTACAGGGGGAAGCTCAGCAGGAGCTGCTCCACCGCATCCGCAAGCTACGCTATCGTCCCGTGAAGGACATGTTGTCCCGTTATGAAGACTATGTAAGTGAGCTCGCCATCCGTTTAAATAAGACGATCGATCGGGTCGAATGGGATGCGGAAGAAGTGCAGGTCGATTCGGAGCGATTCGAGAATTTTGCGAGGAGCCTGGTTCACGTATTCAACAATGCCATCGACCATGGAATGGAAGAAGAGCAAGAACGATTGGCATGCGGAAAAGAACGCAGCGGCAAGATTCAATGCCGTATATGGCAAGAGGATACTTCCTTGTGCGTCACGATTCGTGATGATGGGCGTGGCGGAGATAGGGAAAAGCTAGAGTTAGCATTGGCTGAGTATGTCACGGTACAAGAACGTGCAAGTCTCGTATCGGGCAGAGGAATTGGCCTGTCCATTGTCAAACAAGAGGTTGAACAGTTGGGAGGAACCCTTGAGGTTCATACCCAAAAAGGAGAAGGCACCCGCTTTACTTTCCGAATTCCGTTGGAAGAAATTCGTTAGATCCATAGAAAAAACTGAGGCGACAGTGCCTCAGTTTTTTGTTTGATCGACTAATGAGAATTCGTAATAGAAGCCAAAAGTCGTTCTTCATCGATCGGTTTTAGAATGTAATGGCGCGCTCCAGCGTTGATTGCTTCAAAAACGAACGGTTTTAATCCGTTGGTGCTGACCATAATGATGTTGGCGTCGGGGAAGGTGTCGATGATTTTTTTGACAGTCTCTATGCCATTCATTCCTGGCATATTGATATCCATCGTCACCACGTCGGGGAGGTGGACCGCATACTTTTGATAGGCGTCCAATCCATTCGTCGCTTCTGCAATGACTTGATGGCCCGCCCGTTCCAAAATGATTTTCATGTAATCTCGTACGACAAGGGAGTCGTCTGCTATCAGTATACGAGCCATAAAACCTCCTGTTTCGAAACGGTTAGTGATTCTTAGTAAGTGAGCAGTCTACTTTTACCATAACACTAATAGGAAAAATGTAGCAATCATTTGATCATAAAAAGTGTGGATGAACATAAAAAAACAAACGAATTCCAGATTGTAACGAAACTGGATTTGTTTGTTTTATTTTCCAGTCTACTTGTAGTGTAGGGAAAGACGCGATCTCTACGATGGAATATCCGTCTGCGGACTGACGAGAGAACAACCCTGTAGCCTGATTTCCCTTTTACGCTGTTTTGCTATGATGTTATAGAACTTATCTTGTAAAAATAACCAAGTATCGAGGGGAAACAGATGAAACAGATGAAACAGTGGATAGGAATAGGGCTAATTGCCGTGGGAATCGGCTTGGCCGGATGCACGATCAACAATAACGTGATCAAGATTGACGAAGAAAAAAGACAGCTTGAATTGCCTGCGGAGTCCATCGAGGCGTTGAATATTGTGACGGATTCGGGCGATTTGATCGTCAAAGGTGATGAAAAAGCAACCGCGATTCATGTAGAGGCTGATATCAAATCGAAAAATGTTAAACCCGAGGAAATCATCATTACACTCGAGAAGGATGGGAATAACGCATCACTACGATCCGAAGTAAAGACAGATATCGGTTTAAACTATGTGGATATGACTTTAACAGTAATCGTTCCTGCCCAGCTACCGATCGCCCTTACCGATGGATCAGGAGATATTGAGATGACGAATCTAACAGGAAAACTCACGATTGAGGATGACTCTGGTGATATTCAATTAACGAATACGAACGGAGAGGTAGAGATTCGTGACCAGTCCGGTGATATCAAGATCAAGGACGCGTCGGCCCTCAAACTGATCGAAGACGATTCAGGTGAGATCGTTATGGAAAATACGGGTGGAAACGTAGCGATTCACGATCAATCCGGTGATATGTATATTAGGAAGCATAAGGGTGATGTTACGATATCGGACCAAAGCGGCGATATTGTCATTGATACAATCGAAGGAAATGTGCTGATTGAGAGTGACGGGAGCGGAGATCGGTTCGTTCAAAACGTAACAGGCTCGTACACAGCCAAATAATTAGGACCGTCAGGGTTTTTGCCCTGGCGGTTTTCTTGTTGTGGCGGTATTTTAACAGGTTGAGGGAAAAATTAGCCGACTAATGAAAAAAAGCTTTCCCTTCCGATAAAGAAGTGCTACTATAACAAAGGTAGTTCTAATTGAGAATGAATCTCTTTATTAATGATTATGAGAATTATTCTCTCCGGTAAATGCTCGAGTCAATACGGAACATTACTCCATGAAAAAGTAAGAAGAGTAGGGACGCGATGAAAAAGAGATATTTGGTTGTAGCACTTATTTTGCTATCGTTCGTTTCACTTTTTATTGGCGTGAAAGATATATCCCCGTGGGATCTGTTTAATCTCACAGATGACAAAGTGCAAGTGCTGTGGATTAGTAGGATTCCGCGTTTGATCAGCATTATCATCGCAGGGATCAGCATGAGTATCGCCGGATTGATCATGCAACAGCTGACCCGAAACAAGTTCGTTTCTCCGACGACAGCAGGGACAGAGGACTCCGTTCGATTCGGAATATTGGTTTCACTCTTGGTGTTCGCTGATGCGAGCTCTTGGGTGAAGCTACTCGTTGCTTTTGTATTTGCTCTCTTGGGAACCTTTGTCTTTATGAAGATTCTCGAAAGAATCAAATTTAAGGACTCCATTTTCATCCCGTTAGTGGGACTGATGTTTGGAAACATCGTCGGATCTATCACGACGTTTTTCGCCTATAAGAATGACCTGATGCAAAACATGTCTGCTTGGTTGCATGGAGATTTCTCCACCATTATGAAAGGCAGCTACGAGCTTTTGTACATAAGTATTCCGCTGGTGATTATCGCTTACTTGTATGCGAACAAGTTCACCATTGCGGGAATGGGTGAAGAGTTCGCCATCAACCTCGGGTTGAACTACAAGCATGTCGTCAACATTGGATTGGTCATCGTCGCTTGTGTAACTTCGGTAGTCATTCTCACGGTAGGGACAATCCCGTTTTTGGGGCTGATCATTCCCAACCTGGTTACGATCTACTTGGGAGATAACCTGAAAAAAAGCTTATCTCATACCGCTTTGCTTGGCGCGGTGTTTGTACTTGCTTGTGATATCCTGGGACGCCTCATCATCTTCCCATACGAGATTTCCATTGGCTTGATGGTTGGGGTCATAGGTAGCGGGATATTCGTGTACTTACTCATGAGAAGAAAGGCATATGAACAATGAAAGCGAAGATAGGTGCCCTGTCGATTGTGGCCATTGCTTTGATAGCCATTTTTATGATGATTGACGCCGGTGGCAACTGGGATTATGTCCTTCCTCGGCGGGCTAAGAAAATTCTTGCCATCATTTTAACCGGTTGCATCATCGCCTTCTCTACGATGATCTTCCAGACAATCACGAACAACCGAATCTTGACGCCTAGCATCATCGGCCTCGATTCGCTCTATATGTTCATCCAAACATTTGTGATCTTTGTGTTTGGCTCCACCCATTTCACCTTGATGAACAACAACGTGAACTTTCTGATCTCGACAGGTGGGATGGTGCTTTTCGCAGGCTTGCTCTACAAATTCCTGTTTAAGAGGGAAGGGCAAAACATTTACTTCCTGCTACTCATTGGATTGATCTTGGGCACATTGTTCAGCAGTCTGTCCACGTTCATGCAAGTGTTGATTGATCCGAATGAGTTTCTGGTTGTGCAAGACCGAATGTTCGCCAGCTTCAACAATGTAAAAACAGACCTGTTGATTACGAGCTTTGCTCTGGTCATCGGAATTATGATTTACTTCTGGCGATACATCAAGTACTTGGATGTGTTATCACTCGGTCGGGATCAGGCGATCAATTTGGGGATTCCGTATGATTTTGTCATTAAGCGGTTCCTCGTCGTCATTGCCATTCTCGTATCGATCGCGACAGCGCTCGTTGGACCGATTACCTTCCTTGGACTGTTGGTAGCGAATCTCGCTCATCAGTTTATGAAAACCTATCAGCATAAATACTTGCTGCTGGGCTCGGCTTTAATCAGTGTGATTGCACTGGTTGGCGGTTTGTTGATTGTGGAGCGTGTACTTGCGTTCTCCACGACGCTCAGTGTCATCGTCAACTTTATTGGTGGGGTTTACTTCATCTATCTTCTGTTAAAGGAGAATAAAGCGTGATAGAAGTCCGGAATGTCACAAAACAATATGGTAGCAAAAATGTCGTGGAAAATGTCTCTGTGAAGATTGCCAAGGGGAAAATTACATCTTTTATCGGACCCAATGGGGCCGGAAAAAGTACCTTGCTGTCGATGATTAGTCGCCTATTGACCAAGGATCAAGGCGAGGTTTTCATTGAGGGTCAGGAGATTGGTCAGGTAAAGAGCAGTGAGCTGGCCAAAAAAATCTCGATTCTCAAGCAATCGAACCACATAACGGTGCGGTTGACGATTCGTGAGCTGGTCAGCTTTGGTCGCTTCCCGTATTCACAGGGTAACCTGACAAAAGAGGATTGGAAGTATGTAGACGAGGCTATCCAATATTTGGAGCTTACGGACATTCAACACAAGTACCTCGACCAGTTGAGTGGGGGTCAGCGTCAACGTGCTTACATCGCGATGGTTGTCGCCCAAAATACGGAATACGTCCTCTTGGATGAGCCGCTCAACAATTTGGATATGAAGCATTCCGTCCAGATCATGAAAGTGCTGCGACGTCTGGTAGACGAAAGGGGCAAAACAGTTGTCATTGTCATTCACGATATCAACTTTGCTTCCGTCTATTCGGATTATATCGTCGCTCTCAAGGATGGCAAGGTCGTGAAGGAAGGCACTACAGACGAGATTATCACACGACCGATCTTGAAAGATGTCTATGACATGGATATCCATATCGAAGACATTGAAGAAAATAAAATCTGTGTCTATTTCGCGTAAGCTCCATCTTCCTATCGTTAAAATTTTGATGGCCTGCCGGGGATTTTATTTTTATCAGCAAGCTATCAATAATTTTATATACTTTTACATTCTACATAGAGGTGAGAGAAGTGAACAAAAAATTACTCATGCTGTTTATGGCAGTACTGTTGGCTGTATTCACAGCTGCATGCGGCTCCAATAACGCCGCTCCTGCAACACCTGCGGCAGACGCAACAAAAACACCTGAAGCTACACAAACATCCGAAGAAGTTACGATCAAGCATAAATTGGGTGAAGCAAAATTGAAAAAGAATCCAAAAACGGTTGTAGCATTTGACTACGGTGTTCTGGATTCCTTAGACAAATTGGGTATCGAAGTAGCGGGTGTTGCACAGTCTTCCAATATTCCTGCATACCTGGAAAAGTTCAAAGATGCGAAATACACAAACGTTGGTGGCTTGAAAGAGCCAGACTTTGAGAAAATCAACGCAATGAAACCAGATGTGATCTTCATTTCCGGTCGTCAACAAGATGCTTACGAAGAACTGAACAAAATTGCTCCAACCATCTTCATGGGTGTAGATAATGCGAAGTACATGGAAACTTTCAAAGAGAACATGAAAACATTGGGTACCATCTTCGGTAAAGAAGCACAAGTAGAAGAAGAGCTAGGCAAAATCGAAGCATCTATCAAGGAATTGAATGCAAAAGCAACAGCAAGCGGCAAGACTGCTCTGATCGTTATGGTTAACGAAGGCAAGCTGAACGCTTACGGCGCGGGTTCCCGTTTTGGTATCCTGCACGGTGAATTCGGATTCACACCTGTAGACAAAAACATTTCTGTAGAAAACCATGGTCAAAGCGTTTCCTTTGAATATATTGCAGAAAAAGATCCAGACTATCTGTTCGTAATTGATCGTGGTAACGCGATTTCCAAGAATAAAGAAGTGTCTACTTCTACACAGCAAACAGTAGAAAACGACCTGATTAAGAACACGAAAGCATTCAAAACTGGCAACATCATTTACCTGGATTCTAGCAACTGGTACTTGTCTGGTGGCGGATTGGTATCCACCGCTGGCATGACAGATGAAGTTCTGAAAGAAGTTAAGTGGTAAGAGGCTAGGAAAGACAGTGGCGACAGCCGAGGGGGAGTAAGACATACCCTGGGCTGTCGCCTTTTCATTTTTTAGAACCTGCTGATTTATACCCGGGGCTCCCGTTCTGCAAACTCCTGTAACCTCCCTCTTATTTGTTCTACCAATAAAGCGGGTGCCTTCTTAGGTGAACCCGAGTCAAATGGTGGCTGTGGATCGTATTCCAAAATCAATTGGACGCCTTTACTTCTATCTTCCCCCAATTCCCATGCCACTAATTGGAGCGCCATGTCGATACCAGAGGAAACGCCGGCGGCTGTAACGATTTTGCCTTGGCGAACGACTCTTTCCTCTGTTGGAATGGTTCCAAGTGATTGGAGCAGTTCGAAGGACCCCCAATGAGTGGTCGCTACGGCTCCTTGTAACAAGCCTGCGGCGCTCAAGATCAGAGAGCCAGTGCAAACAGACGTAGTCCATTTCGTCGTTTCATGTATGTGGCGAATCCACTGTAGGGTTTCTTCGTCATTCATAGAATTTTTATAATTGGGCGGACAGCAACCGGGAACAACAAGAATATCAGCGGAAGTAACTTCAGAAAAACTGTAATCGGCATGTAAATAACCCATATGGGAGTCAAGCTGGATTAACCCTTTTTTCTTAGCAACAAACTTCACTTCACATTTCAGCGTAGCAGCGAATACATCGTATGGACCAATTGCATCTAATGCGGTGATGCCATCGTAAAGCATGATTGCAACCTTCATGAGGATATCTCCTTTGAAATGGGGTATTTTTCCTGCAAACAAATAGTAACATACTTATACAGGGTATGTGTATGTTGGAGTTGTGACTATCTGTAAGGTTTTCGAAGCCCGTGTAATGAGGAGAGATAAGCAATCGGTATAGCAAAAAGCCGGTTACACCATAAAACATGGTGAAAACCGGCTTTTTGCGAGTCGAATCTAACAATTATCTGGCTCCAACCAGCTTACGCTCTTCCGCGTAAACAGGTTGGGAAGTGTTTTTTTCGTTTGGTTGCTTTTGATCGACAGCATGACACAGCTCATATGGGAGGCAGAGCGGTACACCCGTGCGAGGATCAATCAGGATGTCTGCTTCGATGTTGAATACCTTACGCAGCATCTCAGGCGTCATGACTTCAGTAGGGCTTCCCTCAGCAACGACGGTACCGCGAGAGATGGCAACCATGTGCTGTGCATAACGGGTTGCGTGGTTCAAATCATGGACGACCATGACGATCGTACGATTTTCTTCGTCATTCAGCTTTTGCAGGAGCTTGAGAACCTCTAACTGGTGAGCCATATCCAGGAAGGTCGTAGGCTCATCCAGGAACAGGATGTCTGTTCCTTGCGCCAGTGCCATCGCAATCCAGGCGCGCTGGCGCTGACCGCCGGATAGCTGGTCAACCGGACGATCATGGAAATCTGTCATGCCTGTCATAGAGATAGCCCAGTTTACGATCTCCTTGTCTTCCTTGCTCAAAGAGCCGAAGCCTTTTTGATGGGGGAAGCGGCCATAGGTAACGAGCTCAGACACGGTCAAGCCATCGGGTGCTGTCGGGTTTTGCGGCAAAATCGCCAATTGCTTGGCGACTTCCTTGGTCGATTGCTGATGGATCGACTTTCCGTCCAAAAATACTTGTCCGCCGGTTGGTTTCATAATCCGCGCGAGAGTTTTGAGGATCGTCGATTTACCAGAACCGTTTGCACCGACCAGGGCAGTGATTTTTCCAGAAGGAATGCTAATGTTCAAGTCTTTGACAATGGAAAGCTCACCGTATCCGATGTCCAGCTTTTGCGTGTATAAGCGCTCCACAATGGGCCAACTCCTTTTTATGAAAGTATGTACATGTATGATAAACACAGACAATGATAATCATTTTCACTAAAATAAAGTATATAACGGAATGAGGTCAAATTCAATATGAAAAAGCCAACCTGCTCACATGCGTGAACAAATTGGCCTTGGGTTAACTTACGTTTGATCAAGCGTTAGTAGGTGATATGAGCGATAATACCTTCTTCGTCGTCCAATACCAGCTCAATACCGGCCGAATAAGGGTTGCGCTGCATCTGAGTCTCCAGGTAGTAGCGAATCGCTTCAATCATATTAATCTCGACGAAGATTTGTTGGCGTTCCATCCAGTGTACCTCAGCAGAGAAGCCATACTCCTCGTCCCACATCAGCTCGACGGAGATGTCTTGTGGCTTCAACTGCTTTTTGTAAGCTGCATGAATGCAAATGGCATTAATGATATCTTGTTCTAAAAATGTTATCTTTTCCATGCGTTCAGTTCCTGTTCCTTCTCACGCTTGTTTTTGAAGTAGACGAACGCTTTGCGGATCAGAATAATCACAGCGAGGATCGCCATCAGGTTGATCATGAAGCCAAGGATGGAGCCCAGGATACCCATGTCACCGAACAGGGATCCGAACAGCAAACCAGCCAGACCACCAATCATGAGACCTTTCATGAATCCGCCGCTTTTGCTTGCTGTAGCAGCAGGGGGTGTTGTCGTGCCTTTATTGGTTGATGCGTTTACATTTGAATCGGCTTTGTTAGGTGTTTGTGTATTGGTAGGAGTCGTATTAGAGTTAAAAGATTTTTTCCCGGACTTATAGCCTTTCGCATCGGCATGATCAATGAATCCTCCAGCCGGCGCGAGTACGAGCATTACGGCAACCACCATCATGATGAGTTTTTTCATGTTATTTGAGTAGCCCCTCTCATTAAAATGACTTATGCATATAAGTCTACATGAATATCAAGCGAAATTCCAACGAGCTTTCAGGGATGATCGGTCTGAATACCTACAAAAAAGCCCCTGACAAGCGATCTCGTCAGGGGTTCTTCGATTTACGCGCTCTTTTTCAGTTTTCGGGCTGCCCAGTTACCCAACGATTGAATGAGCTGGACCAAGACGACGAGGATAATGACGGTAATGATCATGACTTCGATGTCCCATTGCTGGTAGCCGTAGCGCAAGGCGAGATCGCCCAGTCCGCCGGCACCAACTGCGCCCGCCATAGCAGTAGCACCGATCAAACCGATGGTCGCGATCGTCAGGCAGAGGACGATGCCAGGCCGTGCTTCACGCAGCATGATCCGAAAAATAATCTGCGTCCGGGATGCGCCCATCGCTTGGTATGCTTCGATCACGCCGCGATCTACGTCATGCAGGGCCGTTTCCATCAGGCGTGAGATATAAGGCGCCGTATAGACGATGAGCGGTACAATGGCTCCTTCAATCCCAATCGAAGTGCCCACGATCAACTCTGTAAAAGGAATGATTGCAACCATCAGGATAATAAAAGGCAACGAACGCACAATGTTGATGATCGTATTCAGGGTGTGATAAATGATTTTGTTCGGAAAAAGGTGGTTCGCCTGTGTGATGACCAACAAAATCCCGAGCGGAATCCCGATCAGTGTCGCAATGAATAACGAAAACCCAACCATGGTGACGGTCTCTTGCAGGGATTGCCCGAATACCGGAATCATTTCAATCAAACGCTCCATTAGCTACGCACCTCCTCTGGGGACACAATATCTACGCGGTAGACGGATTCACGCAAGAAGCGAATGCCATCTTGAATGGGCTGGTCTTCACCAGAAATGTGCAAAAGCAAAATGCCAAGCGCTGTTCCCTTAATGGTCGTAATCGAGCCGTATAACAGATTGGTGCTAATCGGAAAGCGTGCGGACAAGGTACCTAGAACAGGATCGAGAGCGGCATCCCCGCGAAAAGCAACGCGAACAATTTTGGAAACGGGTCCGGATTCTTTTATCTTGGACAAAATCTCCTGTGGTACCTGATCGTCAAAAACTGTTTTGATAAAATTACGGGTCGTTTGCTCTTGCGGATTGCTGAACACATCCAGAACAGAGCCTTGCTCGATGACGACGCCGTTTTCCATGATGGCTACTTGGTCGCAGATTTTCTTAATGACCTGCATTTCATGGGTAATCAGCACGATGGTCAGGTTGAACTTTTGATTGATGTCGAGCAACAGCCCCAGAATGGATTCGGTTGTTTGCGGGTCGAGAGCGGAAGTCGCTTCGTCACAGAGCAGGATTTCCGGATCGGTGGCAAGTGCACGAGCGATGCCCACCCGTTGCTTTTGTCCACCGGATAGCTGAGAAGGATAAGCGTTTGCTTTATCAGACAAGCCAACCAAGCCGAGAAGGTCTTCTACCTTGCGCTTTATGACATCTTTGGGGACGCGATTCATCCGCAAGATTTCCGCCACATTGTCAAAGACATTATAGGAAGAGAGCAGGTTGAAGTGTTGAAAAATAATCCCGATCTTTTTGCGAGCTTGCCGCAGCTCTTTTTCCTTGAGGGTCAGCATGTTCTGGCCATTGACGATCACAGAACCGCTGGTCGGCTTCTCCAACAGGTTGATGGTACGGAGCAGGGTACTTTTCCCCGCTCCGCTAAAGCCGATCACCCCGTAGATTTGCCCTTTTTCCACCTGCAGGGATACGCCCTTCAATGCTTCTACCTGCTTGTTTCCTACTTGATACGACTTATGAATATCGGTTAGCTGTATCATAACGAGTTCTCCTTGTTGTTCTTGATGTTCCTGGCGTCGATCTTACCAGGACGGCAGTACAGCTCCTTCAAAGCGTTCGTCGATGAATTTTTTCACTTCTTCTGAGCGGTAGATGTCCACCAGCTTTTTGACGGCGGGGTTGTCTTTGTTGGTTTCGTTGACTGCTAAGATGTTTACGTATGGAGAGTCAGCCGTCTCAGCGAAGATCGCGTCTTTTTTCGGGGAGTAGCCAGCTTCCATCGCGAAGTTCGTATTAATCGAAGCAACCTCTACGTTGCTCAGCGAGCGTGCCAAGAAAGCAGCCTCTAGCTCTTTGAATTGCAAATTTTTCGGATTTTCCACGATGTCCAGTGGTGTTGCGTTGTCACCCACGCCATCCTTGAGCTTAATCAAGCCCGCTGCCTGATAGAGCAGCAAGGCGCGTGCTCGGTTGGTCGGGTCGTTTTGAATGCCGACAACGCCGCCTGCCGGGATGTCCTCGACTTTTTTATGCTTGGTGGAGTACAGGCCCATCGGGTACGTCACGGTTTTTCCGACCTCGACGATCTTTGTCTTGTGATCTTGATTGAACTTCGCCAAGAACGGGATGGTTTGGAAGCTGTTTACATCGAGATTTCCTTTATCGAGCGCCTGATTCGGCTGTACGTAATCGTTGAAAACGATGACTTCGACGTCGAGCCCTTTGCCTTTGGCGACTTCTTTTACTTTGTTGAGAATCTCTTCGTGTGGGCCGCCAGTGACACCCACTTTGAGTGAGGTTTGTTCAGCAGCAGTGCCGCCGTTAGCAGGCGCAGCTTCTTGTTTGCCCCCGCAAGCCGTTACGAGCGATGCAGCGAGCAGTAGTGTAGTGAGTAGTAAACCAGTCTTTTTCATGAAAATACCCCTTTTCTCTGGATGTAAGATGGAAAAGAAAAAAGCCTCTTCCGACAGAAGAGGCGAAAACTGCAAGTATGTAACCACACTGCAACAATACCTCTCTTATCTGTCGGAATAAATTCCGCTGGATTTGGCACCGTATCGTTTGCGATAGGTTGCCGAGGTGTCATAGGGCCAGTCCCTCAACCTCTCTTCATAAGAGAATGTGCTATGAAATTATCATTCCAAACATTGTCGTTAATTCTTATTTGGATAGTTGGATTATAACGACTGATTTTTTCGGTGTCAACAGTTTTTGCAAACGAATGACTTGGTGGAAAAATGTGAAATTGATCTAAATACGAATATTCTATTGAAGAATGAAAAAATCATATGTATAATGAGAGCGAATGAACCCGATGCCAGCTATCGCAGGTGATGACATGACTCTCGTGGACTCCAATGAAACTAGAAAAAAGCTGTCTGCCATCTATAATGAGATAGCAAAAGAGTTGTTCGGATTTGGAACGACGTTGCTCCGAGTCACGATTGAAAACCAGATGATTACGTTCCAAGCCAAGCATCGCCGCTCTCCGCGCTCGCAAGCGTTGGAAGGAGAAGCACCGGCTCTCAAGCTCGAAGTCGATTTTCGCATGTCCCTTCTTTATAAGAAGAAACTGCGAGAGCGATTGGAAGAAGAGATGGGGTTGCCGTTGGAAGCTGTGCTACGGGACTATGATGCGCCTACGCAGTGGGCAATCACGAATGTTATTTTAGCTGAATCAGAACTGAATACCTGACGCAATCGTTCGGATTTTCTCTTTTGATCTATCTTAAGGGGGGACCGTAGACTTTGCGTAAAAACGGGTGTCACTTCTCTTTGTTTACGAAGAAAAGTGCTCTTGTTTAGAATGATACGTTCTAATCAAGGGTACTTTTCTTTTTATTGTATCACCATATTTTGTCATCAAATGAACCCAACTGGAGGAGAATTACGATGAAGAAATTACTTGCTGGAATTCTGTCTTTTTCTATGATGTCACTGGCACTCGCTGGCTGTGGCAGCAATGATCAACCACAAGCGGGGGGAGCTGGCGGCGAAGCCAAGGGCGAGCCGCAAAAGCTGGTCATCTCTACATGGGGCTTCTCCGAAGACTTTTTCCGCAAAGAAGTATACGAGCCGTTTGAAAAAGAACATAACGTGAAAATCGTGCTGGAAATCGGGAACAACGCAGAGCGTTTGAACAAAGTTCGCCAAGGAAGCTCCGATGTAGACTTGATCTACCTCTCTGACTACTATGCACAGCAAGGGATTGAGAGTGGCGCATTTGAAAAAATCGACCGCAGCCGCATCCAGAACCTGGATCAAATCTATGACATCGCCAAAGCACCACTGGGCGAGGAGTACGGTCCAGCTTACACGATTGGCCAATTCGGGATTGCCTACAATCCAAAGATCGTAAAAACTGAGATCAAGGATTGGAAAGATCTGTGGAACCCAGAGCTGACAGGCAAGCTGACACTGCCAAGCATTACGTCCACAACTGGTCCGATGGTTCTCGACAGTGCTTCTGCGGTCGCGGGCAGCAAGGAATTTAACGAGGATCAAGCCTTCGCGAAAATGAAGGAAGTCAACAAAAGTGTCGTGAAGTTCTACGATAAGACCTCCGAATACGTGAACATGTTTGGACAAGAAGAAATCGGCGTAGGACCGATCATGGAAATGTACTTCAAAGACATCAAAGCCGCTGTTCCAGAAGCTGTTTTCGTACAACCTGCAAGCGGTGGATATGCGATTATGAATACGGTTAACATCGTAAAAGGCTCGAAAAACAAAGCACTCGCAGAAGACTTCATCAACTACCAGCTGAGCAAGGAAGTTCAGGAAAAATCAGCAAAAGCAAAAATCGATTCCCCTGTAAACAAAACGGTTCAACTGACAGAAGAAGAAGCAAAAGGCGTAACGTACGGGGAAGAAACCGTAAGCAAGCTGCGTAAGCTGGACATGAAATTCGTAAACGAGCACTCCAAAGCATGGATTGACCGTTGGAATCGTGAAATCACGCAATAACGAACGATAGAAAAATAAGAGCGAGGGTATAGGCGTTTGCGAATATACCCTCGTTTTCATGAGGGAGGACTACTTGTGAAAAAGATCATTCTTGACGTGGATACGGGCATTGATGATGCGCTTGGCATTATTCTCGCTGTGAAGAGCGGGCAATTCGATCTAGTTGGCATTACTACGGTGAATGGCAACGTGTCGCTGCGAAAAGCCACAGAAAACACGTGCAAAATTCTCGACTTCTTGCAAGTCGGCGAGCAAATCCCTGTCATCTGTGGAGCGTCTGAACCGTTGTTGCGGCCGTTGTTTTTCGAGCATGCCGTACATGGTGAAGATGGCTTGGGGGGCGCCCTTGCCGGAGTTCCGATTTACAAGGAGCCGACTGCTGGCTTTGCTCCTGATTTCATCGTGGAAAACGTACTCGCTCATTCTGGAGAAATTACGCTCGTCATGACGGGGCCGCTGACCAATTTGGCTTTGGCGGTGAAAAAATGTCCGGAGCTTGTTCAACACGTCAAGGAAGTCATTTTCATGGGTGGAGTGGTCCGGGAGCATGGCAATGTGACGCCAGTTGCGGAGTACAACATGTACGTCGATCCAGAGGCAGCGAAGGTTGTATTTCATGCCGGATTCCCGCAATTGACGATGGTTGGTCTGGATGTGACGCGAAGAGTGCTGCTGAATGAGGAGCATATTCGCGGGCTAGGAGATACGCCGATGGGCGAGTACGTGAGACAGAGTACGTCAGATTACCTTCATCGCTATTTTCAGCGAAATGGCATCTATGCGTGCGCTATGCATGATCCGTTGGCTGTCGCGGTCGCACTCGATCCGAAGTTGGTGAAGACGCAGAAGTTATATGTAGATATCGAAACGAGAAGTGAGCTGTGTGATGGGCAAACGGTTTGCGACTTTCAAAACCGCCTGAAAAAAGAACCGAACATAAACGTCTGTCTGGACGTAGATGCAGATGCGTTCTTTGCGCGTTTTCTCGGCGCATTGAAAGCCTGACGATACCGTGAACAGGAGTTAATCAGATGAGAAAAACGGGTCTTTATTTATTGCTTTTGCCAGGTGTGCTGTTTTTGACGCTGTTCATGGTCATTCCGATCGTGATGACGATTGCATCCACCTTTTATCAAGAGGGTAGCTTTACGATCCAAGGATATCTTCAGTTTCTTACCGACGCGTACTTCCTGAAAATTATGCTGACAACGTTGCAGGTCAGTCTGGTCACGACGATTGCGTGTGTTCTGATCGGTTTTCCTGCCGCGTACTACATTTCCAAGCTCGGCCCACGCAAAAAAGGCATCCTGCTGGCATTGGCGATTTTTCCTTTGCTGACCAGCTCTGTCGTGCGGTCGTTCTCTTGGATGATTATTCTCGGAAAAAAGGGCTTATTGAACAGCTCGCTGCTTGCAATCGGGCTCATCGATAAGCCGTTGGAAATATTGTATACGCCGACTGCGATGATGATTGGTTTGATTCATTTGTTCCTGCCGCTGATCATTATTACGCTGGTAGGGGTGATGGAAAACATCGATCCAGATTTGCTGAAGGCGGCGGAGAGCTTGGGCGCTTCCAAGCTGACTGCCTTCTGGAAGGTCATTGTGCCACTTAGTGTACCGGGACTTATCATTGGTAGCATTCTGGTGTTTGTCGGAAGCTTGACGGCCTACACGACGCCTGCTCTGCTAGGTGGAAAACAGCGGGTTATCTCCACGTTCCTGTATCAAAATGCGATTACACTCAACGACTGGCATCTGGCCTCTGTCATTGCCACGATCATGATTGTCATTACATTTGTCGTCATCTACTTCATGAACAAGCTGGCGACGAAATTAAATCCGAAGGGGTAGAAGCTATGCAGGAGAAAAATCGCGGGTTGGCCCTGTTTACCTCTCTCGTCTTTCTGTTTTTGCTAGGGCCGCTCATTATCATTTCTTTTACGTCGTTTGAGCCGGGGAGCGTCTTGAAGTTTCCGCCGGAGGGCTTTTCCTGGCGGTGGTACGAAAACATTTTTAAGGTAGAAATGTTCATGACGACGTTCAAGACGTCGATGTTTGTTTCCTTGCTGGGCAATCTCTTGGCGCTCTTGTTGGGGATTCCGGCAGCTTATGCACTCAGTCGCTTTGATTTTCGCGGCAAAGGCATCTTGAATGGCATTTTTATCTCACCTGTCCTGATTCCGGGTATCGTGATGGGTTTTGCCATGCTGAAATATGTCATTGTCGTATATAATTTGCCGATTTATGCGGGACTTCTCGTCGGTCATACGGTGCTGATGCTTCCATTTATCATTCGCGTCATTGCGTCTTCCTTGTCCAACTTTGACTTCGCCATTGAAGAAGCGGCGCTGAGTCTTGGGGCAGGTCGCCTTGAAACCTTTTTCAAAGTCGTCTTGCCGAATATTCGCTCCGGGATTATTGCTGCGATTCTGATCGCTTTTCTGGAGTCGTTCAACAACGTAGATATCTCTGTTTTCATGACGGGACCAGGGGTAAGCACGCTGCCGATCCAGATGCTGACGTACGTAGAAAACAACTTCGATCCGACGATCGCCGCGATTTCCGTGCTGCTCATGATTTTTACGGCTATTCTCATGTTCATCATTGAACGTCTGATGGGGCTTTCCTACTTTACAAAACGATAACGGAGGCATCAACTCATGGCATTGCTCACGCTGGAAAACGTATCGGTTGCCTATGACAATCAATATATTTTGCAAAACTTCAATCTCAATATCGAAAAAGGACAGCTCATCTCTTTGCTCGGTCCGAGCGGTTGCGGAAAGACGACGACGTTACGCCTGATTGCGGGTTTTCTGGAAGCAAAAGATGGACGATTCATGTTTGAAGGAAAAGATTATACGCGCGTTCCGGTCAATAAACGCAACTTCGGGTTTGTGTTTCAGAGCTATGCGCTGTTTCCGCACCTTTCTGTTTTTGATAACGTGGCATTCGGTCTGCGCCTACGTAAGGTCAATGAAACAGAGGTAAAGAGTCGCGTACAGCAAATCCTCGAAGTCGTGAGTCTCGGCGGCTATGAAAAGCGTTTCCCGAAGGAGCTGTCCGGTGGTCAAAGACAGCGCGTGGCGATTGCACGGGCACTGGTGATTCAGCCTGACCTGCTGTTGTTCGATGAGCCGCTCAGTAACCTCGATGCCAACCTGCGGATCAACATGCGCGTAGAAATCCGTCGCATTCAGCAGGAGCTGGGAATTACGACTGTATACGTATCGCATGACCAGGAGGAGTGCTTCTCCATTTCTGATCAGGTGGCGATTATGAACAAGGGTGTGATTGAGCAGCTCGACGATCCAGCTACGATTTTTAAATACCCAAAGACGGAGTTTATCGCTCGCTTTATTGGTTTTACCAACTTCATCGACTTCGCAGAGCGTACCGAGCAGAACGGAGAAATTGGCTTGCGTGTCGGTGACCATCATTTTACCGCGTCCAAAAATCCGGGCACGGCGAATCCGTCCGGCAAAAAATGCGCAATGCGACCAGATGACCTCCTCGTGACGACAGAAGAGAGCGCCGAGCCGGGAATGAACCGTCTGCGCGGGACGGTAAAGGTAAGCACGTTTTTGGGACGCAGCTATCAATATGTCGTGGAAACAGAGCTGGGCGACTTCACGGTCAATCAGGAGATGGAGACGCCTTACAAGACTGGCCTAAACGTCAATCTGCTGTTTCCAAAAGACAAAGTGGTACTCGTGGACTAAAGACAGGAGGTTATTTTCGTGAAGGTCGATTTGTTGATTCAAGACGTTCAAGTGTTTAACAGCTATTTTAAAAAGTTCATCAAAGGAAACGTCGCTGTTTTGGATGAACGCTTCTTCTATATTGGTGAGCGGAGTACGGAAACATTCGAAGCTGCCGAGATCGTGGACGGACAAGGCCGCTACATGATTCCTGGTCTGGTCGATATCCACTTGCATATTGAGAGCACGATGGTGACGCCGGAGACGTTTTCCTATGGCTTGATTCAAAACGGAGTGACGACGATCGTACCGGAGCCGCATGAGATGGCCAATGTGTTCGGAATCGAAGGGATCAAAGAAATGATTCGTGCGAGCCGTGATTGTGTCGTTGATATGCTGTACGCGATCCCGAGCTCTGTACCAGCTACCTCAATGGAAACGACAGGTGGGTCTGTCGAGATTGCAGACATGGACGAGCTCTTGCGTTCCGAAGAGATCATTTGCCTCGGCGAAATCATGAATTACGTAGACATCATCAAGGACCCTGACTGCAAGACCAATCGCATCCTGGAGCATATCCGCAAGACATATCCAAAGCTCGTCATCGAGGGGCACGTCCCGAAATTGCTTGATTTGGACCTGCATCGCGTCATTTATGCGGGGGTGGACTCCGATCATACGCACCAGACGCGTGAGGGCATGGAAGCGAGAATTGCAGCAGGCATGTTTCTAGAGATTCAAGAAAAATCGATGACGGATGAAGTTATGGACTATTTGATCAAAGAAGATGTTTCCGAGCATTTTTGCTTTGTGACGGATGATGTGATGACCGATTCTTTGGTCAATCGTGGACATTTGAACCATATCGTGAAAAAAGCCATTCAAATGGGCATGCAGCCAGAACGCGCGATCTACGCAAGTACATTTACTCCAGCCAGACGTATGAACATGACGGATCGAGGGGCGATTGCTCCCGGCAAAATAGCGGACTTCCTGTTACTGTCTAATCTGCATGAGCTCAAAATCGAGCGCGTCTACAAAGATGGGAAGAAGGCTTACGACGTCAAGGAAGAGTACCGACAAGTAGTTAAAGAGAAGCAGTTTCCTGCGCATTTTTATGAGAGCATCAAGCTATCGCCGCTTACAGAGCAAGACTTCCATGTCACAGTAGATGCTCCGGACAATCGCTATCCATGTCGGGTCATGCTCGTTCAAAACGGTTCTACATTTACAGAGGATCACCGTGGAATCGCTGAGGTACGGGAAGGACAACTCTTGTGGGAGGAGAGCCCGTACGGCTTGATCGCCGTCTTTGAACGCTATGGCAAAAACGGCAACCGCGGTTACGGCTTGATCAGCGGTGATACGATCAAGCGAGGTGCGGTAGCTACCAGCTACTCGCATGACAACCACAATCTCTTGGTTGTCGGACACAATCCGCACGATATGATGGTCGCAGCCAATGAAGTCATCCGCAACCAGGGCGGCTTTTACGTAGTCGAGGATGGCAAGGTGATCGCGAGTCTTCATTTGCCAGTCGGAGGCATTTTGACAGAGGAACCATTGGAAAAGACTGCAAAGGAAGTCGAGCAGCTCCGCCGTGCTATGGAGTCGCTTGGTTACAATCACTACAACCCAATCATGTCGATCAGCACGCATTCCTTACCGGTCAGTCCAGCCTTGAAGCTGACAGATCTGGGGTTGATCGATGTAAATGACGGGAAAATAGTTCCGTTGCTGTTGATGTAAAAAAGTTGCTTGCTGAAAAGAAAGTTTTCGGCAAGCAATTTTTTTTGATCTAATAGTCCCGACAGAAGCATATAAATTTTCATGCATGGGTATACACTCCTGAATCCTCTCTATTTGCTGACTGGAATTCGGGCATTTGGTAGGTTTTAGTTTAGGTATTCAGAATCTGGGATACTGGGAAAATTTTCTGTAACATAGTATTCGATCCTAATCCAGAAAAGAGGAGATAAATAAATGGATAACGTAGGGTTGAGAAACAATCTGTTCAGTAAAGGGCTGTCGCTTTTGTTTATGCTGGCAATGATGCTGGTGGCAGGCGCAGCTACTCTCGTGTTCGCTGAGAAAGCTTCGGCTCACGGGTACATCGAATCACCAGCGAGTCGCTCTTACCTGTGTAAGACGGGGCAAAACAAAGGCTGCGGTCAAATCCAGTGGGAACCGCAAAGCGTGGAGGGCATTGGGTCATTCCCGCAATCTGGTCCTGCTGATGGTGAATTTACTGGTGGAGGTCGATATCCTGAGCTTTACGCACAAACAGCAGATCGCTGGACTAAGGTTACCTTGCAGGGTGGGCAAAATGCGTTTACTTGGAATCTGACAGCCCCGCATAGTACAGCGGAGTGGAAATATTACATCACGAAAAAAGATTGGAATCCTAACAAGCCGCTTGCCAGAGCGGATCTGGAACTGTTCTGCTCGTTCCAAGACGGAGGCAAAAGACCGCCACACACGGTAACGCATTCGTGCAATGTACCGACAGATCGTAGCGGTTACCACATTATTTTGGGTGTTTGGGAAATTGCTGATACGGGCATGGCTTTTTATCAGGCCATTGATGTGAATTTGATTAACACGGGAACAGGTATCGTTGAAAAGCCTACCGTTCCAGGCAATGTGACATCTGTATCACAAACAGCTACAAGCATTGACCTTAGCTGGACAAGATCCGTGGCATCTGAGGGTATCAAGCAATACGAAGTGTATCGCGATGGCAAATTCATCGCATCAACGAAAGAAACAGCTTACACGGACAAAAATTTGACGCCTGCTACAGCTTACAGCTACACCATTGTGGCAGTCGATGGCAAAGGGAAAGAGTCTAACGCGAGCAAAGCACTTACTGTTCGCACAAAAACAGAAGATATCGTGGATACAGAAGCACCGACTGCACCAGCAGGAATCATGACTCACCATCCAACGGAGACAGAAATCGACCTCATGTGGAGTCCTTCCCGTGACAATGTCGGCGTGGTGAAATACGAGGTGTACCGTGACGGTTCCCGCGTAGGGACAGTCGCGCAGCCTTCTTTTGTTGATAAAGGATTAACGGCAGGAACATCGTATACGTATACGATCAAGGCAGTTGATGCGGCAGGAAATATTTCCGAAGAGAGCGCACCTTTTGCTGCAAGCACAAAGGAGAAAAAGCCTGAAGTACCAGGTGAAATCGCTGAGTGGGATTCCTCTGCTGTGTATGTACAGGGCGACCGCGTCTTGTATGATG
The DNA here is from genome assembly GCF_005217615.1 of Brevibacillus antibioticus. Classification (NCBI taxonomy): domain Bacteria; kingdom Bacillati; phylum Bacillota; class Bacilli; order Caryophanales; family Paenibacillaceae; genus Brevibacillus; species Brevibacillus antibioticus. The sequence goes on from NZ_SZNK01000001.1 coordinate 5,096,601, forward strand.
GGCTGGAATTCGTAGCAAAATGGTGGGTAACTGCGGAACAGCCAGACCGTTCTGATGCGTGGAAACTGGTAAGCGATGTCGTACTGTCGTGGGATTCCGGCAAAGCGTATGATGGCGGAGCGCAAGTGAACTACGAAGACAAGCTTTATAAGGCAAAATGGTGGACCAAGGGCGAAGAGCCAGGGAAAGCCGATGTATGGAAGCTGGTTAAATAATGTAGCAAAGCCCGGGTGATCTGCCTGGGCTTTTGTTAGTCTAAGTGCAGCTAGTATTTTGCTGATTCCTACTTGTTTTGCTATACTTATCATTTGAAAGATAAGGCCATCTTATAAGGTTAGAAGGAAATGAAAAATGAATGAAACCTATTCGCTAAAAGAAAAATGGCGACAGTTTTTGGCTGTTTTGCTTCCGATCTTGATATCACAACTTGCGCTGTTTTCCATGACATTCGCTGATACCATCATGTCTGGACATGCCAGTCCGACAGATTTGGCGGGGGTAGCGATTGGGGCTAGTTTATGGACACCTGTTCAAGCAGGCTTGACGGGGATTCTGATGGCTGTCATGCCGATGGTTGCCCAGATGGTTGGGGCTGGGAAAAAAGATCAGGTGCCTTACACGGTTATGCAAGCCTTGTATTTGAGTGTGGGGATTGCGGTCGGTGTCATCATCGTCGGTGGTTTGGTGCTCGATCCGATTCTGAACTGGATGCAATTGGAGCCTGTGGTACGTACGATAGCTCGTGGCTTCCTGCATGCAATCGCAATTGGAATTATTCCGATGTTTCTTTATACGGTGCTCCGTTGCTTTATCGACGCATTAGGACAAACACGGGTAACGATGTTCATTACCCTGCTTTCGTTGCCGATTAATGTCTTGTTGAACTACGCTCTTATCTTTGGTAACTTTGGCTTGCCCAGGCTGGGTGGAATCGGTGCCGGGCTTGCATCTGGCATCACATACTGGTGTATTTTGCTGATTACTCTGTTTGTCGTGAATCGCGTACACCCATTCGTTGAGTTTGGTTTGTTCACCAAATTTCATCGTATCTCGATGAAAGCATGGAACGAGTTGCTGAAGCTGGGGCTTCCTATCGGATTTTCGATCTTTTGCGAGGTTAGCATTTTTGCGGCCGTCACTTTGTTCATGAGTGAATACAGCACGATTACGATTGCTGCGCATCAGGCAGCGATGAACTTCGCATCATTCCTGTACATGGTGCCATTGAGCATATCCATGTCGTTGACGATTGTCGTCGGCTTTGAGGTGGGAGCCAAAAGGTTCCGGGACGCGAAGCAGTACAGTTATTTGGGGATAGGTATCGCTCTTGGTATCGCCCTTTTGTTTGGAATCAGCTTGCTGATGTTTAGCAAGCAGGTGGCTGGTTTTTATACAACCGACATCGAGGTGTTGGAGCTTGCCCAGCATTTCTTGGTGTACTCGATCCTCTTCCTGATCTCTGATGCCGTCGCAGCACCTATTCAAGGGGTACTGCGCGGGTACAAGGATGTGACCATTCCCTTTATCGTGGCGCTGATATCTTATTGGGTGATTGGCTTGCCTTTGGGATACATTCTAGCGAAATTCACTTCGCTTGCAGCATTCGGATACTGGATTGGTCTAATTACGGGATTGGCTGCCGGTGCCATCTTCCTTTTTGGACGTCTGCTGTCGTTACAAAAACGCATGATTCGCAGCCATTCATAAGGAAACAGATAAGCGGAAAATCCCTAGTGTGGGGGTTTTCCGCTTTTTGCATGAAGAATGAAAGCCCCGTTTACACTAGGTGAAAGACCAGATATACTTCTTATCATAGGCGATGGAAGATAACCTGACATCAAAGCAGATGGGGGGAGAGACTCATGTCACTCTCGGTATTCACGACATATGATTTTTTGCTAAAACTAGGAGTTGCACTATTTCTAGGCTTGATGATTGGTATGGATCGGCAGCTCAAGCACAAGCCGCTGGGTGTAAAAACCAGCATGGTTATTTCGGTTGCGAGCTGTCTCATTACGATTGTCTCGATTGAATCCGTGCATCGGTTCTCCTTGCCCGGACACACAAATATGGACCCATTGCGCTTGGCTGCTCAAATTGTGAGCGGAGTAGGTTTCCTTGGGGCTGGTGTTATTCTACGCCGGAGTAATGATGTCATTTCAGGTTTGACCACAGCATCGATGGTTTGGGCGGCTTCTGGACTTGGGATTGCAGTGGGAGCAGGATTTTATTTTGAGGCAGTGACCGCGACGATCCTCATTATTTTGGCGATTAATTTGTTCCCGATCATTCTTCGTTGGGTTGGTCCAGAATCACTCAGACAAAGAGATTTGTCGATCAAGATTGTGGTCGAAGGCGGGGGCGATTTGGATTTGGTGTTCAAGCAAATTAAGCACCTCGAACTGCAAGTGAAGCGGGTGAAGGTCAAAGACTTGGACAATAGTCTGCAAAAGCTGGAAATGATGATTACGGCATCGGAAAACACGTATACAACGGATATTTACAGTCTGCTGAAAGCGGTAGATCATGTCATTTCGGTAGAAGTAGAAAGCAGATAAAAAGGAATACTAGAAGACGGGGGCCATGTGTGGCTTTCGTCTTTTTTAGTTGCTGTCGTGAGGGAAGAAGCGCATTTCCAGTCTACGCTTCGGCCTACGCCCCGCAAGGAGGATTGACTGCACGCTTCGGAATAAATGGCGGGAGCGCTTCAAACGTAGAGTTTCGAGGAAGTCTCTCATAAGTGAAGCTGAAATTCCCCGCCATTTATTCCTGCGCTGGGTTGGGCTTCAGAGGCGCTTGGACTGGAAATGCGCTTCTTCTACGCGGCTTTTTGTTTCCACATTTGAAAGTGAACTCATGGAGTCCCCCTGAATCGCTTACAAAACGTTGTAAAAGCTCCTACTACACATAAGCTGTACGTAAGCACTGTCACATGTCTGGAAGGAGACCGCCCGAACAAAGAGAGGATACAGGCGACTGGAAGACATGTGGCAGGGCTTCCCCCGAGCCCAACCGTTTGAGGACAACATTCTTTTTCATTTTTCCCGAAAAAACACTTCACCCCTTGATAGCAAGAATGAAAATCATTATCATTTAAATGAAGAAGAACTGCTTCAGTTCCTTTTTGACAGGAGTAAAATGTTCGATATTGAGGAGGATGCGAGATGGAATTCAGAATTGAAAAGGATACGATTGGAGAAATCAAGGTTCCGGCGGATAAGCTGTGGGGCGCCCAAACACAACGCAGCTTCCAAAACTTTGAGATCGGCGAAGAAAAAATGCCACTTCCCCTGATTCGCATGTTTGCCATCCTGAAAAAAAGCGCTGCGTTGGCGAATCAAAAGCTGGGCAAGCTCGACAATGAAAAGGCAGAAGCGATTGTGGCGGCTGCAGATGAAGTGATCCAAGGAAAATGGGATGAGCATTTCCCGTTGGTTGTCTGGCAAACTGGCAGCGGCACGCAATCCAACATGAACGTCAACGAAGTCATTGCTCATCGCGCGAACCAATTGTTGCAAGAGAAGGGCAGCTCGGCTCGCATCCACGCCAACGATGATGTGAATAAATCGCAAAGCTCCAATGATACATTCCCGACAGCGATGCACATGGCTGGACTGGTCGCTATCGAGGAGCAAGTACTGCCTGCACTCCAGTTATTAAAGGCAACGTTGAAAGAAAAAAGCAAAGCGTATATGGATATCATCAAAATCGGCCGCACGCATTTGCAGGACGCGACTCCGCTGACGCTGGGCCAAGAATTCAGCGGTTGGGTACGCATGCTGGAAAAGTCCGAGAAGATGATCAAGGAGAGCAATGAGTACCTCCGGGAGCTGGCGATTGGCGGCACGGCAGTAGGAACAGGAATCAATGCGCATCCGCGCTTCGGTGAAATGGTCGCGGCAGAAATCAGCACGGAAACCCACCATCCATTCGTGACCGCAGAAAACAAGTTCCACGCGCTGACCAGCCATGACGAGCTCGTTCATGTACATGGTGCCCTCAAAGCACTGGCTGCGGATCTAATGAAAATTGCTAATGACGTGAGATGGCTGGCGAGCGGCCCGCGTTGCGGAATCGGTGAACTTATCATTCCGGCGAATGAGCCAGGTAGCTCCATCATGCCAGGTAAGGTGAATCCGACCCAAAGCGAAGCGATGACGATGGTCGTATGCCAAGTGATGGGCAATGATGCTGCGATTGGCTTTGCTGCAAGCCAGGGGAACTTCGAGTTGAACGTGTTTAAGCCAGTGATCATCTACAATTTCCTGCAATCCGCAAGATTGTTGGCAGACGCGATGAAGTCCTTCAACGACAATTGCGCAGTAGGCATCGAGCCTGATCTGACAGTGATCAAAGAAAACCTGAACAACTCGCTGATGCTGGTGACGGCACTGAACCCGCATATCGGCTATGAAAATGCGGCAGCCGTGGCGAAGCTGGCTCACAAAGAAGGCATCACACTCAAGGAAGCGGCGATCAAGAGCAATTTGCTGACCGAGGAGCAATTCGATCAAGTCGTGCGCCCTGAACAAATGATTCATCCAAAAGAATAGGATCTTCATAAATAAAACCGATGGTCCCACGTTTGTGGACATCGGTTATTTTTTTATGGCCATTACAGATGCGAACCGCCACTTGCATCAATCAATTGCCCGGTTACCCAACGGCTGTCCGAAGAAGCGAGAAAGGCGGCAATATCCGCTACATCACCAGGCTCTCCCCATCTGTTGAAGGTGGAAAGTCCAGCGGCGTACTTCTGCCCATCCGGATTATTTTGCAACGTACCAGCATTCATCTCGGTGTTAATAATGCCAGGCAGGATCGCGTTTACTGTAATATGACGGCTCCCCAGTTGTTTAGCTAGAGCTAGCGTTAGTGTGTTAACAGCCCCCTTCGATATGCTGTAAGTGAACACACTTGGGGAAGCTGCACGAGTCACAAAGGATGAGAGATTGATGATACGTCCTTCCTCTCTTAAGCGGGGCAAAGCTAGTTGGATCATAAAAAACGGCGCTTTGACATTGATGTTCATGACCTCGTCAAACGATTCTTCGGTAGCCTCTTCTAACGTTAAGATTTGTCCGATCCCAGCATTATTGACGAGAATGTCAAAACGATGATCTCCTGTACGTTTCTGTAGTGCTTCGTCCAATGTCGCATAGAAATCGCGAATGCCGTCAAGAGTACGCAAGTCTGTACCGATTGCGAATGCTTGGCCCCCAGTTCTTTCAATCTCACGTACGACTGCTTCTGCTTCTTCCTGTCTTCTTCCATAGTGTACGGCGACCAATGCGCCATCCTGCGCCAGACGTAATGCGATGCCACGACCAATCCCACGGCTTGCTCCGGTCACCAATGCAATTTTCCCTTTCAAATTACTCATGGTTTCATCTCCCTTGATTGAAATTCAAGTTAGTTATAACACAAGGGGATGTTTGAAATATTGCTCTCTCATTCGCTCGGTTGGTCTTACTTGCTTTACCTTTTCTTTAACAATTCTTGTTATAGTAATGCTATCTATATCTACTAAGAACGCGTTCGGAGGTGTTTGTCTGTGAGGATTTTGATTGTAGATGACGACAAAGAGATTGTAGAGCTGATGGCGATATATTTGAGCAACGAAGGGTATGAGATCGAAAAGGCCTTTGACGGTCTGGAAGCGATGGAGAGGCTGGAGCAGAAGCCCATCGACCTCGTCATTCTGGATGTCATGATGCCCAATCTGGACGGGCTGGAAGTTACCAAGCGAATACGAAAAAACTCGACCATCCCCATTCTGATGGCGAGTGCCAAAACGAATGATATGGACAAAATTCTGGGCTTGATGACGGGTGCAGACGATTATGTGGCGAAGCCTTTTAATCCGTTGGAAGTGATTGCGCGGGTCAAGTCTCTCCTGCGACGGTCGAACTACACGCAGGCAAGCAAACAGGATCATGTGATTGAGGCGGGGCCGTTAATTATCGACAAGCAAAGTCACTTCGTTCAGACAAAGGAAGGCACCCCGATCAAGCTGACTGCATTGGAATTTTCCGTCCTGCATCTTCTGGCAAGTCATCCAAATCGGGTATTCAGCTCGGAAGAAATTTTTGACCGTTGCTGGAAAATGGAGAATTTCGTTTCCTACAAGACAGTAATGGTTCACATCAGCAACCTGCGGGAAAAACTGGAGAAGGCGACCAATGGCGAAAAGGTGATACAGACGGTCTGGGGGGTCGGCTATAAAATTGAAGCTTAGAGCCAAGGATTTTATTCGCATCCTTTTTGATTTGCTGCTCGGCCTTATGGTCATCTATGCTGTTTTTCAAATGGCTGATTTTTTTGCCAACAACTATTTGTACACCATCCCGGAAATCAGAGAGTTCATCTGGAAGTTGCGGATCAACTTCGATATCGACTCCTTTAAAATCCCAATTATTTTGTTGGCAACCGGTATGTTTGCGGCGTGGTCGGTCGTTCGTATCCGCAAGTACCTGGAACAAAAGCAGATGGAGCAAATCATAAATGAGCTGCATTTTATTGCAAAAGGCAACTATCATCACCAGATTTCCATTCGTCCGAACGGCAGCTTGGGTCAAGTTGTCGATAGCATCCATGCTCTGGTCAAAAGCGCACTGGATGCGATGGAGGAGGAGCGGCGGCTGGAACAATCGAAGGATGAGCTGATCACCAACGTTTCCCACGATCTGCGAACGCCGTTAACCTCCATTATTGGCTATCTGGGACTGATTGAGCAGAACAAACACAAGGACGAGGAGATGCTCAAGCACTATGCTCATATTGCCTATGAGAAGGCCAAACAGATGAACGTGCTCGTCAATGATTTGTTTGAGTACACAAAGGTCCGCAATCGCGGGGCGTATTTAAACCGAACGGAGTTTGACTTAGTAGAACTAGTTGAGCAAGTCTCTGTCGGATTTCGGCTCGTGGCGAGTGAGGCAGGGCTGCGTTTAATCGTCGATACACCTGATCAAAAAATCGAAATGGCAGGAGATACCGACAAGCTCGTTCGCGTTCTGGAAAACCTCATTTCCAACGCTGTGAAATATGGACACGATGGTACAGAAATTATTATTCGCGTATTCCAGCAAGGAGAAGGTGTCGCGATTTCTGTCGCCAATAATGGAGCGCCGATCCCGGCTGAATATGTGCAGAACTTGTTTGAACGCTTTTTTCGGGTGGAGGGCTCACGTTCGAAAGAAACAGGAGGCTCCGGCCTTGGACTTGCTATCGCCAAGAGCATTATCGATCTGCACCAAGGCAGCATTTCCGCCGAAAGCACAAAGGAATGGACGACCTTCACGGTTTGGTTACCACGTACAATTTCAAGCCTTTGAGAAAAGCTTTACTTTTTCTTTACCTTTTGTTTCTGTTAATTTTAATCGAAAAGTCTATCCTGACTGCATGAAGGTTACAGCCTTTGTTTTGCAGGTGCAGGAGGGCTTTTTTATATGAGAAAACAAACATGGATTGTGCTTATGCTGACGCTATTCGTCGGTTTGACACTCATTCGCGATACAGAGTTGGTCGAGGCGGATTGGCAACTCAAAGGCCCGATCACGCTACAGGAGAAAACATACGAGAAGGTCGATGCACAGGCAGCTATTCTGATAGATAGCGGTACAGGAGAAATCTTGTACGCACAAAATGCCGATACGCCTTACCCGGTAGCAAGCATGTCAAAAATGATGACCGAATACATGCTCCTCGAAGCCATTAAGGAAGAGCGAGTCGATTGGGACGACAAACTCGTCGTATCTGAGAATGCGGCAGCGACTGGGGGATCACAGGTCCATCTTGTCGCAGGAGATACCTATCCGATAAAAGACCTGTATGAGGCCATGGTGATCAGTTCTGCAAACAATGCAGCGGTGGCAATCGGCGAATATTTGGCAGGTAGCACCTCGGCATTTGCGGAACAAATGAATTTGAAGGCAGCCGAGTTGAATCTGAGGTCATCCTCGTTTGTGAATGCGACCGGATTGGATTCTGGAAATGGACAAAATGAAATGACAGCTCGCGATGTAGGAATGCTCGCGTACCACTTGCTCAACGACTTCCCCGATCTTGTCAATTTGACGGTCGAGCCATCCAATACAAACCTCAAGCTCGACGGGCTCAAAACGGGTTATACCAACGCTGCGGGGTATTGCTTCACGGCTACAGCGAAGCGAGGGGACAAGCGGCTTATTTCCGTCGTGATGGGCGCTGAAGAAGATGCCACCCGTTTTACAGAGACAAAAAAACTGATGGAGAGAGGGTTTGACAATGGATAACGTGCAAAAAATGGAGAAACCGACAGAACTAATTGTTATTGCAGGTTATGCAGTGTTTGCCCTTTACTTGTTTCTCGTCGTGAAGATACTGCTGTTTAAATTCGGCAGCTTGGATAGTACCTTGCTAGTAGATCAGTGGAAAATCACTTGGAGCGATCCGTCTGTAATTGTGGAGCGGTTGCGCTACCGAAGTAATTTGGTGCCGTTTCATGAAATCGAAAACTATGTCAGATCGATTCGAAATAACCAAAGCTGGCATAGTGCGGTGAACTTCGTAGGCAACGTGATCGCCTTCATGCCGCTAGGATTTCTACTGCCACTCCTGTTTCCAAAAAAAGCCGGCTCACTGTTCCGAGTTATCCTGCTATCCCTGATGTTAAGCCTCGGTGTGGAGCTGACACAGCTCGTGATGAATGTAGGAACGTTTGATGTCGATGATTTATTCCTGAATACAACGGGCGGGATGATCGGATATATCGTGTACTTGTTCATTTGGGTAATACAGAAAAAACGGTTCATCTTGTCCGTCTCTTCATAGGCTACTTATTAGGCACCCATGTGGTGCTTTTTTTATTGTAAGAAAAGGTATGGATGAACCAACAAAGCCGGTGAGAAGAAAAAGCACAGGGCTCGCAGACCTTGACAACGCCTACCCAGTCGGAACTTAAAAAAGGGGACCACGCTTGTCGAACACTTCTTCCTTGAGAAACGTCCGCCCGTAGGGTGGCTTTGGCTCGACGGTCCCCTTTTTTAAGTGTAGACGGCCAGTGAATCCCTCCATGCTGGCGTGTCAGAGTCGAAGAGAACTGTGCTTTTTCTTCTCCTCCACCATGTTGACCCAAACACAGCAGCCCCCCTTGTTTTGTCCCAATCCCTATGTTTAAACTAGTAGAAACCCATTGAAAATCCGTCGAAAGAGAAGGTGATTCTCTTTGTTAGATAAAGCGCAAGAGATTCTACGAAAGTACTTTGGCTACGAATCCTTCCGAGAAGGCCAGAAGAAAATCATCACGAGCCTGTTAGCCGGACATGACACCGTAGGCATCATGCCAACCGGCGGCGGTAAATCCATCTGCTATCAAGTCCCAGCGATGCTCCAGGACGGCGTAACCATCGTGATCTCCCCACTCATCTCGCTGATGAAGGATCAGGTCGACGTGTTGGTCAGCATGGGCATTCCCGCCACCCAAATTAATAGCTCACTGGATTATAGCCAGGTTCGCGATCGACTACGTATGGCGGCGCGTGGAGAGTACAAGCTGCTGTATATCGCCCCAGAGCGTTTAGAATCCGAAACGTTCCAAAACCTGATTCAAGATGTTCCGATCTCGTTTGTGGCAGTGGACGAAGCGCATTGCGTCTCGCAGTGGGGGCACGATTTCCGTCCGAGCTATTTGACGATTGCCCGTTTTCTTCAATCCTTGCCCCAGCGTCCGCTCGTCGCAGCCTTGACCGCCACAGCGACACCGGAGGTAACCGAGGACATCAAGCGACAGTTAGAATTACAGGACGAACGCCTTTTTATCACAGGGTTTGGCCGGGACAATCTCATCTTGTCTGTACGCAAGGGGGAGAACCGTCGAGAATTCATCCAGGAGTACCTGCGGGCGAATAAGCAGCAGGCGGGTATTATTTATGCGGCAACAAGAAAAGACGTGGACGCCTTGCATGCAGATTTGGACAAGCGTGGCTTTGCTGTGACCAAATACCATGCAGGACTGACGGAGGAGGAGCGTGCGGCCAACCAGGAAGCATTCCTGTTTGATGACGTCCGTACGATGGTCGCGACTAACGCATTTGGCATGGGAATCGACAAGTCCAATGTGCGCTACGTCATTCATTACAACATGCCGAAGAACCTAGAGGCGTATTACCAGGAAGCAGGCCGTGCGGGACGCGATGGGGAGCCAAGTGAGTGTATCCTCCTGTTTCAGCCCCAGGATATCCAGACGCAAACGTTTTTCATCGAGCAGAATCAACTGCAAGACGAGCGCAAGGAGCTGGAGTACAAAAAGCTGTACGCGATGATCGACTATTGCCGGACGCCGCGCTGCTTGCAGCAAAACATCGTGCAATACTTCGGCGAAGCAGATGCTGTCGCGTGCGGACGCTGCGGGAACTGCACCGATGAGACCGAGCTGTCCGATATTACGCTCGAATCACAGAAGATTTTCTCCTGTGTAAAACGTATGAGAGAGCGCTTTGGTGCCGCACTCGTCGCGCAGGTACTAAAAGGCTCCAAAAATAAAAAGGTCACCCAGTTTTCCTTCGATCAGTTGCCTACGTACGGTTTGATGAAGGAATACAAGGAAAAAGAAATTGCAGACTTGATCCAGCTCCTCATTGCCGAGGGCTATTTACAAGTAACGGAGAGCCAATATCCAATTGTAAAGCTAGGGGAGCGGGCATTGCCTGTTCTGCGGGGCGAAGAGCGAGTCGTGCAAAAAATCTCGATACGCCCTGTGCAACTGACAGAGGATGACGAGTTGTTCGAGCACCTGCGCGCGTTGCGCAAGGAAATCTCGACGCGACAAAAGGTACCGCCATACGTGATTTTCCCGGACAGTACCTTAAAGGAAATGAGCAGTGTTTGCCCGACTGACAAGCAGGCCATGCTCAAAATCAAAGGAGTAGGCGAGGCGAAATTTGAGAAGTACGGGGAACTCTTTCTAGAGTGTTTGCAGAACTATGCAGCGATCAAGTCGTGACATTTACGTCACGACTTTTTTACTATTTTTCCTTTCATATGCCTGCTATAGTTAGATAGCAACCCAGAATTTTCATACATAATAGAATAGGAGGACAATAAGAGCAACACAATCGAGGGGCACTGACAGACTAAGAGAGACAGAGGGGAAAACATGAAAAAACTAGCGAAGGGCTTATTAAGTGTAGCACTTACATCCATGGTGCTAGGCAGTGCGATGATGGGGGTCGCCGCACCGGTAAAAGCCGCAGCAACACCTACCAAAATTACACTGCTGGGTACATCTGACATTCATGGACGATTCATGCCGTGGGATTACGCTTTGGATGGTCCGAATCCAAATGGCAGCATGACGCAGCTGTTCACGATGATTAAAGAGATTCGCAAAGAAAATCCGAATACCGTGTTGCTGGATGCAGGCGATTCGATCCAAGACAACTCGGCAGAGCTGTTCAACGACCAACCGCAGTCTCCTATCATGGTCGCGATGAACGAAATGAACTATGACGCATGGGCTTTTGGCAATCATGAATTTAATTTTGGACTCGATGTATTGGGCAAGGTTAGCAGCCAATACAAAGGCACTGTTTTGGCAGGGAACATTTACAAAGAAAATGGCGAGCGTTTCTTGCCAGCGTACACGATCATTGAACGCGCAGGTGTAAAGATCGGCGTCGTGGGGATGAACACGCCAATGATTACCGATTTCGAAAAAGGAACCGATCATCTGGATGGCCTCGTGATCAAAAACCCGGTAGAAGAAACCAAGAAAGCCGTAAAAGAGCTAGAAGGCAAAGTAGACGTCATAATCGGTCTCATGCACATGGGCATCGAGAATGAAAACGGCATTCCGGGTACTGGCGTAGCAGATATCGCGAACGCCGTTCCAGAACTGACCGCGATCTTTGCAGGTCACATGCACAAGCTTGTGAAAAAGGAAGAGATCAACGGCGTCTTGATTTCCGAGCCGGACAAATATGCTACTCATATCTCCCGCATCGACTTGACTTTTGAAAAGAAAAACGGCAAGCTCGTGCTGACTGACAAGGAAGCGACTGCGCTCCCTGTAAAAGGCGCAGATGGCACACCAGCAGTATCCGATGCAGCGCTGGAGACCAAGCTCCAGCCATTCCATGAGTTCGCACGTGCAGATGCCAACATCGTCGTAGCAGAGCTCAAGGGCATGAACCTGGTTGCGAAAAACGAAATCGAGGGCATCCCGACGGTTCAAATTCAGGAGACGCCACTATCTGACTTTTTCCATGAAGTGATGCTCTACTACAGTAAGGCAGACGTGGTTGCCCACCAGATCGACAACGACAAAGCCAAGCTGGATGTCGGTCCGATCAAGAAAAAGGATATCGCTTACAACTACCAATACGCAGGTGGCGAGATTACTGTTTATAAAGTAACGGGAAAAGACTTGAAGGACTATATGGAATGGGCTGTGGGCTACTTCAATTCCACGCGCCCTGGTGACGTGACCATAAGCTTTGATCCAAAACGTCGCGCTTCCAAATACAGCACCAACGATTTCTTCGGTGGCGTGAAATACGAAATTGACCTGACGAAGCCATACGGCAGCCGCATCACGAACCTGCGCAAGCTCGATGAGACACCGATCAAGGCGGAAGATACATTGAAGCTCGGAATGAACTCATACCGGATGGAAGCTTTGCAGGCAAAAGGTGGCGCGTTGGAAGGACGCAAGTTCGAACAGCTGTGGTCTTCCAAAGACAATACGGCGTTTGGTGAAACGGGTGGAACAATCCGCAATCGTGCTATTGCGTACCTGAAAGAAGTGAAAAAAGGCGTTTACGAGCCAAAAGTACAAAACAACTGGAAGATTACAGGTGTGGATACTAAGGCACCTGAACGCAAGGACGTCGTTGAACTGATCAATGCAGGCATTCTGAGCGCACCGAAAACAGCAGATGGCAAATACACCAATATCGCTTCCATCAACATCAAGGACGCGGTAACCAAAGAAGAAATCACCGAGCTGACTGCAAAAGCAAAAGTCGATGCAGCGAAGTTTTCGACCGTTAAAACAAAAGGCGAATTTTATCATCAACTGAACGAAGCGAGAAAGGCTGCGGAAAAATCGGTCACACCGCCAACCAAAACGCAGCAAAAAAAATAACAGAGATGAACGCAAGAAAGCCGTGACGCTAGTAGTCACGGCTTGTTCTTTTTGTATGAAGCCAATCCCAATCTGTTAACGAACGATTCTTCTGCGATACTTCACCAAGTACAACAGGAACCCGAGCAGCAGCAGCCCTTGACCAACAATCGCACCAGAGATGGAGATGCCGATATAGGTAATCAAGTAGTAAATGCCGGAGCCCACTGCCATCAGCAGATTCTCGATGAAGTTCTGAATCGCAATCGTTTTCCCGGAACCGACCATCCGCTTGCCTTCATCCTGCAAGACGGTATTCATCGGGATAATGAACACGCCGCCCATGAACCCGACGAGAAGCAATAGGCAGATGGCAACAAAGGTGTTGTCCGTCCAAGGAAATAACACGATGATGAGAAACATTCCGAATCCGTATGTCAGCGATCGAGTGAAATGAGTCAAAGGAATGAGCTTCGGAGCGAGAAAAGCTCCGGCGATAATTCCGATGGATGTCGTTGCGAGAATCAGAGATACAGAGAAGCTCTCCGGGTTAATCCCTAGCGCGAGGGGAATCCAGGCCAGAACAGCAACACGCAGGACAGCAGAGGACATCCAGAATGCTCCGGTTCCAATCAGGGAAAAGCTCGTTTCCGGTCGATTCATCAGGTACTGGAAGTCGATGAAAAAGCGTCTTGCTTCTGCCCCATAGCGAATGGATGCATTCCCTCTCATGCGCGGAATGAAGAAAGTCATACCGAGCGACAGCAGATAGATCAGCAGACATATACCTGACGAGATAAGCGGTGCTGTCATGTTCGCGATGGCTCCACCACCACCGATTCCTGTCAAAATCGCAAAGATCGTAAAGGCTTCGATGCGTGCATTTGCATGAAACAGTTCATCTTCATTTCGAGTCAGCTCCGGCAAGATTCCATACTTGGCCGGAGAATACACGACCGCTCCGACTCCTACTGTGAAGTAACACAACATCAGCATCAAGATGCTCGATTGGTCAATGAAAAACAGCAAGACGACACCAAGCGCCTTAATCAGGTTGCCGATCACCAGCACGATTGACTTGGCGTGCTTATCGGCAAAAGGTCCAACCAGTGGAGCGAGAAAAATGTAAGGGAGAAAGAATGAAATCGATACGAGTGCAAGCATCGCGGGAGAAAAACCGTTCTCCCGCAGCAGATTCGCGATGACAAACAAAATCATGTTGTCGGCAAAGGCCGATAGAAATTGAGTGAAGTACAGGGCTTGTAGTGGTTTTAATCGTATGTTCACATCATTTTCCTCCCGTTTCGGCCAGTTGTTTCAGACTGACGTAATCCGTTTTCCCGCTACCGAGAAGTGGTAAATCCTTGATCAGTTGCATCGTCCCTGGGATGAGCAGTGGCGAGTATTGTTTTTCCGTCAAATACGCGCGCAATTGGCTCAGTTGAACCGATTCATCTGTGGTAAATAGCAGGACACGTTCACCTTTTCGCGCATCATTCACTGTGATCGCAGCAAAACCAGAGTGTCCAAAGCATTGCATAGCCAGTTCTTCAACCAGATTGAGCGAAACCATCTCGCCGCCGATTTTTGCGAAGCGCTTCAGGCGGGATTGAATACTGAGAAAGCCGTCCTTGTCAGCGGTAACCAAATCACCTGTGTGGTACCATTCCTCAGCGGGAACAAAGCCTTTTCCATGAATCATATAACCCTTCATGACGTTCGGACCCTTCACCAAAAGCTCTCCGCCAGCATCGATTCCTGCGACGGCTTCCAGCTTGGCGGACATTCCTGGCATCAAACGACCGACGGTTCCTGGTTTGTTAGCTAGCGGGGTGTTGAGCGACAGGATCGGAGCTGTTTCCGTTGCCCCATAGCCTTCAAAAATCCGCACACCGAACTTTTCCATCCACAGCTTGCGCACATCGTCCTTTAGCTTTTCGGCTCCTGCAAATACGTAACGTAAGGTGTAGAAGTTGTAAGGATGGGCCATACGTCCGTAACCAGCCATAAAGGTCGAGGTTCCGAAGAGAATCGTTGCGTTTTGATCATAAACCAATTCGGCAATCGCCTTGTAATGCAGCGGACTTGGATACAGAAAGACCGGAATTCCTTTGATGACTGGCACAAGCGTTCCTACAGTTAGTCCAAAGCTGTGGAACATTGGTAGCGCATTGAAAAACTTGTCGCGACTCGTAATATCGATTGTACAGGTAACCTGTTGGATATTCGCGTACAGGTTGGTATGCGTGAGTACGACACCTTTTGGCTTGCTCTCACTGCCGGAAGTGAAGAGGATCAGCTCGTTAGTAGTAGCCGAAGCTTTTTTCTTCCGTAAATAAGAGAAGAGTGCGGACACTTTGTCAAAAGCAGTCGCTGATGCTTTCAAATCTTCAAGATAAATAATTTTCATGCTCGGTGAAAGACCTGCGACGATGTGCTCCAGCTTCCCTTTTTCAATAAATACGCGCGAGGTCAGGATCGTATCGATATTTGCGGTCTCACAGCAATCCAAAAGGGAACGGATGCCAAGCGAAAAGTTCAGGATGGCTGGAGTGGTCCCGATACGGAACAACGATAGCAACGTTACGAGATGACCCACTGAATTGGGGAGGAATACCCCGACGACAGGTTTCCCCAAGAGCATCGGCTGCAATTTGTTGCCGAGTAAGTAGCTGCCGATTAACAAGGTCTTGTAGTCGATCGCGGACGTCAGGTCCTTAGCGATTTCCATTTTTGCACCATTCAGGCGAGCTGCTTCGAGAACTTCATCAAACAGATTCACGTTTTGCTTCATTCGGCTCTCGAACAAGCCTTCTTGGAGAGTGCGCAGGATACGATCATTGGCAGTGGCTTTTTGCGCGCGCATCGACAGGTTTTGATCGCGCTCGATGGTAAACGGAGTGCCTACTGTCATGGTCACATCAGGGAACCAGGAGAGCTTCAGCTTTCCTTTCAAATACGAGAAGATTGAACGTTCCAGGCCATTAATGATGATCGGATAAACTGTTACACCAGTACGTAGAGCGAGATAGCCGACACCGCTGTAGATTTTCATGATGCCGCCCGTCGTCGTGATCCGGCCTTCTGGAAAAATCACCAGCGTCTGTCCGTTTCGGAGGACGCGGAGCATGTGACGGATGGAGTACGGGTTGAGCGGATCGATCGCGATATGCTTGCGGAAGCGGAGGAAAAACGCAAACCGCTTGGCGATCTCCGTATTGACGACAAAGGTCGCTTCTTTTGGCAAGCAAAAGGATAGGAGTACCGCATCTAGCAAGGAGACGTGGTTGGGAGTGATAAGAGATGGCTTCGATAAGTCGATTTTGGAGAGTCCAAACACACGAGGACGGAACCATAACATCAATATCGTTTTTAAGAAAGAATAAATAAGGGCCATGTGGACCACACCTTTACAAAGGATTATGTCGTTGTTCTATCGTTCTATAGCTTTCATTGTAAAGAGTGGAGCATGTAAAAAAAGTACCAACATTCATTGGTACCTGGTAATAAGACCTAGAATAGCTTTTTTTGGCTGGCCTTTGTGGCCGCTTCCTTGCTTGTTTTGACGCCCATTTTTTTGAGGATTCGGTTGATGTGATTTTTGATCGTACGCTTCGTGATGTGGAGAGATTGTTCAATCTGTGTCTGCGTATGACCTTGGTGGATTAGTTGTAGGATATCCCTCTCTGCGGGAGATAACAGCTTTTGATTTTCATCGTTTTTCAAACGCAAAAATTCGTTGCGCAGTGCCGCAGCTGCCGTAGGGTGAATGGCAGATTGACTGCTGTGAGCAGCACGGATGGCGTCGGGAATTTCCTTGAAGCTCGATTTGCTGATGTAGTTGACGGCACCCGCTGAGAAGGATTCCACGATCACTGCCTCGTCTGTCAGAGAGGTGAGCATGATGATTTTACTGTCAGCTTGGAGTGCCATGAATTCGATTGCCGTCTCGATCCCGTCCAGATTGTTCTCGGTCAAGTTAATGTCCATTAAGACGACATCCGCTTTGGCAGGCAAAAAGCGCTCGATTGCTTCTGCTTTGAACCCTGCTTCCCCTACTACAGTGAGATCCGGTTCTTTGTTCAGGAAGTCAATGAGACCTTTGCGCCAGACGGGATCATCCTCTACTAAAAATACCCTGATTGGATTCATGATTGTGAGCGTCCTTTCGCTATTCAGAGTCGTTTATGATGACGCGCTTTTTCGGGAAGAACAGGAAAACGGTGGTTCCTTTGCCTTGCTCACTGTAGATTTCCAGTTGGCCCTGATGCTTTTGCATGACATTGTAGCAGTAGGAGAGCCCGAGACCAAAGTTTTGCCCTGTCCTTTTTGTCGAGAAAAAAGGATCGAGCACGTGAGGTAGGTTCTCTTTGGTAATGCCTGTCCCTGTATCCGCGACAGTGATGATGAGATGCTTGTGGGACAAAAATAGCTGAAGATGGAGCTTGCCGCCCGACTTCATGGCTTCCAGCGCATTCATGCACAAGTTGGTGATGACTTCGCGCAGTTGTACGCCATCTCCATATAAGCGAAGTGTTTCGTCCAATTCACTAACGACTTCTACCTGTTGTTTCAGGATATAGGGCGTCAGGTTTTGTGTGACTTGCCCGATGATTTGGCCGGGATCACATGGTTCTTCGCGCAGCTCGACGTCCCGCAGCTGGTTTTGAATTCGATTCATCATGTCCAGCATATGCTGCGAGGATTGCATCAGGACAAGCGCGTCTTCTTTTAGCGACGGCTGGTTGGTTTCATCTGCATATGTCTCGATACGGTCGGCATACAGCGAGATTTTGCCAGCTTCATTTTTGATCGTATGGTTAATGATTTGTGCACCGGAAGTCAAGGCGCGCAAGGTACTGTCCAGACGCCTTTTTTCTACGCGGAGACGGACGCCAAGGAAGCCGTATTTCAAACTGATGGCAACGATCAGGATAAACTGGATCGTGACCACGCCAATGTTGTAGCGCCAAGCTTCGTAATCGTTCTGAGTGCGCATGATATAGATGAAAATAAAGACGAAAAACAACGGAACGATGATGAGTACGTTCGTGAAAAAGCTGTTCTTTTTCACGAGTGGATCTTTTTCTCGCATGTACTGTACGACAAGCAGCGTACAGGAGAACAGAAAAAACGGAATCACCCATGCCACCATAATCCAGTAGTTAAAAAGCAGCTCGGGATAAACGGGTGTAATCCAAAGCATCCCAAGCGGCAGGCTGAGAGCGGCATATTGTATCGTCAGCTTTACTCTGCGAGACAAGAATTCAGCTGAGTGCACGGAAAACATGAGAAACGTATAGGGCAAGCCCGCTTGGCAAACAAAAGAAGAGATACGGCTTACTACTATCAGGGTGTTCGTGGCCCCCGGCTTTGCGGCCAGGTAATCTGCAAAATGGGGCATGATCGTCTCGTCAATCGCGCCTGAGATAAAGCCCCCAGCCCCAACAAAGGCAGTCGCGCAAGCCCAGCGGATCGACGTTCGTTTCGGGTCTGTGAACAGTACGAACAGACCTAATGCCCATATGGTAAACACGATGAAAACCATCATGGATTTGCTATCTCCTGTCAATCATTATTTATCTATTATATCGTACACCAGAGAAAGGAGACGGAAAAATAAATCATCGGGACAAAAACGGGGGTGCGGAGGCGAAAAACAGCAAGCAGGTTTTTCCAAATATTCGTGGAATTGAGAAGGACTGGTTGTGCATTTCGTGACTTTCTATCTATTCAACGGTGGGTGATAGAGTGAAACGATTAGATTTAATATTCCAGACGTTAGTAGACGCTGGTCCTGATAAAAAAGTAAGCGCTTCAGAGCTGGCTGAGCAGCTTGGTTTGAGTCGAGCGAATGTGAGCAGCGATTTGAACCGTTTGTGGAAGGAAGGACGAATCGGGAAGGAAGAAGGGCGTCCGACGCTGTTTTTTGCCCAGGAAGGAAACGATTCGCTCTATTTGGCGGAGACGTCGCTGGACAGGCTGGCGAAAACCAACAAGAGCCTGATCACACGTATTGAGCAGGCAAAGGCCGCCGTTTTGTATCCGCCGCGAGGGATGCATTGCTTGATTTTGGGGGAAACAGGTGTAGGAAAATCATGGTTCGCTGGGATGATTCACGAGTTTGCCGTTGATATTGGACGCCTAGACAAGCAAGCTCCTTTCGTGATTTTTAACTGTGCCGATTATGCCAACAACCCGCAGCTCTTAATCAGTCAATTGTTCGGAGTCAAAAAAGGGGCGTACACCGGAGCGGAGATGGACCGCAAAGGACTCGTGGAAAAGGCAGACGGCGGTATTCTTTTTCTCGATGAAGTACATCGGCTGCCGGCGGAAGGACAGGAAATCTTTTTTACGTTTATGGATAAGGGCATATTCCGCCGCGTAGGGGAAACAGAGATGGAGCGGACGGCTCACGTCCAGATCGTCATGGCCACGACAGAAAATCCGGAGTCGAGTCTCTTAAAAACATTCATGAGGCGCATTCCGATGGTCATCAAGCTGCCATCTTTGGTTGAGCGTGGTTTGGAAGAGCGTTTTCGTATTACGATGGAAATTTTTCAAGAAGAAGCTTTTCGGTTAGGGAGAGAGATTCAGATATCGGCCAATGCTGTACAGGCATTTTTGTGCTATCACTGCCCGAATAACATTGGGCAGTTAAAAACGGATATTCAGCTCACTTGCGCCAGTGCCTATGCCGAATTTATTTCGTTAAAAAAGAATCAGCTGCACGTATCGGTTCAGGACCTGCCACATCATGTCAAGCAAGGGCTGCTTTTGGTGAAGGACTACAAGCAGGAGCTAGATGAAATCATTGGAACGGAGCACAATTGCTTTGTCGTGCAGCCATCAAAAGAGGGCATCTGGATCGGACGAGAAACAGGGGATACGACGGACAGTGTCTATGAAAAAATCGAGCAAAAAATATATGAGCTGCAAAACCTCGGTGTGAGTGAAGAAGAATTGGAGTTTGACATCGAGAATTATTTTACGACCTTTATCAAAGGTGTTCATCAACGCGTGAATAAGGGCGACATGGCCCGGATTATCGACCCGTTTATCATTCACCTCGTGGAAGAGATCGTTCGCTTTGCAGAGGCCAAGCTGGAGAAGATTTTGAGCCAGAAGGTGATCTTTGGTCTCGCGCTGCATATTCAGACGTCGAAGGAGCGCCTCGCACAAGGTAAGCAGATCGTCAATCCGCAAATCAACCATGTGCGAATCAAATACAAGAAAGAGTTTGCTGTGGCGCTAGAGTGCGTGCGCATGATAGAAGAAGCGATACTCATGGATCTGCCGATTGGTGAGGCTGGATATTTGACCATGTTTTTCGTGCTTGACGATGTCAGCATGGAGGAAGAACGGGAAACAATCGGGGTGCTCGTGATTACGCACGGTAGCGGCGGTGCGACAGCGATGGTCGATGTGACGAACCGATTGCTGGTCACACAATATGCGAGAGCCATCGATTTGCCGCTCGAAGAAGATTCCATGAGTGTTTTGGAAAAAGCACTGAAAGTAGCCAGAGAGATCGGGAGCAAGGCTGGAATACTGTTGCTCGTAGATATGGGGTCGCTGCTCGGCTTTGGCGAAATTATTGAGCGGGAGATCGGCATTCAGGTCAAGGTCATTCCGATGGTCAGCACGCCGCATGTGATTGAAGCCACTCGAAAGGCTATGCTCGGTCATTCACTGGAGGATGTTTACCGGGATGTCTTGGGCATGTCGCTCTACCAGCGGGAGGAGCAGCCGAAGGAGCAGGTGCAAAGGCATGTTCCGGCTCTGACGATCGTCGCAGCCTGCCTGTCTGGGGAAGGCAGTGCCTTGTTTTTGAAAAAGCTGCTGGAATCGAGGCTCAGGTACGATGATAACGTGCTGGAATTTGTACCGCTGCAACTGATCGATAAGGCACAAGCCCGCAGTCAGCTTCGAAAAATCAAGGAGGAGAGGAAAATTCTCTTCGTGGTGAGCAATTACATTCTCGACCGCGAGTTGCGCCACCATAGCATGGACGATGTTTTGAACGGAGAGGCGATGTCTGATATCCAGAAAGTGATCGATCTGGAAGAGGCCTATCTGAAGATGCAAGAATCGCTTGGGGAGCACCTGCAAAGGGTAGACGGACAAGATATTCTCGCTGACGTGAGGATGTGTGTCGGTCGTATGGAGGAGCGCCTGAACAATTCTTTGGTTTTTGACACGCGAATTGGGGCCTACTTGCACATCTGCTGCCTGGTAGATCGTTTGAAAGCTGGGGCGCAATCCGTAGCGTACATTCAAAAAGACAGTTTTTTGCTGGAGAATCGCAAGCTGTACAGCTTAATCCGACATGAATTGTTGCCGCTGGAAGACAAGTATGAGGTAGTGATTAGCGAAGACGACGTTTGTTTTATCATGAATTTCTTCATACACAATAAAACACTGGCGTAACCAGTGTTTTATTTTTTGACTTTTCTTTACTCAGAATCAAACACTATAGCGTTTACATAAAAACACTAATGAGGATGACAGGCGATGAGGTCGCGAAATATGCCATACTATGCGGTTTTTTTGGTAAGCGCATACATTTTTGGTGTTTTGGCATGTAACTTGCTCTTACAAAAAGGCATATCGTCGAGAGGAGGGGGTACAATGAATATTTTATTGTGTTGTGCAGCGGGTATGTCGACAAGCTTGCTGGTTCAAAAAATGGAGGAGGCTGCCAGAGAAAAAGGGTTGGACGCTAAGATATGGGCAGTTTCCGCAGATGATGTCAAAAATCATATCGATCAAGCAGCGGTGCTCTTGTTGGGGCCACAAGTTCGTTACAAGCTGACAGAGATGAAAAAAGAAGGGGCATCCAGAGGAGTTCCTGTAGATGTAATCAGCACGGTTGATTACGGAACCTTGAACGGGAAAAACGTGCTTGAGTTTGCACTTCGTCTAAAACAGTAGGAGGGGGATGCGTATGGGCGGATTTGTTTCATTTATGGAAAACCGCATGATGCCGATAGCAGGAAAAATGGCGGAACAAAAGCATCTGCAGGCTATTCGTGACGGAATTATCCTTACTTTGCCTTTGTTGATCATTGGTTCACTGTTCCTCATCATTGGCTTCATACCAATACCTGGTTATGACGAATTCATGAGCGGAGTTTTCGGCGAAAAATGGCGGACAAAGCTACTGTATCCGGTAGGAGCTACCTTTGACATCATGGGATTGATTGTCAGCTTTGGCGTCGCCTACCGACTAGCAGAGAAATACAAGGTCGATCCACTGTCGGCTGGAGCGATTTCTGTTGCTTCCTTCTTGCTCGCTACTCCGTATAAAGTCATGTTCACCCCTGAGGGAGCGAGTGCAGCCCAAGAGATAGGCGGAGTCATCCCGGTTACGCTGATGGGCAGTCAGGGACTTTTTGTAGCCATGATATTGGCGATCTTATCAACGGAGATTTATCGTAAAATCATCCAAATGAAAATCGTCATTTCCATGCCACCCGGAGTTCCCCCTGCCGTTTCCCGCTCTTTTGTGGCATTAATCCCTGCGGGTGCTGTGCTTGTCGTTGTCTGGCTGATTCGAATTCTTTTGGAAAACACCTCCTTTGAGAGTATTCATAATATTGTAAAAGATTTGCTTGTTGGACCATTGAGTGTGGTCGGCAGCAGCTTGATTGGCGCCATTATCTGCGTATTGCTTATTCATATACTCTGGGCTGTTGGTTTGCATGGTGCGGCGATAGTCGGTGGCATAATGAGTCCCATCTGGCTGACACTGATGGACCAGAATAGAGCGGCGTTTCAGGCAAGTCCGAACGGTGAATTGCCGAACGTCGTTACCACGCAATTTTTTGACATGTGGATCTATGCAGGGGGATCAGGTGCCACTTTGGCTCTCGTTGTCCTGATGGTATTCATGGCACGAAGCAAACAAATGAAAAACATCGGCAGACTCTCGCTCGGACCTGGTTTGTTTAACATCAATGAACCGGTCATCTTCGGAATGCCGATCGTCATGAACCCGCTCCTGATTATTCCGTTTGTGTTTACCCCTGTCATATTGGTTATTATCAGCTATTTTGCGATGTCTCTCGGATGGGTAGCAAAGCCAAGCGGAGTAGCCGTTCCGTGGACGACACCACTATTTTTCAGCGGGTATTTGGCTACAGGCGGAAAAGTATCGGGGATGGTTCTTCAAGCGGTGAACTTCCTCATCTCACTCGCGATCTACTATCCGTTCTTCCGCTTGTGGGATAAACAAAAGGTAAGTGAAGAAAAAGCTGGTACTGCTTCCGATACAGCTGTGACTATGTAATCGCTAGAGGAGAGGCTATCTATGAAATTGATTGTGAATGCAGACGATTTTGGGTATTCCAAAGGCGTCAATCTGGGAATCGTCGAAGCACATCGGGAAGGAGTCGTTACTTCTGCGACCTTGATGGTCAATATGGAGGGGTTCGAGCACGCTGTAGGGTTGGCCAAGGAACATCCAACGCTAGGAGTAGGCATTCATCTGGTACTCACATGCGGATCGCCAGTCAGTCAGGACGTACCATCACTAACGGATGGAGAGGGGCGCTTTCAACGCGGGCAAGCTCATTTGATTTCTGCTGCACCGGAGGAGATCGAGCTGGAGCTGCGGGCTCAATTGGAGAGGTTCGTGGCGTCGGGGATCAAGCTGACGCATATCGACAGCCATCACCATGTACATGCACATCCAGCCGTTTTGCCGATTGTTCTGAAGCTGGCAGAGGAATATAGAGTGCCCGTTCGCTATCCGTGGATGTCCGGGACACAGGAGCAGCGAGACCAGTCGAGTGTTCCTACGACAGAAGGCTTTTCTCATCATTTTTATGGAGACGACCTCACCGTACAATCCTTCGTCAGGATCATAGAGGATATGGCAGATTATCCTGTGGTTGAGATCATGACGCACCCTGCTTATTTGGACGAAGCGGTACTGACAGGCAGTTCATACGCAAAGCAACGAACCACAGAATTGAAAATCTTAACAGCAGCAGAGTTAAAACAGTACATTCGCGATCAAAAAATACAGCTCGTGACTTTTAGCGAACTTGGATAGGTGGAGATAGATTTGGACCATACAGACGTTATTTTTCAACTAATACTTCACGGAGGAAACGCGCGGAGTCTGGCAATGGAAGCGATCGCTCTGGCTAAAAATAGAGACTTGTCAGGCGCAGAGGATGCGTTGAAGCGTGCAGGGGAAGAGCTCGGTCGTGCACACCAAAATCAAACGGAACTTATCCAGAAGGAGATATCGGGCGAAAAGACTGAGATCAGCATGCTCTTGATTCACGCCCAGGATCATTTGATGAACGCAATTACCGTCAAGGATTTGGCTTCGGAGTTTGTAGAGCTGTACAGCCAAATCCATGCAGGCAAGGAGGCAGGAGTATGAGCGGAATCAAAATTGTGACGATCGGTGGAGGGTCTAGCTATACACCTGAGCTGGTGGAAGGCTTCATCAAGCGCTACGATGAGTTGCCCGTCCGAGAGCTGTGGCTGGTGGATAT
Organism: Brevibacillus antibioticus; assembly: GCF_005217615.1. Lineage (NCBI taxonomy): Bacteria > Bacillati > Bacillota > Bacilli > Caryophanales > Paenibacillaceae > Brevibacillus > Brevibacillus antibioticus. The sequence goes on from NZ_SZNK01000001.1 coordinate 5,121,219, forward strand.
TCCAGAGGGCGAGAAAAAGCTGCAAACAGTAGGTGCCCTGGCAAAAAGGATGATAGAGAAGGCAGGGGTGCCCATCGAGATTCATCTGACGCTGGATCGGCGAAAAGCACTTGCGGGCGCAGACTTTGTTACGACACAAATGCGCGTGGGCCTCTTGGAAGCGCGAATCAAGGATGAGCGGATTCCTTTGAAATACGGGGTGATCGGTCAGGAAACGAATGGTCCTGGTGGCTTGTTCAAAGGCTTGCGTACGATTCCGGTCATTATGGACATTTGTCATGACATGGAAGAGCTATGTCCAGATGCTTGGCTGATTAACTTCACGAATCCGGCTGGTATGGTCACAGAGGCAGTGCTGCGGTATACCAATCGCAAAAAGGTCATTGGACTATGCAATGTTCCCATCGGGATGAAAATGGGTGTTGCCACGGTTTTAGGCGTCGAGCAATCAAGGGTTCATATTGATTTTGCCGGTTTGAATCATATGATCTTTGGACTGGGTGTGTACCTAGATGGGGAAAATGTCATTTCCCAGGTAATTGATAAAATAACAGGCGACCAATCCGGCATTACGATGCAAAACATTTTGGACCTTGGCTGGGATAAAGATTTCATCAAAGCATTGGGGATTCTCCCGTGCCCGTATCATCGTTACTACTACCAGACGCGCACGATGCTTGAGCATGAGCTGGAAGAAGCGGAGCAGAAGGGTACGCGGGCTGAAGTGGTCAAGCAGATGGAAGCGGAGCTATTTGCGCTCTACGAGGATCCAGACTTAGATATCAAGCCTCCGCAGTTGGAGAAGCGTGGCGGGGCCTATTACAGCGAGGCTGCCTGCAATCTTATTTACTCCATTTACAACGACAAGCGCGATATCCAGACGGTAAATGTTCGCAACAATGGAGCGATTGCCAGCATTCCGGATGATTCGGCGGTCGAGGTAAACTGCGTGATTACAAGAGAAGGCCCGATTCCATTGGCTGTTGGTGATTTGCCTGTTCCCGTGCGTGGACTCGTACAGCAAATCAAGTCGTTTGAGCGAGTAGCAGCTGAGGCAGCTGTAACGGGTGATTACCATAAGGCGCTATTGGCGATGAATATTAACCCGTTGGTGTCGTCTGATGTGGCCGCAAAAAAAATACTCGATGAGATGCTGGAGGCGCACAAGGAGCATCTGCCCCAGTTTTTCAAGCCCGTCACATAAGGATGGGACTCGAGTGAAATACAAACTCCTCGCCTTGGATGTGGACGGAACGATTTTGATGTCGAACCACACCTTATCCAAAGTAACAGAGCGGGCCATTACCCAGTTAGTGAAGCAAGGGGTCCACGTCACACTGGCAACCGGCAGGGCATACCCATCGGCCAAATCGTTGGCGCAACAGTTCCAGATCAGCGCACCACTTGTTTCCCATGATGGCGCATACGTAGCAGATCCCAAGACGGATCAAGTGCTGTATGTACAGCGTATTCCGTATGAGATAGCGGCGAGGATTACAGATATACTCGTATCGCATGGCTTGGATGTCATGCTGCTGCATGAGTCTTATGCTGTCACGAATCGCACCTGGAAGTGGACGGACTTGTTTCCGTTGTTAAATGCCTGGACACTGCGCCAGCTCTGGAAAAATCAATACCCGCTCAAAATACAGGCTTCGCGGTTGATAGCCGGATACGTTCAAAAACATGAAGTGTGTGCTCCGAAAATATTCGTCACGGGCGACGAGAAGCGTCTGTTGACAGCCAGACAAGAGCTGGAGAAAGCCGAGCTGTCGGGGATTCGCGTGACGGCATCGGGCGCGAATAATTTGGAGATATTGCCTGTGGGCATCTCCAAGGCAAGTGGTCTAGCAGTAGTGAGTGAGAGACTTGCGATTCAGCCTGACGAGATCGTTGCTGTAGGTGACAATTACAATGATGCAGAGATGCTCCAATTCGCCGGAATGGGTGTGGCGATGGGCAATGCCCCTGATGATCTGAAACAGCTGGCTCGGCATGTTACGGAAACGAACGATCGGCATGGGGTGGCAGAAGTCATCGAGAAGTTTTTCTTGTAAGAGGTTGTTCAAAAAGTCGTTAAGCACAGGACAGGAAGGGAGGCGTGAAATTGATCCGAATGAATCTGGAAGTAGCCGTGAGTGGAGGTCTCCATGCTCGCCCTGCTTCTGTCTTGGTGAACCTGCTCAATCAATACAGCTCGTCGGTCAAGATGATCTACAATGACAAGCAGGCGAATGGCAAAAGCATCCTCAGCGTAATGGCTCTGGGGGTAAAGACCGGAGATGGAATTATGTTTGAGGTGGAGGGGGCCGATGAGCAAGAAGTGGCTGCCAGTATTGAGGCCCTGTTTGAAAGGAACTTTGCCATCTAACAGGGAGAAAATCACGTAATAAAGCCAGTGCCTGACGATCGGGCACTGGCTTTCCTATTTGATCCTTACGCGTGCTTGCGGAATACGACCATGACTTTGAAGTAATCGCCATCAATATCGATAGACAGCTTGCCGCCTTGCAATTCTACGATACTTTTTGCGATAGCCAAGCCGAGGCCAGAGCCTTCGGTATGACGGGATTGATCAGCGCGCTTGAACCGTTCAAACAGTTCCTGTGCATCAAAGTCGATTTCATAGGCGGAGACATTTTTGAACGTCAGGATGACCTCATCCTGTGTCTCTGCCAAATGGATCAGGACGCGTGTATTCGGCATGGAATACTTCAGAGCGTTGCCAATCAGATTCTCGAATACACGCCACGTTTTCTTACCATCTAGAGGGGCGACGATCTTCGGCTGTTCCGTTGTTACGCGGAAGGTGAGCGTCGATTGCTCGATTTTATCACTGAATTCTGCGATAGATTGGTTGAGCAGGGAAGCTACATTCACTTGCTCGATATTCAGTTCCACCGCGCCGCTGGACATTTTGGCTGCGTCAAACAGGTCATCGATGAGAACGCGCAGTCGATCTGCTTTGCGATCCAAGACATCGACGTAGCTCTTGCGTTCCTCTGGCGTCAGATTTTCTTGTTTGAGCAGGTTCACGTAGTTGATAATCGACGTCAGCGGTGTTTTTAAATCATGAGAAACATTGGTGATCAATTCGGATTTCATGCGCTCGCTCTTCATCTGCTCTTCCATCGCGTGCTTGAGTCCCTTTGTGATGTTGTTCAGAGAGTGCGCGAGATCAGATAGTTTTCCTCTTTGTACCTTCTGAATCGTAGCGTTCAGATTGCCTCCAGCCATTTCGGAGGCACCGTGCATGATGCGATTCATCAGTCCCAAACGGCGTAGGGTGTATGGGAAAACGACAACCATGTAGAACATGCCATACAAAAAGCTGAGAATCAGTAAGCCTCCAGACCCTGCGAATAGGGCGACGAATGCGAAAACGATACTTATTCCGAACATGACCGTCAGGATGAACAACGTGGATACTTTAAAGAACATGCCGCGATTGGCATAGCTTTCTTGAAGAAGGACACGTTGTCTGGCGCAGATACTCTTTTGCCACTGCTGCGTAAATCTTTCGGGTTGGTTGTACATAAGCCATGCCTCCATGAATTGTAGAAGCAGGTAAGCGGTAAACAACGAAACGAAGGCAAGGGTGAAGAAATGCTCCCCATCAACTGGTAAGAAGAAAAAGCGCACGCTTGCCAACATGACCAAATATATCATTCCAAGTACGAACAATAGCGCCATCCGGATATCCAGCGGAATCAGTCGGAACAGGGCTAGGCTTTTGGCTACAAGTGGTACTTCCAACGCTTTGCTGGCTGGCAAATACCAGTAGCAGAGTGCGAGGATGAGCAGCGTGCCCCCGAGCAGGACAAACTCGGCAATCAATCGATCCCGAATGGAATCGTAATAAAGCGCATCTGCGTGGACCTGACTATATCCATCCGGGGAATATGGAACATAAAAGATTCCGCTTAATTCGTTTAGTTGATAAGTGCGACTGATGTTTTCGACAGCTCCATGCGGATTGGGGGAGGTGTCCGGGATATTGATCCAGAAGCGAGCATGTCGATTCAGTTCATCGTCAGAAGGGTAATGACCCAGATTGGTGTAAACTCTGTCGTTCTTCTTATCGGTGACATAGAATCTGTAGGAACCGGACCGCAGTGTAAGGCTGTTTTTTTGTTCCTCGTATGCGGTATCTTTATCAGCGATAGCTTGCTTCACTCGTTCTTGCCAACTATCTACCTCATGAGCGGTTTGTTCTTGCAGGCTGTTTTTTTGTTCGACTTTTAGTCTGTTGACTTCGTCTGTATTTCCATCTTCTGTGGCTTGACGTATTCGTGACGAGAATTCCTCTGCGTTATCCTTCTGGATGGATTTGAGATTGTCCTCATGCTCTTTCTTGAGCTCATTCGCTGTTTTCTCGTCCAGCTTTCCTGGAGTGTAGTCTGCATAATCTACATGAACCTTTTTCACCAGATCAGCAAATGTCTCTAATTCACGATTGAAGCCTGGGCTTTGAAAGTAATTATCCTCTTGGAGATTCTCGCGTTTATGGTACAGATCGGTCATCGTTAGGAGAGCAAGCGAGATACTCACGATCATAACAATGAGCACGGGCACCGCAAAGCGTTTATTTTTCGATTTTGTATCCAATTCCCCATACCACCTTCAAGTATTTAGGTTCCTTCGGGTTGATCTCTATTTTTTCCCGAATACGCCTCACATGGACAGCCACCGTGTTTTCCGCGTTCATATAAGGCTCTCTCCAGACCCGTTCATAAATTTCCTCGATCGAAAACACCCGACCCTTGTTTTCCATTAACAGCTCCAGGATTTTGTATTCGGTGGCGGTCAGGCGAACCTCGTTACCGTCAATCGCTACATTTTTCGTGCTTTTGTTCAAGGTCAAGCCGCGTACCTGAAGCTCATCTTCTGTCATTTGAGCGCTTCCCAGGTTCGTAAAACGTCTTAACTGAGATTTGACCCTGGCGATGAGCTCCAAGGGATTAAAAGGCTTCGTCACATAGTCATCGGCACCGATGTTGAGCCCGAGGATTTTATCGGTATCCTCTGATTTGGCAGAGAGCATGATGATCGGGATGTTTTTTTTCTGCCGGATTTGAAAGGTGGCGGTCATTCCGTCCATTTTTGGCATCATGATGTCCATCAGGATGAGCTGGATATCTTCGCGTTCCAGTACGTCTAGCGCTTCCTGTCCATTACTAGCCTTGAATACGGTCATGGATTCATTTTTGAGATAGATTTCAATAGCATCGCGGATTTCTTCCTCGTCGTCGACTACGAGGACTTGATATTTGGTCATGATTCGTCCCACCTTATGAATGCATTCATGGTACTATCTTAACGCCCAGCTCTAACAAAACAGTAATGAAATGTCTTACAAATTTCTTAATAAACCCCGTTCAGGAAATGCTAGCTGATAGGATCAAACCGATAAATAAGGTAAGATGTGAGGAAGAATACAAGAAGATTGGTGATTGCTTTTGCTGGAATGGACAGGGGAGAGAATTATCCCCAAGCTATTAAAACCTACGAATGGTATGCTACTGGAGCACATAGCCAGATATTATTTTGCCGCGCCTTATGTAAAAGGTCGAGTGCTGGATATCGCTTGCGGTACCGGCTATGGATGTCATATGATCGCAAAGGATCGAAAACGAGAGCTGACAGAACTGATCGGAGTCGACAACGATGAGGCGACGATCTTTTATGCCAATCGGGAATACAACCATCAAAAGATTACGTATCAGCAGGGTGACGCGCTTGATCCGGCGCTTCCCGAGCAATTGGGGTTGTTTGATACGATTTTGAGCTTTGAGACCATTGAGCATGTTGCAGACGATTTGTTGTTTATGGATAACTTGTATCGGATGCTGAAACCAGGTGGTACGCTCGTGCTGTCCAGTCCATTTGGCAGAGGGCGGGGCATGCAGACGAGTGAGCCCTTTCATGTTCATCAGTTGACGCAGGAAGAGTTCGTGGAGCTGTTTGTACGCTATTCTGATGTGGATATTTACTATCAGAGGGGCGTTACGTTTGAAAAAACACCTCGCGATGGCGTACGGTACTTTATCGGCATGGCAGTTTGTACGAAATAATTACGGGTTGATTCAAGAATGGAGATGGCGAAACTGGCTGATTTTTTGGGATTGGGAATACATAAGGAACTAATAGATGCTCTGCAAGCAAACGGGATTACCGAGCCTACACCGATTCAGGAAAAAGCAATTCCTGTTGTGCTGGAAGGAAAAGACGTAATCGCGCAAGCACAGACGGGAACCGGGAAGACACTCGCATTTGTTCTGCCGATCTTGGAAAAAGTGGATTCACAAGCGACGCATGTTCAGGCGTTGATTCTTACCCCTACGCGGGAGCTTGCCTTGCAAATTACGGCAGAGGTAAAGAAGCTGACGGAAAAGCTGGAAGACATCCATGTGCTCGCGGTTTATGGTGGACAAGATGTCAATCAGCAACTGAGAAAGCTGGCAAGAAAAATACAAGTGGTCATCGCGACACCGGGACGTTTGCTGGATCATCTGCGCAGAGGGACGATCGATTTATCGCAAGTTTCGATGTTTGTCCTGGATGAGGCGGATCAAATGCTTCATATGGGTTTTTTGCCTGAGGTAGAAGATATTATGGCAAATACGCCTTTTGAAAAACAGACCTTGCTGTTTTCGGCAACCATGTCGGAACAGGTGCAATCTCTTGCGAAGCGCTTTATGCAAAAGCCAGAAAACATCAAGGTGCAGGGCAAGCGAATTACGTTAGAGGATATTCGCCAAATTGCAGTGGAGACCACAGATCGTGCGAAGCAAGCTACGCTGTGCAGTCTGTTGGATGAACAACGGCCGTTTCTGGCGGTGATCTTTTGCCGAACAAAGCGCAGAGCCAGTAAGTTAAATGCAGAGCTGCAAGGTCTCGATTATATGTCTGACGAGCTGCACGGCGATTTGTCACAGGCGAAGCGCGAGGATGTCATGAAGCGATTCCGGGAGTCTAGGATTCAGTACTTGGTCGCAACAGATGTAGCAGCGCGCGGGCTTGATGTAGAAGGAGTCACACATGTTTTTAATTACGACATTCCAGAAGACGTAGACAGTTATATACACCGGATCGGCAGAACGGGACGAGCCAAGGAAAAAGGAACGGCTTTCACGTTGGTGGCAGGGAAGGATTGGGGGCAACTCAGGGAGATTGAAGAAGGGATCAATCTGTCTCTGGAGCGGCGTGAAATGGATCGCGGGGAATCGGATGGTCAGAAAAAGCAAAAGCCTGAGAGGGAGCGAGCCGAGAAAGCAGATCGGCGCGGCGACAAGCAGGGCAGAGGGAAAGGAAAGTCCGCTGAGGGAAGACAGCAAGGCTCTAGAGAGCGTCGTGATGGAGATGGACGACGTCAAGCAAAGGGTGGCAGTTCTGAGCGTAATTCAGGGAAACGTGAACGCGTAGAAGGTCGCTATGAGAGCAAGGCAAAGGGTAGAGACCGTGCAGCAGGCGGGTTCGAGCGCAAGCCGAAGGAAGGTAACCGAGCAACAACAGGTGGCTTTGAGTACAAACCAAAGGACGGTAACCGAGTAACAACAGGTGGTTTTGATCGTAAGCCAAAGGACGGTAACCGAGCAACAGGTGGCTTTGATCGTAAGCCGAAGGACGGTAGCCGAGCAACAGGCGGTACTGGACGCAAGCCGAAGGAAGGGAACCGTGCAGCAAGTGGTTTTGATCGCAAGTCGAGCAGTTCTGGCAAGAAGCCGGTAAGTGCTCAACGCAGCTCAGCACGCCCGAATGCAAAACAAGGCAATCGAGCAAGCACTGCTCCTGCAAAACGTACTTCTCGTAAAAAATCGAGATAGCCATCCCAAGTAAAAAAAGACCGTTCCAGCCAGTAAAAAGGCAGGAGCGGTCTTCTTGTTATTCCGGTTCCGTGTCTGAAAATACCCGTGAACGTGTGAGGAAGCGTACTCCCTCAGGTCCTTCCAGCGAAAACATTCCGCCACGCCCATTCACGACGTCAATGATGAGCTGCGTATGCTTCCAATACTCATACTGCGCTTTGCCCATGTAGAACGGGCAGCCACCGATCTCGCCCAACAGAACGTCCTGCTCACCCACGAGAAATTCTCCGAGCGGGTAACACATGGGGGAGCTGCCATCGCAGCAGCCCCCTGACTGGTGAAACATTAGGTCACCGTGTTTGGCGTGAAGCCGCTCAATTAATGTCAGTGCAGCATCTGTCGCGAGCACTTTTTCTGGCTGGCTCATTAATCAAAAGAACCCCAGAGCTTGATCGCTGTAGCTGACCAGCAGGTTTTTCGTTTGCTGGTAGTGAGACAGCATCATTTTGTGTGTCTCGCGGCCAATACCGGACATTTTGTAGCCGCCAAACGCTGCGTGAGCCGGGTAAGCGTGGTAGCAGTTGGTCCATACGCGACCAGCCTGGATTTCGCGGCCCATGCGGTAGGCTGTGTTCGTGTCGCGTGTCCATACACCAGCACCCAAGCCATACAGCGTATCATTGGCCATAGCGAGTGCTTCTTCTGTATCCTTGAAGGTCGTTACGGAGACGACCGGACCGAAGATTTCCTCTTGGAAGATACGCATCTTGTTGTGGCCTTTAAAGACAGTTGGCTGGATGTAGTAGCCGCCCTCGAGATCACCTGCAAGCTGTGCTCGAGAGCCGCCAATCAGGCATTCGGCTCCTTCTTGTTTGCCGATATCCAGATAGGAGAGGATTTTTTCTACCTGCTCCAAGGAAGCCTGTGCGCCGATCATCGTATCCGTATCGAGCGGATTTCCTTGCTTGATATTGGCTACGCGTTGCAGGGCACGCTCCATGAATTGGTCGTAAATGCTTTCGTGAATGAGCGCACGGGATGGGCATGTGCAAACCTCGCCTTGGTTGAGCGCAAACAGTACGAATCCTTCAATCGCTTTGTTAAAGAAGGCATCGTCATTTGCAGCTACATCCGAGAAGAAGATGTTTGGCGATTTTCCGCCCAGCTCCAGCGTCACCGGAATGATATTTTGGGAAGCGTATTGCATGATCAAGCGCCCTGTTGTCGTTTCACCCGTAAAGGCGATTTTTGCGATGCGATTGCTGGATGCAAGTGGTTTACCCGCTTCCAGACCGAAGCCATTCACAACGTTAACGACGCCAGGAGGGAGCAGGTCGCCGATCAGCTCCATCAGTACCATGATAGAAGCGGGTGTTTGCTCCGCTGGCTTGAGGACGACGCAGTTGCCCGCAGCCAAGGCTGGAGCCAGCTTCCATGTCGCCATGAGGAGCGGGAAGTTCCACGGAATAATTTGACCAACGACACCGAGTGGCTCATGGAAATGATAAGCGACCGTATCGTTATCGATTTCAGCGAGTGTACTTTCTTGTGCGCGGATCGCTCCGGCGAAGTAACGGAAATGGTCAATCGCCAGCGGGATGTCGGCCGCGAGTGTTTCACGAACGGGCTTGCCGTTTTCCCACGTCTCTGCGTTTGCCAGCATCTCCAGATTGGCTTCCATGCGATCCGCAATTTTTAACATAATATTCGCGCGCTGTGCAACAGAGGTACGACCCCACGCGTCTTTTGCCTCATGGGCAGCGTCCAGTGCCAGCTCAATATCATCGGCTGACGAACGGGCTACCTCGCAAAAGACCTTGCCATTTACAGGTGACACGTTTTCGAAATACTCACCTTTCACTGGCGGAACCCAATTACCCCCGATGTAGTTTTCATAACGATTTTTGAACGTCACCTTGGAACCGGTTTGGCCGGGCTGAGCATAGATCATTGCGAGCGCCTCCTCATTTATCACATATTTCTTTACAGCCCTCTCTAAAAGCAAGTCTCGTACCAACGTGAAAAGCTCGAAATGACAGCGTTTTCTTGAGCAGATGAGGCTAGAAATTGTTCCATAATGGATCATGTTGTGTTCCGTATTGGGACAAAAGATTGGATATCTGTCGGAAAATGACCGATGACGGCTAGGGGTGTAAAACATGTTTGACACGTCTCGTTGTCTTGCTCTATAGTTTGGGTGTAAAAGGTTTTTTACACCCACCTGTAAATGGAAGGTGAACAACTCCATGAAAAATCGAATAAAGGAATTTCGAGAAAAAGGGAACATCTCGCAAGGCAGGCTGGCTGAGCTGTGCAAGGTTAGCAGACAGACGATCAATGCGATCGAGAACAACAAATACGACCCGAGCCTACAATTGGCTTTTGATTTGGCGAGCAATTTAGGGGTAACGATTGACGAGCTGTTTCAACCATACAGTGAGGAGTGAGAGAAGCTATGAAAAAGTTCAACGTGATTGTTTCATCCATCCTATTGTTGGCGATTGCAGGGCACGGAGGCTATCGGTGGGTTCGTTATGAGATGCTGGATGTAAGCACAATCATTTTCGGTTGCATTGCACTGTCGTACTTGTTGAACTCGATCACCTGGGGAGACTACGAGGGCGGGAAATACAGTGAAAGTGACGAATTGGACAAGCATATCAAGACGCAAAGTGCGAGAATCGGATACTATGCGCTTATGGTGCTGTCTGCTGCGGTCCTGTTCCTGTCGGAAGGGGTTACTGCACTCAATGACATTCAAAATATTCCGTTGGCAGTTGTCGTCGGTTTGACGTTCATTGTGGCGCCAATTACGGAATTTTTCTATTCGCGGAAGTTCAGATAAATAGCAGCCAGTCGGACAAATGTGCTCGTGGTACGACTGGTTTTTTCTATAGCAAAGACTCTCATGTTATACTGAGAGGGAATGATTTTTGGGGGAGGGAATCGTGTTGTCGACGATTGTTCAGCAATCTTGGAAGCGCTGTCAGGAATCGAACCTCAAAGCTACGGAGAAGACCAATGATCAAATCATTTCTGCCCGGCGAATCAAAGAAATCATTCAAGATAATCACCCTCTGATTCGTGAAAGTCTCCCGCTTTTTAACAAGCTTGCTCCCTTTTTGTTATCGACGGAACACATCGCACTCTTGTCTGACCGGGAAGGAAATATTATTCAAACGATCGGGGACCCGGTCTTCGCTAACCAGGCACAAAAAGTACAATTGCAAATCGGAGCGAACTGGACAGAAGACCACAAAGGAACCAATGCGATTGGGACAGCACTGATCGCACAACAGCCGATTCAGGTGCAGGGAGAGCAACACTACTTTTTGGAAAATCGCTTTCTTACATGCTCAGCGGCACCTATTTTTTCATCTGCGGGTGAGCTGTTGGGCATCATTGACATTAGTACGCGAAAAGAATATTCCCATCCGTTTGCTCTAACAATGGCTTGCATGATCGCAGAGGCTCTACAAAACCGCTTTTTATTATCAGATGCGGAACGCGTGATTGCCTTACCAGCCTCATCAAGCCGAGGAGACAGTCGAGGAAAGCTGGCACTCGTCGGCTTGGATCGGGACGAGCGTATCGTGGGCCTTAATGAAGCCGCGCAACAGCAGCTCGGAGCGGAAGCCTTGGGAACAAGAGTAGGTGCGGAGCAAGAGCGTGCCAGTCGTAATGTGAAAGATCATCGCCCGCGGTTTTGGTCTATGGCACCCAAAGTACAGCTAAAGCCGTTTCCGCGTCTAGCTGGTTCATGCCCGCTCTTCATACAGGCAAAGATACTCGGACAAAAGGCAGCGCAGGTAGATTTTCCTGTGATCATTTTTGGGGAAAGCGGCACGGGAAAAGAGCTGTTCGCTCAAATGGTCCATGAGACAGGTTCGCGCGCGCATGAGCCTTTTATCGCGTTGAACTGCAGTTCAATTCCAGAAAATTTGATCGAGAGTGAATTGTTTGGATATGAAAGTGGGTCATTCACAGGGGCACATCGGGAAGGAAGGATCGGAAAGTTTGAAGCGGCGAAAAAAGGCACGATCTTTTTGGATGAGATCGGGGATATGTCTTTGCGTGCGCAAGCGGCACTTCTGCGCGTTTTGCAGGAAAAGGTCGTCACCCCGGTGGGGAGCAATCAATACCGCCCCATTTATGCGCGGATCATTGCCGCTACACATCGAAACCTGTCTGAGGAGATCAAGGAGGGACGTTTTCGGGCTGATCTGTACTACCGGCTCAAAGGGGTCTCCATTCATTTGCCGTCGTTGAAAAAGCGCAGTGATATCATCCAGGTGGCGGAGCATCTATTGCAGCAGATAGACACAGAACAACCGTACATACTGACCACCGAGGCAAAGGATAAGCTGTGTGCTTATTCATGGCCGGGCAATATCCGGGAACTGCAAGGCGTGCTGATTCAAGCGGTGTTTTTGGCAGAGGGGGACACCATTGATTGCGATCACATTCAGCTGGAGGGATTGATGGAAGCCGATACGGCTGAGTCTTGGGATCATGCCATTCCTTCATTGCGTGAAACAGAGAGAAAAGCGATCAAAAAGGCACTCGAGAACACTGGCGGTAATGTTAGTAAAGCGGCCAAAATGCTGCAAATCGGTCGAAATACCTTGTACCGCAAAATAGAAGAATACCAGATTGGAGCACCGATTAATCAGGAAGAGTCATAGTGGTGTCTATGACAAGTTTTCCGGGCAGTTCGGCAAAGAGTTGGTGGATCAAATTGTAAATACAAAATAAACGGCAGAAGGGAGACGAGTTACTCTGGCTTTTCTCGAATAAAGAAATCAAGAAGGACAAAATTTTTCTGTGCATCTTCTATTGCCAATGTAGCTTTACTTAGGTGATTAGCAGGTAACTGATTTATGGGAATGCGAGTTTGAAAAGTTCCATCTTGATTGACTTCGATCGTACCCGTCATCAGATCTTGGACACCATCGCTCACAGAATAAGATAATTTTTCAGGATGTCCCACTTTTCCTGTGATTTCTAACTCCTCACCAACCAGCATGTTTGTATAGGGAACAGGGTTATGTATGGTTAGCCAGTCGACACTATTAGTTTTATAAGCTATTTCATGTTCTGTATGCCAGGCATTTTTAGCTTCCTCAGAAGATACCCTAGCAGATACAATGACTTTCCCATGCAAGGTTGAGGGAATCTTTTCTAGTGTGATTTCTCTCAAATATTGGAAGGATTTGCTTTGTGGTTTTATTTCTTCCTGAAACAATATATTTTTAAGATCATCTTGTATTGTTAGGTTATAGGAGTAATCAGGCACTCCATAAAAATGGATAGTCATTACTTTGCCTTCAATGACTGAAAAGTTTTTTGGACTACTAATTTCAGCTAAATTGGACTGATCTTCAAATAGATTCGTAGGATTCTCTTCGACAAATGTAACATAGCCATTTGGATGATCGACAACTCTCTCATTGCATCCAAAGAGAGATAAACAAAGCAACGCGAGTAAAGAAAGATACACCTTAAATTTTATCGTGTGCACAATCGATCAACTCCTCTTTTAACTAGTTCCGAAAGAAGTCTCCCACCTCAAGGAATGTGAAGGTGCGACAGCACAAGTGAGTAGGTGGGAGATGAATTTCGGTTGGCGAAGCCAAAAAGGTTTGCTCTCTATTTTGGGTTTGATATATTCAGTCATAATAAGTATAAGGATTGATATATCAATGGAATTGGACAATAACAACCACTCAGTATTCTCATTGTATTATCATTTGGTGCTTGTCGTGAAGTACAGAAGAAACGTATTGGATGACGAAATCTCTGATTACGCAAAAGATATGTTTGTGAGAATTTCCGACGGTTACAACATCACTCTCTTAGAATGGAATCACGATAGTAACCATGTCCATGTACGGTTCAAAGCTCACCCAAACACTGAAATGACAAAGTTCATCAACGCCTATAAGAGTGCGAGTTCTCGACTGATAAAGAAAGATTTCCCACAAGTAAGAAAAAAACTGTGGAAAGAATTGTCCTGGTCAAGAAGTTTCTGCTTACTTACACCGGGCGGATCTCCTATTGAAGTGATAAAGAAGTACATCGAAAGTCAAGGGATGAAGTGAGGTGAAATGATATGGCTATCCACAACAAAGCATATAAGTTCCGCTTGTATCCAACAGAAGAACAAGCCTATCTCATTCGTAAAACATTCGGTTGTGTTCGTTTTGTCTACAACAAAATGTTAGCGGAACGGAAGGAAACATATGAGCAATTCAAAAACGATAAAGAAGCCTTGAAGAAGCAAAAACTCCCTACTCCTGCTAAGTATAAAGGGGAATTCACATGGCTCAAAGAAGTAGATTCATTAGCGTTAGCGAATGCGCAACTTCATTTGCAGACCGCCTACAAAAACTTCTTTGGTGGGAAGGCAGATTTCCCTACATTCAAGAGTAAGAAAGCTAGGAAATCCTATACGACTAACGTAGTCAACGGCAACATCATGTTGCTGGATGGCTATATCAAATTACCAAAGCTCAAACTCGTAAAAATAAAGCAACACAGGATGATTCCTGATGAACATACGATCAAGTCATGCACGATTTCGATGACGCCTACAGGAAAATACTACGTGTCAATCTTGACCGAATATGAAGCGAATGTTATACCCAAAAAACTCAACACCTTTGTTGGGCTCGATTTTACCATGACCGAATTATATGTCGATAGTGAGGGTGAGAAAGCCAATTACCCACGATTTTATCGACAGGAATTCGTACGGTTAGCGAAAGCCCAACGTGTTTTAGCAAGACGAAAAAAAGGCTCTTCTCGCTGGCATAAGCAACGAATAAAGGTTGCGAAACTCCATGAGAAAATAACAAATCAACGAAAAGACTTTCTTCATAAAAAGTCATACAACCTTGCTAAAACGTATGATTGCGTTGTGATCGAAGACCTCAACATGAAAGGCATGTCCCAAGCACTCAACTTTGGAAAAAGTGTAGCTGATAATGCTTGGGGCATGTTTACGGCATTTCTCCAATACAAGTTGGAAGAACAAGGGAAGAGGCTTATCAAAATAGATAAGTGGTTTCCCTCATCTAAAACATGCTCGTGTTGCGGTCAAATAAAGGAGTCTCTATCTCTTTCTGAGCGTACATTCCATTGCGATTGCGGTTTTGTGGCAGATAGAGACTGGAATGCTTCAATCAATATCAAGAATGAAGGATTACGACTATTAGCGTAATCAAATAAATAGAGCATGGTTCAGGCTCGATAGCTAGGTCAATTTCGTACCAGTAGGTGCGATTACCCTAGAAGCCCCCACTTCAAGCGATAGCTAAGTGGTGGGTAGTTCACTAAACGCGTGATTATGAAGACAAATATAAGACGCATATTTCCATAAAAAGGTCTCCTGAAATGGTTCCGATACCGTTTGGTGAGCCTCTGTTTCCTGGGGTACGTCCGGAAGAATGGAAAAGCACCTTGAGGATTTTTCATTCGGAACAAAATTAAAAATGCTGATTTAAACAGTAACGGCTGCTTTTATTGGAAATAATCAAGCATTGCACGGCGGACACCGCGAGCAAAGTCTTCAGCCGCTTCATCCAACGTTGGTCCGAGGTCTTCCAAGGCTGATTCATTAGTAATGAACTCAACCTCAATCGGTGCTCGTGGGTAGTTACCGCCAGAAGGAAAACGGAGAGCACCTAGTGATCCACGTGGTGTATCCGAATCTTTAAGTACGCCCCTGTCTCGTGTGCCAAGGGAATTGACCACTTCTCGCTGAATGGTTTGCGCAAAGCCTTTGTCTTGAGAACGGTTTCCAGCGATCATCAATTGATACCTTGCTATCATCGTGCCGCGTCAAGTAAACTGTTGCGCCGAAATCTTCGAGAGTCTCAGCAACAGCCTGTGCAAACAACAGGGCTAAGTCTTTCTCGTAAACATCTTCGCCATTCAAAGTGCCGATTGCACCAACGTCTGAACCGCCATGACCTGGGTCGACCAAAAACTTCAATCCATCAAGACTCATAAAACCTTCCTCCCATTTGTTGATGTATTAAGCGACTATGAATTTGAGTGTCATTGTCGCTTTCATCAATAAAGGAGAGCAAATACAACCACACAAAAAAATTATTTATCTATCCCCTTGCATGCTACTCAGTTTCCATTTGTTATCTTCTTTTGTGAACATTAGTTCGAGCGTTCCAGAGTACGTCTCATCGTTTATCCAAACTTCGTAATTTGTAATAAAGCGTCCATCCTTATATATATCGAATGACCTTTGACGAAAAGTGCTTCCTTCGGTTACGAACGGAATACTTATAACCTCGTTATTCGCTTTATAAACAAATTGCTTTCCTTCTACAGCAGCTTCTCTGGAAATGAACTGTTTAACTTTTTCGGTCTCACCTTTCATCATGGCTCGAAACATTTCTCTTGTCTGTAGATCAACGATATCTCGAATTTGGTAGATTTGAGCGTTAGTTTCGTTTTTTTGTTTTTCCTTAACCAAAGAGGCTTCAAGTTCTTTATTTGTGTTTTTTAATTGGGCTATCTCAGCTTGTAACTTTTCAATCTCAGCTTGAGATGTTTTTACGGTACTGTCATTAGAACAAGCTACCATTCCTAAAGCCATTAGGATAAACAGGCTCAGAACTAATCTCTTTTTCATTTCTAAACCTCCAATGATTCCACCTATGGTATTGAAGTTAAGATCAATCCAAACACATAACTATCATACGTCAAATTTACCACTATTTTATATAATCCATATATTGGAGTAGTTATAGTTTCTATAACACAAATCCAAAAAATCAGACCAAGCGTACTATCGTTCCTTGGTTTTCTAGAACGCAATTAAAAATGTAATTTTCATGGAAAAGCGGTTGCCTTTTTCCTGGTTTATTTACCTAGTATGTTGGGACGGTGAAAATTATGAAAGATGAATTACTGATAGAAGAGTGTAGGAGAATTTTAAGAAGGATCGCATGGCGACTACAGTATAGAACACGGAAGATTTCCAACGGAGAGCTTCACTACAACTATTACACGAAATAAAGAAAACTCTTTGTCTAAGAGGGATTGAGGCTGTCGTGGAAGTTGGCAGCCTCTTTTTTAACCTAATTTCCATCATTAATTTCATTTCCATTTTCAGCGACTTTAATGTCTTTTTTCAACAAAGCTAAGTCGCTAATGCTTTTTCGATCAACTAGCAGAATTGATAATTCATCAAGACTGAGTAACGGTTTTATAGAAGTTACCTTTGTGCCTCTTATATCTAAATAATTTAATTTAGTTACAGACTGAATAGATGTAATGTCTGTGATGGGAGCATTCATCATTTGTAAACGTTCCAAATTCGGTAGTTCTTTTACAAAATCCATCGAGTCAATAGGATTATTTGATACATCTAAGAAAGTGAGATGGGGTAGTTTAATCGATGATAAAGCAGTTATTTTATTATTTCGAATGGTTAAGTGCTGAAGAGATTTACTATTCTCAAGCATTTTCAAATCGGATAAATCTCCCTCATTCAGTGAGAGGCTTATTAGTTTACTGTTATTTAAAATAGGTAGCTGAGCTTCCTGAAAACCAGTGATTGAAAGATATTCAAGTTCACTCAAATCCTTTAGAAATAGATAATCTTTAACATTGATTCTATTCAAAGATAGCGTTTTAAGGTTTTTCATTTTAGATAGGACAGCTAAATCAATGGGTGCATCTCTTTGTTCAAGAGGAATATTGTCTATATCTAATGTGAGTTCTTCGCTATTAAATAAATCCTCCATTTTGATGTCCTGCTTTTGCTTATTCAGTGATTTAGATAAAGATTCTAATAATAACGGGGAGACACTCTCCGCTTGGGATTGTTCTTTCGGCAATTCATTCAAATTCGTTTCGTTGGCTTCGCATCCAGTTAGTACACCTAAAATGATCAAAAGAGTTATAAGCTTTTTCAAATTCATCCCCCATTTTTCAGGACATCCTAGCGGCTAGCCTGTCATTAACTGTATGACGTTGAATTCCATAAAATGGTTTCCGGATTTTTCATTGGATCTGACAACCTGATACGCTATGCATTCTGAACGTTTGTCGGAATGTGGGCTTTTTCTTTTGCGTAATGTGTCGAAGAGGAGAGGAGAAAGGATGATTATGCAGAATGTAGAAGATTGGTAACTGGTGCATTACATTCTGGTGTGGCAGGGAGGCAAAAATGAAGTCTATTGTTGAAATTGCCAAGAGTGCAGGTATCGAAGAACAGCATTTGGAGCTATACGGAAAATATAAAGCCAAACTATCAGATGAACTATGGGAGCAAGTGAAGAATCGTCCTGATGGCAAACTGATTCTTGTTACAGCAATGAACCCCAATCCGGCGGGAGCAGGCAAGACGCTCACGACGATTGGTCTGTCACAATCATTGAATCATCTAGGGAAGAAAACAATGGCTGCGCTTCGCGAGCCGTCCTTGGGCCCTTGCATGGGGATCAAAGGAGGCGCAACGGGAAGCGGCCAAGCACAAATTCTCCCGGCTGATGAAATTAACCTGCATTTTACAGGGGACATTCATGCGATTACAGCTGCACATAACTTGTTGGCAGCGATGATCGACAATCATATTTTCCATGGCAATCCGCGTGGGCTGAATCCAAAGAAAATCGTCTGGAAGCGAGCCATGGACATGAACGACCGCGCACTGCGAAACATCGTGGTTGGTCTGGGTGAAGGCAATGGGATGACGCGAGAGGATGGCTTCATGATTACGACAGCGTCCGAAATCATGGCGATCTTGTGCTTGAGTGAGAATCTGGCAGACTTGCGCGAGCGGTTGAACCATATCATTATTGGCTACGATTTCAATGATCAGCCTGTACGGGCAGAAGAAATCAACGCGGTCGATGCGATGTGCGTTCTTCTGAAGGAAGCGATCAAGCCCAATCTCGTACAGACAATCGAGGGAACTCCGGTCATCATTCACGGCGGACCTTTTGCCAATATCGCGCATGGGTGCAGCAGCGTGATCGGAACCAAGATGGCCTTGAAGCTGGCGGATTACGTCGTAACAGAGGCGGGATTTGGTGCGGATCTGGGAGCAGAGAAGTTTTTTGACATCAAGTGCAGAAAAGCAGGTCTGACTCCATCGGCTGCTGTCGTGGTCATTACGGTTCGCTCGTTGAAATACAACGGCGGGGTAAAAGTACCTGACCTGGCAGTGGAGAACTTGTCTGCTCTGGAAAAAGGCTTCGAAAACGTCAAGCGCCATCTGGAAAACCTCCAGAAGTTCGGTGTGCCAGCAGTGGTGGCTATCAATCATTTTGCGACGGATACGCAGGCAGAGGTCGATGCTGTCATTGCGCTGTGCCAAGCGGCTGGAGCCGAAGCGGCGCTCTCGAAAGTGTGGGCAGAAGGAGGAGCAGGCGGTGTCGAGCTGGCTGAAAAAGTGATTCGTGCAGCAGAGCAGCCTTCATCCTTCCGATTCTTGTATGAGGAAGACCTCAGCATCAAAGACAAAATTGAGACAGTCGTGAAAGAAGTATACCGTGGATCAGGGGTTGTGTTTTCGCCGCTTGCATTAAAAACGATGCAGAAGGTCGAAGAAATGGGAATGTCCCATCTGCCTGTGTGCATGGCGAAAACACCGTACTCCTTTACGGACCGTGCTGATCTGTTGGGGGCACCTGTTGACTTCACGATTCAAGTGAGTGAAGTGCGCATATCAGCAGGAGCTGGTTTTATCGTGGCACTGACCGGAAGCTTGGTTACCATGCCAGGCCTCCCGAAAAAGCCGGCGGCGGAATCGTTGTATGTCGACGAGGATGGGCAAGTGATCGGATTAAGCTAATCAAAAAGTTTGACGAAAAGTTGACAACTGTAAAAGGTTGTCAGCTTTTTTCCATTTTGAGGTTTATTATCGAAAGGTTATGGGAATAGAAAGGTGAGTTTGAAAAAAAGAGGATTTTCATTGAAAAAACAACAAGGAATGACAAAGGCAAACCTGCTGAAAGGCAGGGACGCAAAGCCACGGGTCTAAGGTCGAAAGTCAAAGGCTTTCGCAGCTAGGACAGCCGGGTTGCCAAACCGTAGTCATAATGGGCTGTCGGTGGGCAGTCTTTTTTTTGTTGAAAAAAGAGAAGGGAGAAGGGATTCGGTATGAAAAATAGTTTGAAGAATAAGCTAATTATCATTTTGTGCCTGCTGTTGGTTATAAGTTTGGGTACGGTTTGCGGTGCAAGCTATTGGAGTGCTTCTAATCTTTTGGCAAACAGTCTCGACAAAGAAGCTGAGCTATCAGCTAGCAATCTCTCGATTCGTATCGATGGTTTCTTTCAAGAGAAAATTGAGATTGTAAGAGCGATAGGAGGGTTGATGTCGGCAGATCAAAATGTCGAGCACGACCTGAAAATCATTCAAGAAGCCCAAAAGAAAAACCCCGAGTTTGAGACGTTCTTCTTTTCGCATGATTTAAGCGGTAAGAAAGTGATCAATTTCAAGGGTGAAGTGACCGACATCTCGGATCGTCCGCATATTAAGGAAGCTAGCAAAGGGGAAGGGAAGGTCGTTGTCTCTGAGCCAGTCATTTCGAAGCGGACAGGGAATAACATCGTGACACTGGTCGTTCCATTGATGAAGGACAATCGTCAATACGGTTACATCGGTTCTACGATTCCAATCAATGAGATCCAAAAAAAGGTGTCTGAAGAGAAATTCGGCGAATTAGGTTACGCCTTTTTAGTAAGCAAAACAGGAACATTTATTTATCATCCGAATAGCGAGTTCATTCTGAAGGAATCGATTCTCGACATGGGTATTCTTGAGCTTCAGACTGCCTTTGAAGATATCAAGCAAGGGAATCATGGAATCGCCCAATATAAATACGAGAATACAGAGCGATTTGCTTCCTATGCGCCAACCAATTTGAACTGGGGGATATACATCACTGCGCCCGTAGCGGAGCTGCATGCACCTGTCGATCAACTGTTAGTCCGATTGACGGTTATTTCCCTCATCGTATTGGCGCTTGGGGTTGTCCTCATCTATTTCTTGGCTGTACGCATGGTAAAACCAATTGAGCGTCTGAATCACGCAGTAAATGTAGTGGCGAAGGGGAACTTGAAAGAGACCGTAACGGTTGACGGAAAAGACGAAATCGCAGTTCTGTCCCGTGACTTTAACCAGACAGTATCGCACTTGAAAAATTTGATCGAAGACGTATCGCTGTCGTCTGATCAAGTACAGCGTTTTAGTCAGGAAGTATCAGAAGGCATAAAACAAGCGACGGAAAACATCAACCAAATTGGCTTGTCTATTGCGCAGATTTCTGAGGGAGCAGAGGCGCAGGCAGCCAGCTCGCAGGAAGTTGCATTATCGATGACTGACATGGCAGCAGGCATCGTGAAAATCGCGGAGACGTCTGCACATGTTTCAGAGGCTGCCCAAATAGCAACAGAGCAGGCTGAGCAAGGGACTGCTGTGGTAGAGCAGGCAGTTCTCCAGATGGGAAGCATTGGCGAGGGAACATCGAAGGCGACAGTAGCCATCGAGCAGCTCAACAATCGCTCCAAAGAAATCGAAGGCATTCTCGATACAATCAGTCAGTTGACTTCGCAAATCAATTTGCTTGCCTTGAACGCTTCGATTGAGGCAGCACGCGCGGGCGAGCATGGACGTGGGTTTGCTGTAGTTGCAGGTGAAGTGAAAAAACTGGCGAACCAATCCGAGGAATCCGCATCCAAAATCGCGATGCTGATCGGGGAAATCCAGCAGGATACTCATCACGCGGTAGAAGTTATGACCGAGGGCAACCAAAACGCACAGCAAGGTATTCAACTGGTCGAAGAGGTTCGCGAAATCTTTGGGAATATTTTGGAGTCTTCCCGGAACGTTGCCGCGCACATTTTGGAAGTATCCGCAGCATCTGAGCAAATGTCAGCAGGCTCCCAACAGGTGAGTGCTTCTGTAGATGAAATGCATACCATTGCAAAACATGCTTCACTCGACGCGCAAACAGTGGCAAAGGCAACCGAAGAGCAACTTCAAGCCATCCAGGAAATTGGACAGTCTGTCGAGCATTTGAACACAGTGGCAGAAGAATTACAGCAAGGAATCCGCAGGTTTACTGTGTAAGAGGCAGCTCAGCAGATTGTAAGTCCTCTTCTTTGAAAGGGGGGATGCCATAAAGGGATGATGGAGTTTGTTTCTACTAACTAAATTCATTACCGAACAACAGGAGGAGAAACCAGATGAAAAAATTTACAAAAACAATCTTGGCGAGCACACTCGCTGCAACTATGCTCATGACATCAGGAACAGGTGCTTTTGCCGCAACAGCGGTTAAGCCTGTCCCAACGGTAGCTGCTGAAGCTGCTAAAAAACCGCAAGCGAAGAAGTTTGAGTCTCGTTTGGACGAAATCATTGCGAGAGGCTACATCCTCGTAGGTACTCCAGGGGACTACAAACCGTTTACATATCTGAATCCAAAGACGAACGAATTTGAAGGCTACGACATCGATGCGATGAAGGAATTCGCAAAAAGTCTAGGGGTAGAGGCGCGTTTTGTTCAAACCTCTTGGCCGACACTGATGGACGATATGTTGGCAAATAAATTCGATATTGCTGTCGGAGGCGTTACGCGCAACACAGACCGCCAGAAAAAAGCACACATGAGCGATCCATATATTATGTTCGGTAAAGCTCCGCTCATCCGTGAAGTAGACAAGGACAAATACAAGAGTGTAGAAGACATCAACAAGCCAGAGGTGCGCATTGGTGTGAATCCAGGAGGCACCAACGAGAAATTCGTTCGTGAGCACCTGACAAAAGCAACCGTGACTGTTGAACAAAACAACCTCGACATTCCTGGTCTGGTAGCAAGCGGTAAGTACGATGTGATGATCACGGACACGCTGGAAGCGATTGTATATTCCAAAGCAGATTCCCGCCTGTATGCCGCTCTGACTGACAACCCGTTCACGAAGAGCGAAAAAGCGTACATGATCCAGCGTGGAGACACCATCTTCGCTAACTATCTGGATGTGTGGATGGACGAAATGAAGCTGCAAGGAAAATTTGATGAACTTTACAAAAAATGGGTAAAATAATCCGATGATAGAAAAGCAGCCCTCTCGAGGGCTGTTTTGTTGTTTTTACAAGATACGTCACTAAAAAATCAGGCAATTTGGGTATATAAGCAGTTTGCTTTTTCGAGCATTGCATGGTACGATTACAGCTATGTTCTTTAGGGTGCTACGTACAATCGGGGATAAAAGGGCATGTTCCGGATCGTAAGGAATAGTGCCCTTTTTTTTGAGAATTTTATAGATGAAGGTATTGATAAAGGAGACTGACATTCATTGGCGACTTTTAATGATTTTGGCTTACATCACTCCATTGTTAGAGCGTTGAGCAACATGGGCTTCGAAGAGGCTACGGCTATTCAGGATCAAACGGTTCCTGTAGCACTGCAAGGTCGTGACCTGATCGGTCAAGCACAAACAGGTACAGGTAAAACGGCTGCATTTGGTATTCCGCTGATTGAACGCATGGATGAAACAAGCGGAAATATTCAAGGGGTTGTATTGACCCCAACTCGTGAGTTGGCTGTTCAGGTTGCAGAAGAGATTAATAAAATTGCCCAATTTAAAAACATCTCTGCCCTGCCAATCTACGGTGGTCAAGACATCACGCGTCAAATCAAGGCGTTGAAAAAACGCCCGCAAATCATCGTAGCAACACCTGGTCGTTTCATGGACCACATGAGAAGAAGAACGATTCGTCTGGATGCCATCGAGGTAGTTGTTTTGGACGAAGCGGATGAAATGCTGAACATGGGTTTCATCGACGACATTAAGGAAATCTTGAAAGAGGTTCCAGAAAGTCGTCAAACCCTGCTGTTCTCCGCAACGATGCCGAGAGCGATTCAGGAAATCGCCCAACAGTTCATGAACGAACCAACCATCATTCAAGTAAAAGCAAAAGAAGTAACGGTACCAAACATCGAGCAGCAATATATGGAAGTAGCAGAAAGACAAAAATTCGATGTTCTGTGCCGTTTGCTGGATATTCATTCGCCTGAGCTGGCTATCATATTTGGTAGAACCAAGCGCAGAGTGGATGAGCTGTCCGAAGCGCTGACCAAGCGTGGTTATGGAGCAGAAGGTATCCACGGAGACTTGAACCAGGCAAAACGCGACAGCGTACTGCGCAAGTTCAAGGAAGGTACAATCGAAGTATTGGTGGCGACTGACGTTGCAGCCCGCGGTCTGGATATCAGCGGCGTTACGCACGTATTCAACTTTGACATTCCACAAGACTCCGAAAGCTACGTTCACCGTATCGGAAGAACGGGACGTGCTGGTAAAACGGGTCTCGCGATCACATTTGTTACTTCCCGTGAAATCGACCATCTGCGTCTGATTGAGCGTACGACCAAGCGTCGCATGGAGCGACATGCTGTTCCTTCGATGGCAGAAGCGTTGGAAGGTCAACAAAAAATGACGGTAGACAAAATCCTGGAAGCGTCTGGTAGAGATGATCTGTCTGCTTACAAAACATTGGCAGAACAATTGCTGGAGGATGTTGATTCCGTAACGTTGGTATCCGCAGCACTCAAGCTGTTGACCAAAGAGCCGGATACAACTCCTGTTCGCTTGACAGAAGAGGCTCCTCTTCGTGTAGGGAAGAAAAAGCTGCCTCCAAAAGGAAAAGGTGGCTTCGGCTCCGGTTCTGGTTTTGGTGGAAAGCGTCCATCTCGCCCACGCAATGGAGAATACCGTCCACGCAGCGGCGAATCTCGTCCACGCAGTGGCGAATCTCGTCCTCCACGCAGCGGTGACTCCCGTCCACGCAGTGGCGACTCCCGTCCACGTGGCGAATCTCGTCCTCCACGCAGCTAGGAATCGAACGATATTGCAAGCAAAGGCTGGTGTGCACATGTGCGCATCGGTCTTTTTTTTTGTTGATCTGCCTGTATGGCTCGTTGTTTTGGAAACGCTTTTCAACGCTTGGGGATTGATTACTACTTTATTTATTCCGACAGGCGAAAGCGATTTTGGAAGAAGAGAAAAAACCCCTGGTAAATTGCGGAATTGGAGTATCCGATCAGTACGAAGTGGGTATCATGATTGAGATCCCTGCTGCGGCATTGCGGGCCGATCAATTTGCACCCGAGGTTGACTTTTTCAGCATTGGAACCAATGATTTAATACAATACACAATGGCAGCCGACCGTATGAACGAGAAGGTCGCTTATCTCAACCGGCCTTATCTGGGTCTGGATGAATTTAGTAGAAGTGCAGAGAGCTTGTGTTTTTGAAGGAATGGCTTGAGAGAGTGTAGCGAGGGAGGCAGATCAGAATGGTAGAGAAAAAAATAGTGGTTCAATTGGCGAACGGCCTGCATGCACGTCCTGCGGCGAACTTTGTGAAGGTGGCCACGTCCTTTTCCAGCGACATTAAAATCATCAAAAATGAGAAAAATGTAAATGGCAAGAGCATCATGGGCATTATGGCAGCAGCGATTGGAAAAGGGAAAGAAATTACCCTGATCACGGATGGTGCCGATGAACAAGAAGCGATGACAGCATTGGAAAAAGCATTGACCGAACAGGCATAGGGAAGAGAAAGCCCCTCGATTTGAGGGGTTTTTCTGTTGTTCCGGGAAAGTTCACGTAGACAGCAGGTGTGCGAAAGGATACGAAAAGGGTGTCAGTCGCTTTTGGGCTCGTTGTTCTTCTAAAAGCAGCTCCATTTTTAGGCGGATGCGCTCCGAGTGTGTGGTTTTGTAGAGTGGGTTTACCAAATTCCGTGTTTCCAAAGGATCGGCAGTGAGATTGTACAATTCGTAATCGGTCATCGTGGGGTTGTATACATCCCCGGCAAAATAGCAGGAGTATTTCCATAAAGCGCTGTGCCCGGCGGAATACATGTAGGCGAGGACCGTTTCTATCCGATTCGGCGGAATGACAGAGTCATAGGGCTGGTGTTGCACGCTTACTTGATGCTGTCCTTTGGTCACATCGTCGTCTGTCATGAAGTAGAGCGGATCGCTTGCGATAGAGTCCGTATCGTGGGACAAGATGAGGGGAGTAAGATCACGACCGACAAGAGGGCGTACCTCGCTATGTGTATAGGTCAGCTCCTCCCCAAGCCTGTCTGTGTCTGCTCCGACCATCCCGAGTAGTGTCGGAAGAATATCCACATGACTGGTTAACGACTCTGTGGAGGTTGCGAGTGGAAAAAGGAGTGGGTTGTGGATAATGAGGGGAACGTGAATCGCCTCTTCATAGGCACAGTACCATTTTTGATGCAGATTGCCGTGAGCCCCCAACAATTCTCCGTGATCGGATGTGAACACGACCAGTGTCTCGGGATAAAACGAGCTGCCGACGAGTGCTTCAAGAACACGCATGACTTCCCGATCGGCGTTTTTTTGGAGTTGATAGTACAGTCTTCGGTAATGGGCTTGGTCCGCAATGGGCTGGAACGCCTGTGGATATACCTCCCGATAACTCGCTTGGCAGCGTGGCTTTGTTGCTAGTGACTCGTGCTGAGTAGGGGGCGGGGCAACTGTGGGAACGGACTTATCCACATGGAAGCGAAAAAACGGTGAGCTCGCAGAGATATCCCCATAGATGGCGATATCATGTGGATTGACGAAAGACGCCACGATTAGCCAAGGATGGTAGCTTTCAACGGAGTGTTTTTCCTGGTCTAATGCATGGAGCAGCTCAATGACTTCGCTGCTGTACACCACATCACGACCATTTACGCCGATGGCTGCGGACGAACCGGAGTTATGCGGCGCTATCCCGTGTGGTTCAGGCCCTATCCAGCTAGAGAAGCCATAACCGTCCAGCCGATCAGCAAGGAAGTATAAGCGTTCCTTATCTGAATCAGGAACCCCTGTTCCAGGGATATAGCTGGGGATAGGAAAATGGGTACCCGGTACCCAGATGTCGGCATCGGATATATGCCACTTGCCTTTATAGAAACACCGATAGCCCGCTTGGCGAAAATAATTTCCCATCGTCGGGACGGTATTGCGATCGAGCCAGAACATGTCGCTGTCGGGAGATCTTTTGGCGGCGCCGCTGGTCTGGGTGACGCCGTGCAAAGAGGGGTACTGACCGGTAAACAAGGTGGCTCTGCTAGGGCAACAGGCTGTGGAACCAACGTAATGACGCTTGAATTCCAACCCATGCTCTCGCAAAAAAGCATGAGCGTGGAGTGTATCCTCGCTCCATTCACGTATCGCAGGCTCTTCATAAATGGGGGGAAATCGTTCCTGATCCACAATGATGAATAAGATATTCGGTCGTCTTCTCAACCATTTTCTCGACATATAGATCCCCCTCAGCAAAGATGTACACATCTTTATCAACATATGGGGATAATCTTTGTCCTTATCCACAAAAAAAACTCGCCGATCATCAAGAAATCGGCGAATCGAACCTGTACATTTGGTTATCCACAGTTTTTTATACGAAGGCAAGGGAGAGCACCGACAAAAGAATCGAGGTAATACTCATCGCAATCAGTGGGCGCGCCGCTTTTGTTCGAAGTGCACGCAGATCGACATTGAGGCCAAGTCCGACCATCGCCATGGTGAGCACAAAGGTTGTGATATTGGCGACACCACTATGGAACGCTTCTGAGACAGGGATGTATGTGCCGAGAACATAGCTTCCAAAAACACTCATGGCGAGGAAGCCGATGAGGAACCAAGGGAATTCGATCTTGGTGCCGCTTTGTAATTTCCCGGAACGTTTCATCCAAACCATCAGGATAAAACAGAGTGGGACCAACAGAAGCACACGCCCCAATTTTGCCAGCAGCGCAATCGCTAGCCCATCTTGACCCGCCGGAGCAGCAGCCAACGCGACATGAGCAATTTCATGCAGACTAATTCCTGACCACATGCCGTATTCGACCGGGGACAAGGGAAGGAATGGACGCAGGATCGTGTAGGATATGGCAAATAAGGTTCCGACGAGTGCGATCATTCCTACCCCGATAGCGGTATCTTCATCCTTGGCAGCAATGATAGGGGAGACGGCTGCAATTGCCGCTGCTCCACAGACACCTGTACCGACTCCGAGCATGAGGGAGAGGGAAGTGTCTGCTTTCAGCCACTTGGCTATCAGCATTGTAACCGCGATGGCAAAAATAATGACACCAGCGTCATAGATGAGAAGCCCGAGGCCTTGATTCAAGACGACGTCGATATTGAGCTTCAGCCCGTACAAAATAATAGCCAGACGCAGTAAACGTTTGGCGGAAAATTGAATCCCTGATCGCAATGCTCCTGGATATCCACGAAAATGCCGGTATGCGACCGCGATCAGGATCGAACAGGCGAGGGGGCCAACTTGTTGAAAGCCAGGTATTTTTGCTAAGCCGTAGCCTGTCAGGGCGATGAAAAAAGTAAAAGCGATTCCAGCTATCCACAGCGAGAAGGATGCGGGGGTGCTTTTGTTGTTTTTTGCGGGCTGTACGCTGGCATTGCTTTCATTGCTTTCATTCAATGGCACGCTGTTTTTTATCTGAGTTGCCATTGCCATCACTCCTCGAAAAGTTTTACAAACTCAGCATACGGCAACTGTTATAATAAGAAAAATAAATCATTGGAATGATCATCATAAGTGAAATGAATGGTTAGTGGTGGAAGGGAGAGTGAAGGCAGTTGGATCAGCATTTGCTTGTGTTCGTGACCGTTGCAGACAGACAGAACTTTTCCCGAGCTGCAGAAGAGCTCCATATGACGCAGCCTGCCGTTAGTCAGTATATTCATGCCCTCGAGCGCACGATAGGGACAAAGCTCCTGGAGCGAAGCAACAAATATGTTCGCTTGAATAAAGCGGGGGAGATTGTCTATCATCACGCTCGGGAAATCTTGGGCTTGTACACGCGGATGCAGAGTCTCGTGGATGATTTGATGAACACACCGAGCGGGCATTTGACTATTGGCGCCAGCTACACATATGGAGAGTATGTGCTGCCTCACGTCATTGCGCGTCTTCGTCAGTATTACCCAATGATTACCCCCACGATTACAATTCACAATTCCACAGTCATTGCGGAGCTGGTGGCGAAGCGACAACTCGACGTCGGGATTGTTGAGGGGGAGTATGTGGACGAAAAAATGTGTGTGGAGCCGTTTGCTGATGATCGTATGTATGTGATTGCTTCTCCAGCGCATCGATTGGCCGGGCAGACTGAGGTCAGTATTGACGAGCTGACGAAGGAAACATGGATTGTGCGGGAAGAAGGGTCGGGCACGAGGGAAGCGGCTGAAAAAATGTTTCACCAGATGCAATTCACACCGCACAAGCGAATGGAGTTCGGCAGCACACAGGTGATCAAGGAGTCAGTGGAGGCTGGCTTGGGAATTAGCCTGCTGTCTTATTGGGCCATCCGCAAAGAACGCAAGCTCGGCACGCTCTGTACATTGAAGGTGACGGGGACACCGGTTACCCGTGATTTTTCGCTCCTCACGAAATCCGACGAGTTCCATACCAAAGCATTGGACATCTTCATGGAGCTCATCCGCACGCATGTGCCGGAGGGGGCCCATACGTAAAAGAGGAAGCGGCACGATTCATCGGTGCTGCTTCCTCTGCTCATTTGAGTGTAAGACGAAAGGTTGTTCCTTCGGGAGAAGTCCGAATCAATTCGACATTTCCGCCGTGTGCCTTTGCCAATAGGCGGGAGATCGTCAGGCCCAGCCCTAGGCCTTGCTTCTTTTTGCGTTTGCTATCTCCGCGATAGTACCGTTCGAAAATGAAAGGAACCTCTGGCTCAGGAATTCCTTTTCCGTTGTCGGTTACATCGATAGAGAGGAAGTCGCTTTGGTTGTGGACGTCGATCTTGATTTGCGTTGCATTTGCGGCAGCACTGTTCCCTAATAAATTGAGCAAAATTTGTTTGACATGTGATTCATCGCATATCCATACGATTTCAGGTCCAGTCGAGTTAACTGTCACAGATACGTCTGTAAATGAGGGCAAGGCTTGTACCTGTGCGACTATTTGATCCAACGTACTGTTGATCTGAACGGATTGCTTCTCGAGGAAAACCTCCCCTGCTTCCATCGACGAAAAATCGAGCAGGTCATTGACCATTGTCTGGAGTCGTTTGGCTTCATCCATGCTGATTTGCATGAATTCATCCGCATCTGCACCCTTCACAACGCCGTCTTTCACCGCTTGAATCATCCCGCGGATCGAGGTGACAGGGGTACGCAGCTCATGGGAAACACCAGCCAAAAGGTCGGTACGCATCCGCTCCAACTGTCCAAGGCGGTTGGTCATTTCGTCAAAGGAATGGACCAGTTGGCTAATTTCTGCCTCTTTTATTTTGGTGGTATCGGGCAGTGAGGGCGCATAGTTTCCGGTAGATATTTGCTCGGCTGCCATTGCCAACTCCCGGAGTGGCTGCGTCAGGGACCGAGACAAAACATAGACGATGGCCCAACCGCACAAGGTGATGATTCCGATGGAAACCATGATCGTGATATAGGTGTGGACCAAATCATTGTTAAGGGGGGTACTGACGTAATAAGTGCCTGCGACTGCATTGTGTTCATAGTAAGGGACACCTACACGCAGCCAGGTAGCTCCCTTTGTGGCAACGACCTCCCGTATTTCCTTTGTTTTGTCCACAGGCTGGGCAGGAGTAGGTAACTGCGCAACGGTAGCGATCGTCGTCTGATTCAGCATATCCTTCTTGAACGTCTTGCCCGCATCATCGTAAATCTGTACCACGTGATCGATTGGGACAGTCGGCATGACTCGAAATGCGATCATGGCGGTATTGGCTGCGGGTGTTGCGGTGTCAGGAATAGCCGGAGACGCAGGGCCAGTCACAGCAGTGACAGTCTGACTGGAGATACCAACAGTTGTTCGTGCCAAATCCTCTATCTTTACAGAAGAAGTCGAGGTGTCCTTGGCAAGCAACACCTTGGTATACGAATCAGCGAGCAACTCTGTTCTTGCTTCCAATACTTGAAACTGTTGTTCTGTAGCTGCTTTGTTAATCCAAAAGATGCCAAAAAAGCCGATACCAAAAAGAATGACCGATAATATCAAGGCATAGCGCCATGTCCAGTAACGCAAGAGCGGCACAGCAGTTCTAGTAGAAGTAGATCGTTTAGTAAACACGCAGGCTGTACCCCATTCCTCTGATCGTGCTGATCTCCCCTTCGGAAGTCGGCCAAGGCAACAAGCTTTTGCGCAAACGTTTCACAGCGGTATCCACAGAACGATCCCCTCCTTCAAAGTCCATTCCCCACACTTGATCCAGTAATTGATCGCGGCTGAAGCATTGGTTGGGATGTCGCGCCAGGAAAACGAGCAGCTGCCAATCCCGTGGCATTAAGGAAAGCGGAGTTTTCCCGATCAACGCATTTTGGGCCGAAACATCTATCGAAAGCGTGCCGAGCCTGATTGTATCCGCTTCTGAGAGATAAGAGGAACGACGGAGCACAGCTTGAACACGGGCAAGCACTTCTTCTGGATCAAATGGCTTGGCGATGTAATCATCTGCACCTTGTGCCAGCCCTTGGAGCTTGTCCGGCACGGTACCGCGAGCCGTGATAATAATGACCGGGCAACTGCCGTATTGGCGAATCTGATCGAGTATATCCAAGCCGTCGTGATCGGGCAGCATCAGGTCAAGCAGGACAAGGTCTGGTTTCCAGGAGAAAAAAGTCGGGATTGCCTCGTGATTACCCTCATTCCATTTTACCTCATAGCCCGCCCGTTCCAGATAGACCTGGACAAGTCGGGCAATCGGCATTTCATCCTCGATGAGTAGAATTCGTTTCACGAAGAAATACCTCCTATCTATCTCAAGTCAATTTGTTCTTATCATAGCAATGATAGACACCATTTCGACTGACATCATTTGTAAAGAATGTTCTTGTTGTTTAGCATAATGGAGTTGTGTGTCCGTTAAATGGCGAAGGGAATAACTAAACCTCTGGCAGTTTCCTGTCAGAGGTTTTTGTGTGTGTTTGAAAGGCAACGCTTATTTTTTGATGGCAGCTACTGAGACTGTTGTACCTTTTGTGATCTTGCCTTCTTTTTCGAGCTGTTTGATCAATTCGTCAACGGTGATTCCTTTCTCTTTTGCCAATTGCTCCAAACTGATTGCAGGTTGAGTAAAGGAAGCTGCTTCACCAGTGGCGATCGTGCCTTCTTTTTCAAGCTGCTTGATCAACTCTTCCACAGAGATGCCTTTTTCTTTCGCTACTTCTTCCAGATTGATAACTGCCGTGGAAGCTTTCATTGCCAGCTTGCCATCTTCTTTAAGCTGCTCAATCAACTCTTCTACGGAGATGCCTTTTTCTTTCGCCATTTCATCCAGGTCGATCGGCTTACTATTATCGCTGTTGGCATCGAATTTCATGAAGGAGAAGCTAGTTGTCAGATCGCCGTCTTTCGTGATAGTGGCTGCTCCTTTTGTCAGTTTGCCTTCCTTTTCAAGCTGCTTGATCAACTCTTCCACAGAGATGCCCTTTTCCTTTGCTATTTGCTCCAGGTTAAAAATCGGTTTTAGAAGAGCATCTGTACCATCTGTGCTCACCATTTTCAGTGGAGCAGAAGAACCAGTCGTTTTCGCCGTTTCACTTGCCGCAAATGCGGAACCTGCCATTGCAGATACTGCCAAAGCCATAACTGTCATTGCCATTTTCTTTTTCATTGTAAAATTCCTCCTTGGGGGGTCTTAAGATTGTGGTGAGCCTTGTTTGCGGGCTTGCCCGTCTCGGCTACAACACAAATTTAACGGGGGCTTGTGTCCGGAATATGACCGGAATATGGAAAAGTGACGGAATGCCGAAAACGCTTGCATTTTTCCCTACCTTGTTCTAAATTAGAGACAGGTAAAAGAGCATGGAAATAGCGTGTAATCTTCTACCCACAAGTGAATAATCAAAAGGCAAAGGTGCCCTTGAACACGGCTTATTTTTTCGTGTTTAGGCACCTTTTTTTGCTTTTGATCAGGGATGTTGTCTTGAAAGGAGTGACACGCATGGAAAAACCAATTCGAGCGACGCCGCTTGCGATCCGACTGATTCCCAATGTCGATCCACAATTTGCGGAGAAGCTGAACCTGCCTTCTCATATCCGAAGTCTGGGGCTATTGACCTCCACGATTGACGATGTGGGGTATACGGCCATTGATGAAGCGACCAAAAAGGCAGCGGTAGAAGTTGTGTATGCCAAGTCGTTTTATGCAGGCTCAGGTCATGCGTCTGGACCGTTGTCCGGCGAGTTCATCGGGATGATCGGAGGCGCGACGCCATCGGAGGTGCAGAGCGGACTGGATGCAGCCGTTGCATTTATGGAGAGCGGAGCATGCTTTTACTCTTTGAATGATGAAGGGACGCATGCGTATTACGCCCATGTTGTGTCGCGGACGGGCAGCTACTTGTCTCAAACCGCCGGAATCCGCGAAGGTGAGCCACTCGCTTACTTGATCGCTCCGCCGCTGGAGGCCATGTATGGTATTGATGCCGCCCTCAAGGCTGCAGATGTACAAATGGTTCAATTTTTTGGTCCACCGACAGAAACGAACTTTGGGGGAGCACTACTCACTGGCAGCCAATCGGCATGCACGGCAGCCGCTGATGCTTTTGCCGAGGCCGTAAGAAGTGTCGCCCAACAGCCTGTCAAACGATAATAGGGATTTTCCCTCTTGAAGGGGAGGTAATGTAAATGCGCGCTACAACATATTCACTCGGCATGATCGAGACGTTGGGCTTGCCTGCTCTCATCGCTGCCGCAGACGCTGCTGCCAAAGCGGCGGACGTCAAAGTCGTCTCATATGAAGGAGCGGACGCAGGGATCGTTACCGTGTATGTAATCGGAGATGTCTCCTCCGTACAGGCAGCAGTAGATGCTGGCGCTGACGCTGCGAGACGTGTCGGAAGATTGCTGCACTCACACGTAATTCCACGTCCTGATGAAAATGTTCCAAGAATGCTTAAAAACCTGCTAAAACCAGAGGTAAAAGAAGAGGTTAAGGCAGAGCCGGCTAAAGCGCCAGTGTCCGAATTGCAAGATCAGTCCATCAGTGACCTGCGCAAAATGGCGCGTTCGTATGCGGACTTCCCGCTGACAACGAACGAAATCAACATGGCGAAGAAAGAAGATCTCATTCGTTTGTTGGAAGAGAAACAAGGCGGAGGTGACAAAGCCTAATGACACTCGACGCTGATCTGTATTCCATACAGGAAGTGCGTACCTACCTCGCACAAGCGAAGGAAGCACAAGCCAAATTCGCTACCTACAGCCAAGAGCAAGTTGACCGGATCATCGAAGCTATGTCCAAAGTGGGCGTAGAAAATGCTGATCGACTGGCAGCAATGGCTGTAGAGGAAACAGGCTTTGGTAACGTCGCTGACAAACGGATGAAAAACCTGTTTGCTGCACAAGATGTGTACGCATCTGTAAAAGATGTAAAAACAGTTGGTATCATTCGTAAGGACGAAGAGAACAAGGTGTGGGAAGTGGCGCAGCCATTTGGTATCGTAGCAGGGGTTGTACCTTCCACTAATCCGACGTCCACGGTTATTTATAAATCGATGGTCTCCCTCAAGGCGAGAAATGCGATTGTCTTCAGCCCGCATCCGTCGGCAGCAAAATGCACGCTGGAAGCAGCGCGACTGATGGCTCAGGCGGCAGTAGCGGCTGGAGCACCAGAAGGCTTGATCCATTGCGTTACGAAGCCTACGCTTCCTGGTACAAATGAGCTGATGAAGCACAAGCTGACCAATCTGATTCTCGCGACTGGCGGAACTCCGATGGTACGCGCAGCATACAGCTCCGGTAAGCCAGCATATGGTGTTGGACCTGGTAATGTACCCGTTTACATCCATCACAGTGCTGACTTTGCTGCTGCTGCCAGACGCATCGTGCAGAGCAAGACGTTTGACTATGGTACAATCTGCGCTTCTGAGCAAGCATTGGTAGTAGAGGAATCCACCAAACACCAATTGATTACTGCCCTGAAGCGTGAAGGCGCCTACTTCCTGAACGAGCAAGAGAAGGAAAAAGTAGCTGCAATCATCATGGTAAACGGCTCGCTGAACGCGAAGATCGTTGGCCGCTCTCCGCAAGTGATCGCTCAAATGGCGGGTATTACTATCCCTGCTGATGCGCGTGTCCTGATTGCGGAAGAGAACAATGTAGGCAAAGCGTATCCGATGTCCGTTGAAAAACTGGCGCCGATCCTTGCCCTCTACACTGTTCAAAACGACAGCGAAGCGATTGCTCGTTGCCGCGAATTGCTGGAACATGGTGGTCTTGGACATACAGCGGGTATTCACGCCCAGGATGACAATGTCATCGCAGCGTATGGTCAAGCAATGCCAGCATCCAGAATTCCGGTAAATACGGGTACGACCTTCGGAGGAATTGGTGCAACGACTGGTGTACAACCAGCGTTCACGCTTGGATGCGGTTCTTTAGGGAACAACATCACGTCCGATAACATCGGTGCGAAGCACATGTTCAACATCAAGCGTGTTGCATTTGGCATCAAAGAAATGCCACAATCAACGCCAGTATCAGCAGCTCCTGCGACACAAGCGGAAGAAGCTGTCCTACAGGCTGTCTCTTCTATGAATGTCGGCTTGAGCCGCGATGAGATCAAAAACATCATCAAATCGGTGTTAACAGAAATGACGACTTAAGTCGTAAAACACTAAAATTTTGGAGATATAATTAAGGAGGAAATGAAAATGGCTGGAGAAATGTCCGCATTGGGAATGGTAGAAACAAAAGGTTTGGTAGGAGCAGTTGAAGCTGCTGACGCAATGGTAAAAGCAGCTAACGTAAAACTGATTGGTAAAGTACACGTAGGTGGCGGTCTCGTAACTGTTATGGTACGTGGTGACGTAGGTGCAGTAAAAGCTTCCACAGACGCAGGTGCCGCTGCTGCTGAAAAAGTAGGAGAGCTCGTATCTATTCACGTAATTCCACGCCCTCATGGAGACATTGAACTGATTCTGCCGAAACTCGAAGGATAATAAATCCCTATGGCAGTGATTACAGAAGCATCCTTGAGAGCGATGCATAAATCAGGTATTCCAAACCCCTTTCTCGTTGAGGAAGGGGATAAAATAACACCAGCAGCGGCAGATTTCTTGAAAGGAAGAGGGATTCAAGTGAAACAAGTTGATCAGAGCCAGCAGCCTTCCACCAATCAAGCTGCCGAGGCAGTGCGAGAAATTCCTTTGGGCGTATCTAACCGTCACATTCATTTGTCGCAAGCAGATGTCGAGAAGCTTTTCGGAGCCGGACATCAATTGACGCCAATGCGTGATCTGTCGCAACCGGGCCAGTTTGCTTGCCAAGAAACAGTCACTATCGTGGGACCAAAAGGCAGCATCCACGGGGTTCGCGTTTTGGGACCAGCTCGTGGCGCGACACAAGTGGAAATTTCCAGAACAGACGGCTTTGCAGTAGGTGTTCAAGCACCTGTGCGTATGTCTGGAGATATTGAAGGAACACCAGGTATGGTACTCGTTACGGCAAAAGGGACAGTCGTGATGGACAAAGGCGTAATCGTAGCGAAGAGCCACGTTCATATGTCTCCAGCAGATGCCGAGCAATATCAAGTGAAGGATGGCGATACGCTGATCCTGGCGACGCAAAGCGATCGTCCTATCATCTATCCAGATGTAGTCGTTCGTGTGCATCCGCAATTCGCACTTGATTTCCACGTGGATACGGATGAAGGTAATGCCGCTAATTTGAAAACGGGAGACCGGGTAAAAGTGATCGGCAAGAACGGGCAATTTTACTCCTTCTAACGGAGGTAGAGCTTGATGGACATCAGAGAAATGGTGGCGTCGATTACAAAAGAAATTTTGCAATCGATGAATACAGAAAAGAAAAGCGAGGCGCCTCGTGTCCTGTACGTTTTTTGCGACAGCCAGGCTCATGAGGCGTTTCAGGATCATTTTATTCAACTGAAAAACCACGGGATCTGCCATGACATTCTCTTCCTGGACGGAGAAACCTCTTCTTGGTTGGGCATGCACAAGATCGAATGTGGGGGAGCAGGCAGAATCCTTACAGCAGATGAGTACGCTCCTGCTCCGTTGGAAGTGCCGAAAGATTATGTCGGTATTGTGATTCCTGAAATCGATTTGGATAATGCAGCGAGAATTGCTTCCGGTCTAAAAGGAACGATCAAAGCGGAAATCGTCTTTTCCGCATTGGTGACGGGTAAATTCGTCATCGCTGGTTCCGATGTGCCAGGAATCAAGCGCGCAGACCGTCGTACCCTGCAAACATTGACACTGACACCTGCTTATGAAAAGCTGTTCAACCGTCACGTAGAGGGCATGAAAGAGCTGGGTGTGGAGTTTGCGGAGCAACGCCGTCTGGCAGATCGCGTAGTTTCGAAGCTGAAGTCTCAGCTACAAAAAGTGGAGACTACTACCAAGACAGAACAACCGAAATTGACTCCTTTGGATGAGCAAGAAG
This sequence comes from Brevibacillus antibioticus, assembly GCF_005217615.1. NCBI lineage: Bacteria > Bacillati > Bacillota > Bacilli > Caryophanales > Paenibacillaceae > Brevibacillus > Brevibacillus antibioticus. Next base: position 5,158,503 of record NZ_SZNK01000001.1, read on the forward strand.
CCGTCTTTTCCGGGAAGCTGTTGACAGCAGACTGGATCAGATCGCAGCCTGAGCTTCGCGATACGACTTTGATCGTGAAAAAAGGGGCAATTGTTTCTCCGCTTGCTTATGACAGCATGAGAGAACGCGGCATTACGGTCAGCTATTTAGGAAAAGGGTGATCGCATGTTTTTGGGAAAAGTGATCGGCAGCGTCTGGGCCACGCAAAAAGAAGCAGGTATGGAAAATCTCAAGCTCATGGTGGTTCA